>JAJZCK010000164.1 GCA_021846125.1 Actinomycetes bacterium | reverse complement strand
GCTCTCTACGAGGGTGGCGTCCGCCGGACGCTGACGGAGATCGACGGGCTCGCCACCAGATGAGCATCCGCCGCGGCGGGGCACGCCACCCCGCCTTCCCGGCCCGCAGGTCCGTCGACCGTCACGTCGGGACTAGCGGTCCGCCCGTTCTACCAGGTGGCAAAGAGCGTCGTCGAGCGACATCTCTCCGAGCGAGCCGAGGACGAGGTCCGCCGCGCCGAAATCGAGCCCGCTCGTGACAGCGCCGGGAACCGCCACGCATCGCATCCCGGCGGCGCGTGCTGCTACCAGGCCATTGAGCGAGTCCTCGACGGCCACCGAGCGAGCCGGCTCGACGCCGAGACGCCTGCACGCGTCGATATAGACGTCCGGGGCTGGCTTGGCAGCCAGGTTGCTCCCGCGGCACGAGACGACCGCGAAGGTCTGCGACAGCCCCACCTCCGCGAGGCGCTCCTCGACCCACGAGCGCGGGGAGCTCGAGGCGACCGCGAGAAAGAGCCCGGTGCGCCGGGCACCGTCGATCCACGTGTCGACACCCGGCAGAGCGCCGAGCCCCGCGAGCATCCGTCGCTCGTCCCCGGCCGTCCGTCGCGCGAGCTCGTCGCGCGACGGCAGTGGCCGCGAGCTCCGCTCGACGAGGGCGCCGTAGGGGTCGAACCCGCCTTCGGTGCCGACGGCAGTCAGCCACTCCTCCAAGGAGAAGCTGCATCCGTAGTCGGCAAACACGTCGAACCACACCTGGTGGACGACGCGCTCGGTGTCGACGATGACGCCGTCGAGGTCGAACACGACGGCGTCGAACAGACCTGCGGCTGTGCTCACGATCTTGCTCTTCTCGCGGGGACGGGGCGCGTCCAAGGGTAGTGCCCGAGCGGAGCGGTCCCGGCCGGTCGGCCTCGCCTCGCTCCAGGGACCCCGCGGGTGGCCCGCCTGCGAGCTGGACTCGTCACGCCGACTCTGCAAAGCCGGCTATCGCCTCGTAGATCCTGCTGGCGACGCCTCGCGACGTGCTCGCCGGTCCCGTCGTCATTCGTCCCTGGCGGTGCGTGCTCGCAACCCAGTGCCAGCGGCGGCCGCGGTGGCGACGAAGGTCCGCGCCTCGGGGTCGAGCCGCGTCCAGGCGAGCCCGGCGACGACGAGCAACCTATGTGAGTGGCTGCGTACCGAGCGGACCTCGGCGACGGCGCGGCCGGTGGGCAGCTCCACCTCGACGGTCACCCCGGGCACGAGCTCCGGAACGCGCTCGAGGAGCACGGAGGCGCCTCCGACGGACACGTCCTGCAGGCGGGCCGAGAGCATGGTCCCGTCAGCGGGGCGCGTGATCCTCAGCGCGACCGCATCTGTCACCGGCACGCGACGCCACCGTCGGCGGGCAGAGCGCTCGAACCAGGACGGTGCCGCGAGCTCGATAACCTCTCCTCGGCACGACAGCACGGTCGTCGTCCAGGTGCCGGTGAGGCTCGTGCAGGTCAGCTTGTCACCGGGGACGAGCTCGTAGGGTTGGCGCGACACCTGCTCGAGGACGAGCTTGCGCGGGTCCTCCCGGGCCACGACGCAAGAGATCACTTCCGGCAAGCCGTCGACGACGACCGTCACGTAGCGCCCGATCCTCGAGCTGCCGGCCCCGGAGTCGCTCACCCCCGTTCGCCGATGTGCGCGCGGGAGCGCGGGCTAGCGCCGGTCGCCCAACTCGCGTCAGCGGCCCACCGCCGGGTGCAGCTCATCACCGACACGGTAGGTCACGGGGTCGTACTGTGCGACCACGAGGGAGCGGTGGCGCCGGAAAGTGCGCAGGAGGTCCAGCCGACGTCGAGGCCGCCGGCGCTACGGGCCATCGTGCGGCGAACCGCCCTTCGCTGCGTCCGTGGTCGACGTCATCGAGCGGATGTCCCGTTGCTCTTCCTCGATCTCGAGCATCGTCTCGCTCGACGCCTCCTCGAGCATCATGAGGGACTCGTCGGCGCCAGGGAGCGCACGGATCAGCTCGTCCAGCTTCCGCTGTGTCGCCGCCTGCTCTCTTCCCTGGGTGTGCTGGATGGCGAAGACCATCACCAATGTGCTCGCCGAGGCGACGATCTCGAAAGCGGCGACGAAACGACGCGGGAAGCCGAATCCGACCCCCACGCTGACGAGCACGACGAGGAGCCCGGTAACCGCGATGGCGACGATCGGAAGAGAGCTGTAGTGCTCGATCCGGTACAGGATCCGGCTAGTCAGACCGAGCTGCGCCGTCCGGTGGACGATCCGGCGCTTGCGTCCGGGTGCCTCCTCGTCGGTCAGCGAAGGCCGGTCGCCGGTCAGGACACCCGCTCTTCGCTCGTCGTCGTGGTGGTGCCGCTCGGCCCGCTCGTCGTCGTACGACGTTGGCTGCCCGAGCCTCCGAAGCCGCCCCAAGAGTTCCGGAATACCACCGACAAGACCAGCCCGACTCCGCCCACGATCATCAAGATGACGCCGATCGTATGGATGTTGAACCCGGAAGTCGTCACCGATACGGCAAAGCGCATCACCGCGCCGATTGCGAGCACGATCAAGCTTGATCCGATGCCCATGATTGCACTCCTTTGTTGTGGGAAAGCTCGTTTGGAGAGCTCATTTTCGACGAAAGGGACCGAAAGCAGTTTCATCTCTCTCGAGATGAAGGTCACCAACGATAGAAGCGGTGACGACCACCAGTTCCTCGTCCGAGCACGAAGCCGGCAAGCCAAAGCACGAAGAGGACGGCAGCGACGATCCACAGGAAGTGAAGCGTGAAACCGACGCCGGCCATTAGGAGGACGATAAGTAGCAAGATCAGTACGAGCATGGATACTTCCTGACTATCGGACTTGGCTTCATTTCCGAGCCACTTGGTATCCGGGTGATGTCGAGCGTGTCTCTCGACCAGTCGAAGCACCGGCACCGAACAGCATGGCGACCACGGCGGCGCCAGCTCGGTAGCGCAGCCGCGACGAGGACGTCATCGCGGAATGTGCCTATCTCGCCTGTCGAGTGTCACTTCTTGAAGGCCTCCTTCACTTTCTCGCCGGCTTGACGAAGATCTCCCTTCATCTCGTCGGCCTTGCCTTCGACCCGGAGGCGGTCATCGCCCGTGACCTTGCCCGCAGCTTGCTTTGCTCGCCCTCTTGCTTGCTCAGCCGTGTTCTCTACCTTGCGTACCGCTCCCATTGCTGTTTCCTGTCTGTTTTCGCCTTCTCCGGTCGGCGAACGAACACTGCTTGCTCAGACGTGGCCTCCGAGGGCCGAAGTCGCGGGAATTATCTAGACACGTGATACGTGACACGTAACACGTAACACGTAACTATGTCTAGGCAAGTATCGCTCGTTCGAGCTGCCCCGCTACGTGCGGCCAAATGCTGCTCGACGACGGCGGCACAGTCGTCACCGTCACGGGACGGTGACGCGATGAAACCGCGTGTCTGCGGTCGAGCGTGACCCCAGTCCCCGACGATGCCAGCAGTGCAAGCCAGGAGGGCCGCGAGGAAGAAAGCAGAGCCCGAGACGACGATCTAGGCGTACTCCTTGTGGTAGTCCTGCAGCCGTTGTCTGACTGTCGGACCACGTGGGCCGTTTGTATTGTAGACCTACAGGCACTGATGGTCAATTGCGCACCGCGCTGCGGATGCAGCGCGCGTGGGCGTCGGCCGCCTCTCGATGCTCCGGAGCTCGGCACCGAGGATCCGATGCCGCCAAATCGCTGGCTGAGACGCACCGGACGGCCGCCCTCGGGGTCGGAACGGGTCGCGACAGGTTTGCCTCTGTGGGGTTGCTGCGATAGCATTACGGTGCATTCTCCGTTGAGCTCCCGCCCGGACCACGCGGTTCGCTCCTGCTGCCAAGCAAGGAAAGCCTGTGGGCGACGAGCAGCATCTTTTCCACGTGTATCGCCATTTCTCGTGCATGATGTCCTCCGTCCTGGCGGCCTTCGAAAGGCTCGTCGTCCGGATCACCGACGTTCGCCCTGCTGCCCCGACGGGTCTCGGTCTGCGCCCATCTCGCGAAGCGCCTTGCCTCGCGGTTGCCGTCGGCTCGTGGGAATGATGGCGTGCGCGTGACGAGCGAAGCTGTGTACGACGATGGCCACGCGGACTCGACGGCCCCGTCCGGTCCGTCGTGGAGCCCGAGGTCTTCTCGGTTCGCGCAGCGACGGATGCTTCCGGCCGGCCGTGCACGGATTGCGTCGGCGCTGCGCGCCGAGCTCGTGCGTCCCCCTCCCGGCAGATCTCAGGATCTCGGAGAAGCGCTTTGCGAGTACGCCTGCACGCGCGCACAGGATCTGCGTGACGAGATCGTCGTCAGCCAGATGCCCCTCGTCCTCCAGCTGGCACGGCGCTTCGCGAACCGGGGCGAGGCGCTCGAGGATCTCGTCCAGACGGGCTCGATCGGTCTCGTGAACGCGGTAGAGCGGTTCGACCCCGGTCTTGGCTTCGCGTTCGGTGCGTACGCGACGTCGACGATCGTCGGTGAGATCAAGCGCCACTTCCGGGACAGGGCATGGTCGGTTCGCGCTCCCCGACCCGTCCAGGAGCTCTATCTCGGTCTCGGGCCGGTGGTCGACGAGATGTGCCAGCGGCTCGGTCGCCTGCCGACCGTCGGCGAGATAGCCCTCGAGACTGGTGCGACCGAGGACGACCTCGCGGAGGCGCTCGAGGCCGGGCACGCCTACCGCTTTGTCTCCATCGACGCGCCGAACGCCTACGGCGCGACGCTCGCGCAGGGCCTCGGTGATCTCGACGGAGAGCTCGAACGGTCGGACGACCGCATCGGGCTTGCCGCGGTCCTCGAGCTTCTCCCTGAGCGCGATCGCCTCATCGTGCGGCTCCGCTTCATGGAGGACCTCACGCAGTCCGAGATCGCGACGCGCGTCGGGCTCAGCCAGATGCACGTCTCCCGGCTCCTCGCGAGGAGCCTCGCCGAGCTCCGGTCGCTCTACGGCTCCGCCAGCTGATCGCTCCGATCACAAGAAGCAGAAGACGTCGTAAGCGACCTCGCCCTCTACCACGCGCTCTCGGACAGGGCTGTGGGCCCGTGCTCCGCTCTCGCGAGCAGCGAGCAGCGAGCTCCGGCCCGGCTCCGAGCATCTCCGACGGGGTGTGCACGACGAGTGCTCCGACCCGGACTCCGGTCTCGACGACGGCGAGGCCCTGCGACTCGGACGGGACGGGTCGTCCATGTCCGAGCTCCCTTCATCCCACGCCGGCACGGCGTAGCCGCTGTAGGGCGTGCCGAGGCAGGAGAAGGCGTCGAGCCGAGGGGCGCCTGCAGCGGTGAGCCCGTCGCTCACGTCCGCGATCGCTTCGTCCGCGGTGGAGTGCTCGTCGACCAGGGAAGGGCAGTCCGTGCGATCGGCCGCAGCTCGATCGTCGCGACGTCGTCGGCGTCCGCTCTCCTCGACGAGGAGAGAGGACGACCCTTCTCGTGGCGACCCAGACAGATCCTGAGCGCGGAGACGTCGGGGAACTTCGATCGCAGAGGGTCATCAGGGGCCCCACGGTGGTGGCTTTGGCCGCGAGGACGGCACGGCGCTGCGGCACCGCGGTGAAGGTCGTTCGTATCTGGCCCGTGCTGTACTCAGAGCTGAACGCGAGGGCGCCGAGGATCCCGACGGCGAGCACCGGGTACTCGAGCCATGCGACGAACACGGACGCAAGCGGGTCGAACGGCGAGTGCCCCGAGCGTGCGGTGGTAGTTGCAACGAGAGCGCTACCACCCACGGCCGTGACGGCAGCGACAAGCAGGATCCAATAGGTGGAGCGAACGGAGCGGGCTTTGGTCCACTCCGAGAGGAGAACGTCGCGTGCCCGCTCGGCGTGCGATGGCACAGGACTCGAAGCGGTCGAGGAATCGAGCGCGGTCCTCGGTCCCTCGCCACAGGTCCGGGTGGCGCTCCAGTGTGGTACTCGACGCTCTCGCCCGTGAGGTCGAGGTAGGCCTGTTCGAGCGAGGCGTTTCGTGGCACGAGCTCGTGGATGGAGACGCCCTGCTCGGCTGCCAGGTCGGCGATCGACGGGGCGTCCAGACCTGTCACCACGAGCGCGCCGCTGATGTCGGCGTGCACGGCTGCGCCACGACCGGCGAGCAGCGCGGCGAGGTCGGCTGCGCGCGGCGCGCGGACGAGCACGTCATGGTGGCCCGCTGACGCGACGAAGCGTTCGGTGGGGGCGTCGGCGAGCAGCCTGCCGCGCCCGATGATGACCAGGTGGTCGGCGGTGAGTGCCATCTTGCTCATCAGGT
>JAJZCK010000163.1 GCA_021846125.1 Actinomycetes bacterium | reverse complement strand
CCGGGAGAGCCAGGGGCACTGGGAGGCGGCTCGCTCACACGAGCCCCTTCGCGACGACCGTCTCGCAGAGCCAGAGGACGCGTGGGGCGTGCACGCGCGATGCAGGAAGATCCTCGCCTGCGAGCAACCGTGCGAACGCGTCGCGCTTCTCCGCGCCGGTGACCGCGATGACGACGAGGCCGGCCACCGCGATGCCGGCGAGCGTCAAGGTCATCCGCTCGAGGGGGTTGCGCCCCGCGGGGTCGACGTTCGTCGCGACGAGCTGGTCCGGCGGAGCGTCGAGCGCCGCGGAGCCGGGGAAGAGCGAGGCGGTGTGGCCGTCGGGCCCGAAGCCGAGCTGGAGCACGTCGAGGCCACCGGAGAAGCGCAGCTGGGCCTCGTAGGCACCGGGCCCGTCCGCGCACGACATCGGGTGGAAGCCCACGAGCTCGGCGAGCCTCGGCTTCAGCACCGCACGCAGCGCGCGCTGGTTCGACATCGGGTCGTCCGGCGCGACGCAGCGCTCGTCCGCGAAGAAGCACTCCGTGCGGGACCAGTCGAGGTCCTCCCGCACGGCGAGCCTCGCGTAGCAGCGCTCGCCGGACGAGCCGCCGGAGCAGCCCAGCCTGAACGGGATCCCGCCCTCGTCGCGCTCGGAGAGCACGCGGCGCCCCTCGGAGACGGCGAGGTCGGCGAAGGCGCCCGGGACGTCGTCGGTGACGACGAGGTCGCCGTTCACGGGTTGCGCCACTGGCGTCCTCCACCTTCGACGAGCCGGTCCGCCTCGATCGGTCCCCAGCTCCCGGCGCGGTAGCGGGCGAGAGGAGGCTCGCCCTCGCTGAAGGCCTGCTGGATCGGCGCGACGATCTCCCAGGCCTGGTCGACCTCGTCGCTGCGGATGAACAACGTGGCGTCGCCGCCCATCGCGTCGAGCAGGAGCCGCTCGTAGGCCTCGGCCGTCCCGCCGGGGAAGGCGTCCGCGTAGGAGAAGTCCATCGCGACCGTCCGCACCTTGAACGCGGGGCCGGGGACCTTGGCGCCGAAGCAGAGGCTGATCCCCTCGTCCGGCTGGATCCGCAGCGTCAAGGTGTCCGGGCGCAGGTCCCGCGCGAGCTTGCCGGCGAAGGGGAGGTGCGGCGGCCGCTGGAAGACCATCGAGACCTCGGTGGCCCGGGTGGCGAGCCGCTTGCCCGTCCGGACGTAGACGGGGACGCCGGCCCACCGCCAGTTGTCGACGAGGAGGTGCATCGCCACGTAGGTCTCGGTCTCCGAGACCGGGTCGACGCCCTCCTCCGCCCGGTAGGCCGGCACGTCCTCGCCGCCGACGATGCCGGCGCCGTACTGGGCCCGCACGACGTTGTTCACCGCCTCGTCGGGGTCGGGCACGACGACGGACCGGAGCAGCTTCACCTTCTCGTCACGGATGCCACCTGCGTCCATCGTCGAGGGAGGCTCCATCAAGGTGAGGGCGAGCACCTGCATCACGTGGTTCTGCACGATGTCGCGCAGTGCCCCCGCAGTCTCGTAGAAGCCGCCGCGGTGCTCGACGCCGAGGCTCTCTGCGACGGTGACCTGGACGTGGTCGACGTAGCGGCGGTTCCAGACCGGCTCGAAGATCGAGTTCGCGAAGCGCAGCGCGAGGACGTTCTGGACCGTCTCCTTGCCCATGTAGTGGTCGATCCGGAAGATCTGGTCCTCCCTGAACGCCTGGTGCAGCTCGGCGTCGAGCTCCTGCGCGCTCGCGAGGTCCGAGCCGAACGGCTTCTCGACGACGAGGCGGGCGAACGTCCCCCCGCGCCCGGGCTCGCTGCCCCCGTGGGCGGCGAGCGAACGGGCCACCTGGCCGAACACCGCCGGCACGGTCGCGAGGTAGTACATGCGGTTGCCCGACGTGCCACGCGTCTCGTCGAGCTCGTCGAGCACCGTGGCAAGGGTGGAGAACGTCGCGTCGTCGCCGTAGTCCCCCGCCACGTAGCGGAAGCCCTCGACGAGCGCCTCCCATGCGCCCGACGAGCCTGCGGGCGTGAGCTTCCGGCACATGGCCCGGAACTCCTCGTCGGTCCACTCGCTGCGTGCGACGCCCACGACGGCGACGTGGTCGTCGAGCGAGCCCCGCTCGACGAGCTGGGCGAGCGCGGGAAGGATCTTGCGGTGCGCGAGGTCGCCCGACGCGCCGAACACGACGAGCGCGAGGGGCTCGGGCCGTCGAGCGACGCCGTCGTCCACCTGGACGGTGGTGTCTTCCACCTCGAGCAGTGCCGTGAGGCTGCCCCCCTCGTCCTCGACGAGGTGCGGCTCCGCGCTCAACGGGCGGCGCCGAGCGCGACGGCCTTCTGGCCGAGGCTCGCGAGGAGCTCCTCGAAGGACTTCGCGAACGACGCGACGCCCTCCACCTCGAGCTGCTCGGTGACGTCCGCGAGGTCGACGCCCACCTCGCCGAGCCCGGCGATGGTCGCACGCGCGCCGTCGAGGTCGGCGTCGACCGTCCGGGCGACGACGCCGTGGTCTGCGAAGGACGCGAGCGTCTGCGGCGGCATCGTGTCCACCGTGTCCGGGCCGACGAGCGAGTCGACGTAGAGCAGGTCCGGGTAGGCCGGGTTCTTCGTGGAGGTGGACGCCCAGAGTGGCCGCTGGACGGTCGCGCCGCGGACCTTCAGCGCAGCGAAGCGGTCCGAGCCGAACCGCTCCCGGAACAGCGCGTACGCGAGCTTCGCCTGCGCGACTGCGGCCTTGCCGCGCAGCTCGAGCGCACGGGCGGCACGCGCGCTCCCCGGCTCGGCGGCGGCGATCCCCTCCAGCCGGCGGTCGATCTCGGTGTCGACGCGGCTGACGAAGAACGACGCGACCGACGCGACGCCCGCCGGGTCCCCGCCCGCGGCGACGAGGCGCTCGAGGCCGCGCTGGTAGGCGTCGACCACGGCCGCGTAGCGCTCGAGGGAGAAGATCAAGGTGACGTTGATGCTGTGACCCTCCGCGATCATCTCCTCGATCGCGGGGACGCCCTCACGGGTCGCAGGGATCTTCACGAGCAGGTTGGGCGCGGCGACGCGCGCCGCGAGGGCCCGGGCGGCGGCCGCGGTGCCCGCGGTGTCGTGCGCGAGGGTGGGGGAGACCTCCACCGAGACGAAGCCGTCCCCGCCGTGCGAGGAGTCGTAGAGGGGGCGGAAGAGACCGAGAGCGCCCTTCGCGTCGTGGAGCACGAGCTCCCAGTAGCTGTCGTCGACGGAGGTCTTCGCCGCGACGAGGTCCGCGAACTGCTCGTCGTAGTCCGATCCGGCCTCGATGGACTTCGCCATGATGGTCGGGTTCGACGTGAGGCCCCGCACGCCGAGCTCGAGGAGGCGGTCGAGGCCACCGGGGGAGAGGTAGGAGCGCTTCAGGTCGTCGACCCAGGGGCTCTGGCCCCCGATGTCGTAGAGGTCGTGCACCTTCGTCACCTGTCGCTCCTCTCGCCGTGCCCGAGTGTCGAGACGCCGCGAGCCAGCCTAGGGTGCCGACGTCGTGGCTGGCACGTTCCCCTTCGAGAAGCGGGGCTGCTCGAGCCGGACGGTGGCCCGCTCGGCGCGCGCCAGGACCTGGATGAGCCACCACCCGGGATCCCGCTCGCCGTCGCCGAGAGACAGCCGCGCCGAGGTGGGAGCTGCGTGGTGGTTGTTGTGCAGGCCCTCGCCGGCGGTGAGCCAGGCGAGCCACTGGTTGTTCCGGGCGGTGTTGGGGTAGGGCTGGGTGCCGGTGACGTGGCCGAACGCGTTGATCGCGCCGTTCAACAGGAGATAGGTCACCGTGTGGACGGCCGAGGCGACGAGCCCCCACTCCCAGCCGAGGCTGACGCAGAGGATCGCGATGCCGATCCCGAGCCCGAGGAGCGCGTGGTCGAACAGCACCGTGTCCCACCGGTCGGGCGGGAGGTCCTTCGCGTAGCGCCGGGTGTTCTCCCCGTCGCGTGCGACCTTGCGGTAGAGGAGGGCGTTGGCGAGCTGGACCTTCCAGAAGCCGAGCAGGAGCGGTGAGTGGGGGTCGCCCTCGACGTCGGTGTAGGCATGGTGGCGACGGTGGACGGCCGCCCACTGACGCGGGCGGATCCCGGTGGTGATCCAGACGAGGAACCGGAACGCGAAGCGGACGCCCGGGGAGACCGAGAGCGCCTTGTGCGCGACCGTGCGATGGAGGAACACGGTGGTGCAGAAGATCGCGATCTGGCAGACGGCGAGGCCGACGAGAAGTGCGAGCAGGGCTTGGGGCACGCTCGCACGTTAGCAGGGGGCCCTCGCCGGCCCCCTCGAGCCGCCGCGGGCGAACCCCTCGCCGGCCACCTTCCGCGGCCCGCCCCAGGGCCCCGCGGTGGTGGCGGGGCTCCCCTTCCCGCACTAGCCTGCGCGGGCGTCCGGTGGAACGGTCGCGTCGCCGTGGCCGGTGTCTCCGGCGCGCGGTCCGCGCCGGGTGGGCACGGTATGTGGGCACGAGCACGAGGAGCGTCGATGCGCAAGGGTCTTGTGCGAGCGGGTCTGGGGCGAGCGGGTCCGGGGCGAGACGGCAGCCGCGGCCAGGACGCGCAGGCGCGCGCCGCGATCGGCGAGACGGTGGCCGTGCTCCGGCGCTACGTGGTCCAGGAGACGTTCGGACCCCTCAAGGGCATCCTCCGCACCCTCGCCTACGGGCTGGCCGGATCGCTCCTGCTCGGCGTCGGCAGCGTCGTGCTCCTCCTCGCGCTGCTCCGTGCCCTGCAGACAGAGACGGCGAGCGCTTTCGCGGGGAGCTGGTCGTTCGCTCCCTTCCTCATCTCGGCGCTGGCGGCTCTCGCCGCGGCAGCCGGCGCGACGGTGCTCGGGCTCCGAGGCGCCCACCGGACCCGCGCGGTCGGCAGTGCCGTGGAGGGCGACGTGCCTGCGGCGGGTGGCAGGGCTGTTGCGGTCGCCCCGGGCGGGGAGCCATCGTGAGCCGCGGACGCCCCGGCGAGCGTGTCTCGCTGTCGGACGTCGAGCGCCAGCTGCGGTCCCTCGGGGGCTCGGCGCAGTCGGTCGTCGGCCAGTCCCGCACGACGGTGACGGCAGCTGCGGTCGCGGGCGGCGTGCTCGCCGTCGCGTCCGTCTACCTCCTCGGGCGCCGGCGTGGGCGGCGGCGGGCGACGGTCCTCGAGATCCGTCGGGTCTGACGATGCTCACGCTTCTCGACCGGGTGGCGCGGCGCGTCATGAGGCGCGGGCTGCGCCAGGGCCTTCTCGAGGGAAGCTCGCTGTGGCTCGTCGCGGGGATGCTCGCGTGGCTCTTCCGGCTGCTCACGACTGCCGAGTCGCCGAAGGTCGTGCGCGAGGAGATCGCGCTCGGCGAGTCGATCGTCGTGACGCACTGCGCGGCGCCGCCGACCCGGCGCGCCCTGCGGCACGCGGCGCGCGAGGGGGCCCGCGGGTCAGACGGCGCCGCGTGAGCCACGGCCGCGGTGCGGCCAGGGCGCGCGGTCCGCTCGCGGCGGGCGAGCGCGTCCTGCTCGTCGACCGCAAGGACCGCCGTTACCTCGTCCGTCTCGTCGCAGGCAGCTCCTTCCAGAGCCACGCGGGTGTCGTCGAGCACGACGCGATCATCGGCGCCGACGACGGCAGCGAGCACGTGGCCCGCCAGCGCGACGGACGCACCGGGCCCGGGCGCCGCTTCCTCGTGCTGCGGCCGACGCTCTCGGATCTCGTGCTGAAGATGCCCCGTGGCGCGCAGGTCATCTACCCGAAGGACCTCGGGGCCATCCTCATGGCGGGTGACATCTTCCCCGGAGCTCGGGTGCTCGAGGCGGGCGTCGGCTCGGGTGCTCTCTCGATGACGCTCCTCGGCGCGGGGGCGGACCTCGTCGGCTACGAGATCCGCCCCGACTTCGCAACGCGTGCCAAGGCCAACGTCGAGGACGCGCTCGGCGCCGGCACCGGCTACCGGGTCGAGGAGCGCGACGTCTACGACGGGATCGACGAGACGGATCTCGACCGGGTCGTGCTCGACCTGCCCGAGCCGTGGCGCGTGGTCGGCCATGCCGCCGACGCGCTCGCGCCGGGTGGGATCCTGCTCTCCTACCTCCCGACGATCAACCAGACAGCGGAGCTGCGCTCCCGCCTCGACCACGGTGGCTTCGGCCTCGCGGAGACCTTCGAGGTGCTCCGGCGCACCTGGCACGTGGAAGGCCGCTCCGTGCGCCCGGACCACCGGATGGTCGCCCACACCGGCTTCGTCACCACTGCCCGCCGGATCTCGGCACGCTGGCACGAGGAGCAGGAGGCCGTGCCGAGCGAGGCAGGCCTGGCGGGCTAGCGGTCCATGCCGGGTATCCGCCGTCGGGCAGCGGCGTCGGCGAGCGGTGTCGGCGAGCGTCGTCGGGCAGCG
>JAJZCK010000005.1 GCA_021846125.1 Actinomycetes bacterium | reverse complement strand
ATCCACCGGCACCGGAGCGACCGGCACGGCGATGCGCACGACCGCTCCCCCGTTCGACGTGACGGCGATCGACCCGGCGAGCTGGCTGCGCACGAGGTCACGGACGATGGACAGCCCCAGGCTGCGCGTCCGGTCGACGTCGAAACCCTCCGGGAAGCCGCTGCCGTTGTCTCGTATCTCGACGAGGAGCTGCGCTCCGTCGTTCTCGAGCACCAGGTCCACCTGGGGCCCGTCGAGCGACGGATCGAGGAACGCGTGCTCGACCGCGTTCTGCAGCACCTCGGCGATGACGACCGCCAAGGGGGTCGCGACGTCCGCGACGAGGTCGCCGGCGTCGCCGCTCACCTTGATCTCGACGAAGCGCGAGGAGACGTTCGCGTCGCGCGCGAGCTGGACGAGAGCGGGCACGATCTCGTCGAAGGGCACCTGCTCGCCGGGGTCGCGAGCGAGGATCTCGTGGACGAGTGCGATCGCCCTGATCCGACGCTCGGCCTCGAGGAGGGCAACCCGAGCCGACGGGTCTTCGAGCCTCCGTGACTGGAGCCGGAGAAGCGAGGAGATCGTCTGGAGGTTGTTCTTCACCCGGTGGTGGACCTCGCGGATGGCCGCGTCCTTCGACAAGAGAAGGCGGTCCCGGCGCCGCAGGTCGGTCACGTCGCGAAGCAGCACGAGACCACCAGTCACGTCCCCATCGTCGACGAGCGGGATGCAGTGGAGCAGCACGATCACGTCCGGCCTGCGCTCGAGCTCCTCGATCACCGGCACGCGCTGGCTGTAGGCCTGCTCGACCGCCTCGGCGTCGACACCGAGGGACGAGAGGTCGGAGCCCACGATCGACGAGACGATCCCCATCCGGTGGAGAGCGTTGACCGCGTTGGGCGACGCGAACGCGACGCGGCGCTCCTCGTCGAGGACGAGGACACCGTCGCCGACGCGTGGCGCTTCCTCGACGCCCGCGTCGTCGGTCACGAAGGGGTAGAGCCCCGAGGCGACCATCGCGGCGAGGCGGTCGAAAAGTCTCAGGTAGACCCGTTCGAGGCCTCCCGTCCGTCGGCCACCCGTCGGCGACCAGACCCTGCTGAGGACGCCGACCACCTCACCTGCGCACCGGACGGGGATGCACTGGTCCCGCCACGTGGCCTCGTCGCCGCCCGCCGAGCGCTCACCGGTCTTGATCGTGCCGCTCCGCCAGGACTCGAGCACCAGCGGCAGCTCGCCGGCCGCGACGACCTGGCCGACGAGGTCGAGCTCGAAAAGCGTCGAGCTCGTCGTCGGGCGCATCTGGCCGAGCACGACGAAGTGCAGACCCCGGAGCGACGCCGACGGGTCGTCGTCCGGTCCCCGCGCAGGCGTGTCGGGCCCGGCCCGCGCGACGGCGAGCGAGAACTGGTCGAGCGGGACGTACAGGAGGAGGTCCGAGAAGGAGAGGTCGGACAGCATCCCCCATGCACCCATGAGCCTCTCCAGGTGCTTGCGCGCGCCGATGTCGAGACCGGTGTACTCACGGGCGAGGTCTGCCGGCGACGTCATCGCGCCCCGCCAGCCCACAACGCGACGTCGACTCCCGCCCTCGAGCGGAACGCGCGAAGCGACGTGTAGCCCGCAGACTCGGCAAGGCGGGCGAGGTCCCCCGCGCGGTCGGCCACGTCACCGGGACCGTGGCTGTCGGATGCGGTCGTCACCGGAACACCGAGATCGTGGAAGCGTGCCAGGAGCTCGGGCGCGGGATAGGCCTCGCCGACCGGCTTGCGCCATCCGGCGGACGAGATCTCCGCCGCCATTCCGGACGAGGCGGCGGCGGCGGCGATCCGCTCGTGGCACTCGGCGAGGAGCGACGCGTCGGGTCGCCGTCCTGTCACCTTGACGAGGTCCGGATGGGCGAGGACGTCGCACGACCGCGTCGCCGCGAGCTCCTCGAGCGCGTCGGTGTAGCGACGCCAAGCATCCTCCGGCCCCCGGCGCCGCCACTCGCGCTCCGCGAGGTCGTCGCCGACGTCGTCGAAGAGCCAGGCGCCGAGCCAGTGCACCGAGCCGAGCAGCACGTCGAAGGGATACCCGGCGAGAAGCTGGCTGATCGCGTCCATACGGCCCGGGCAGTAGTCGACCTCGAGCCCGACGACGACGGGAAGGCCGGCGGCGCGGGCCTCGAGAGCGGCGGCGACGTACTCGTCGAGGTCCGCCGTCGCATGGTGGTCGAGGTAGCCCGCGATCCGGCTCCGCAGGTCGGGATCGACCTCCGCGGCGTCGAAGGCGCCAAGCGCGGCACGCCCGGCCCCGAAGCGAAAGAGGTGCTCCGTAAGCGCGATCTCCTCGACTCCCGCCGCCTCGGCGCGATCGCAGTACGCTGCGAGCTCCTCGAGCCGGTACTGTGCCGAGCTCGCGCGCTCGGCGTGCGGCCAGAGGTGGACGTGGTAGTCGAGCAAGGTCCATATGGTAGGCGGCTCGGGGCATGGTCCTCGAGCCTGGAGGCACGCGTCGGCCCGCGTCCGCCTTCCCGCCCGCGTCGTCGTCCTGACCGCGTCGTCGTCCTGACCGCTTTGGCTCGCCGAGCTACGTGCCGGTCCCGTCGAGGACGTGCCGGCCGATCTCGAGCAGTCCCCGCAGGTCGACCACGTCGGCCGCGAGGTGTGGGACCGTCGCGGTCACCTCGTGCGCTCCAGACATCTCGGCCAGCAGCTCCGCCTGACGGCTGGCGACGAGCCCCACGCTCGCGAAGCTGCGACCCACCTCCTCGAGGACGCGGGCAACCTGGACCCGCGACGCACCAGCGAGACCGTCGGGCAGGGCGGCGAGCAGTGCGCCGGCGATCCCGACCGGATCGCCCTGGAGGCTCTCGGCGACCGCCACTGCCGCGGGGTCCGCGAAGCTCGCGGGGAGGACCTTGTTGACCACGAGCAGGCCGAGGTGGAGCTGGCGCTCGGCGAGCGCGGCGGCAAAGCGCGTCGCCTCGAGCGACGGCACGGTCTCGAGGGTCGTAACGAGCATGAAGGTCGTCCGCGCCTCGCCGAGCAGCGCTCCCACCGAGCGCGCCCGCGTGACGAAGCCGTCGTACATGCTCTGGAACAACAGGAAGAACTCGGCGACGTCTCCGAGGAACTGTGTCCCGAGGATCCGATCGGCCACCTGGTAGAACGGACGGGAGGCGAGGCTCACGAGGCGCGAGCGAGAAGGGGCGACGAGCCAGCGCAGGAGCCCGGACCCGAAGAAGTCCGCCATGCGCCCAGGTGCGTCGAGGAAGTCGAGCGCGTCGCGCGTAGGGGGCGTGTCGACGACGACGAGGTCGTAGGCGCCTTCGGCGTGGATCTCGTAGAGGCGCTCCATCGCTATGTACTCGTGGCTCTGGGCGAAGCGACCGGTGACGTTCTGGTAGATCGGGTTCGCGAAGATCCGTGCCGCGGTCGACGCGTCGGGCGCGTGGCGGCGGACGAGCGCGTCCCAGGACTCCTTCGTGTCGAGCATCGCGGCCCAGAGCTGACCCTTTTGACGCACGCCGGCGGCGGCGAACGCCGCTGCGGGGACGAGTGTCGCCGTGTTCCCGATGCCCTCGACGCCGAGCGCGTCGGCGAGCCGGCGAGCCGGGTCGACGGTGAGCACGAGCACCTTGGCCGCCGAGCGGACCGACATGGTCGCCGCGATCGCTGCAGCCGTCGTCGTCTTGCCCACGCCGCCCGGACCACAGGCGATGACGACCTCGCGCGACGAGAGCAGCCTCTCGAGCGGCCTGTCCAGCGGGGAAGAAGCCTGGCGGCGCGTCACTCGCCGAGCTCCTCGCCGAGCGAGTCGGCGACCTGGCGGACCGCCCGGGCACCGTCCGCCCGCGCGAACAGGTACGGGACGTAGACGAGCGGCTGCGCGGCTGCGACGGCCACCCGCAGGCGCTCGAGGTGGCCAGCGCCGGTCCGCCGGATCCGCACGGCGAGCGCCGCTGCCTCGAGCACCTCCTGGAAGGCGCTCGCCGGCGCGCCGCCGACGGCCGAGGCGAGCGCCGCCGTCGCCTGCACGTCGGCGAGCGCAGCGAAGATCTCCTCCTCGCCCCTCGAGAACAGCTCGGGCATGACGCGGTTGGCGACGAGCGCCGCGAGGTGGACCCCTGTCTCCCCCTCGAGGCGCCCCGCGAGGTCGATCGCCTCGTTGACGGGCATCTCTTCGGGGGTCGTGACGATGCACACCCCTGTGGAGCGGGGGTCCTCGAGGATCTCGAGCATCCAACGGGTCTGGGAGCGCACGGCGCCGACCTTCACGAGCTCGTTGATCCCGACGGGCGCGGCGAGCTGGCCGACGATGTGCCCCGTCGCCGCCGCGTCGACGACGACGAGGTCGTAGTGGTCCTCACGCACCTCGTAGCAGAGCTTTCCGACCGTGAGGATCTCGCGCACCCCGGGGGCCGCGTTGGCGACGAAGTCGAAGGCGCGCGCCACGGGCCCGATCCTGCCGATCGTCGGGACACGCAGATTGAGGCGCAGGTACTCGCGCAGGGACGCCTCGGTGTCCATCTCCATCACGTGGAGCCGAGGCGAGACCTCGCGCGGCACGAATCCCGCGGGAGGGCACTCGTAGGCGGCGGCAACGTCGCCCTTCGGCTCGACCTCGCAGACAAGGACGCGTCGGCCCCGTGAGGCAGCGAGCATCCCTAGAGCCGCGGCGACGGTCGTCTTTCCGACGCCGCCCTTGCCGGTCACGAAGAGCAGCCGGCGGTCGAGCAGGCCACTCACGGTCACCGTGCCCGCCTAGGGCGCGCCGAAGCCCACGCGGCGATCGTCCGAGAGCGCTCCCACCTCGACGTAGGCGACCCGTGCGGCGGGGACGCCGACGCGCCGCCCCCTCTTGTCCGTGAGCCACAGGACGCCGTCGCCCGAAGCGAGAGCCGACTCGATGGTCGCGATCAGCTCCTCCCTCTCGACGTCGGATCCGAGCTCGACGTCGAGCTCCTTCGCCGTCTGCATGATCCCGATCCGCACGTCCACCCGTCTGCTCCTCTCGGACCTCTCCCGGCCATCGTAGGTGCTCGGCGCGGACGGCCTGCACGGCGAAGGCGTTCCGACCCGATGCGGGAGTACCATTGTCCCGAGCGCTACCGCGGAGGGAGGCGCCATGTGGGTCGTCGCCGGAGTGCTGTTGGGCATGGTGGTGCTCGCCGCCCTCGTCGGCCTGCACACCGGTCCGCACGCCCACGTCGCAGCAGGCGTGCTCGGTGCCCTCGCAGCTGCGTGGATGGTCGTCATGCTCGCCGACGGCAAGACCAGGCCGCTGCTGTTCGCGCTCCTCGCCGCGGACGTCGTCGTCTCAGGCGGAATCGGCTTCGCGGCCTGGCGTGCTCTGTCGGGCAAGCATGTCGCGACGAGCTCCCGGAGCCTCCATGATGTCGAGGGAAGCATGGGCGTGGCCGTCGGGGCCCTCTCGCCGTCGGGGATCGTCCGGGTCCGGGGTGAGAACTGGTCGGCGACGTCGATGAACGGACCCGTCAACGACGGTGACGCGGTCCAGGTCGTGAGCGTCGACGGAGTCCGCCTGAGCGTCTGGCGGGACGAGTCGATCACCGAGGCAGGGGGTCTCCCGTCGTGATCATCGGCATCGTCGTCGTCGTCGTCGTGCTCGGGCTCCTCGTCGGGCTCGGGATGTCCGTGAAGATCGTCCGCGAGTACCAGCGGCTCGTGCTCTTCCGGCTCGGCAGGGCGACCGGGACGAAGGGGCCGGGCCTCGTCCTCGTCAACCCGGTGACCGACAGGACGAGCCTCGTCGACCTGCGCGAGCAGTTCCTCGAGATCCCGCACCAGACGGCGATCACGAAGGACAACGCGCCGATCTCGATCGACTTCATCATCTTCTACAAGGTGGTCGACCCGCAGATGTCGGTCCTCACCGTCCAGAACTTCGCCGGCGCCGCTCTCAACGTCGCCTCGACGACGCTGCGCAGCGTCGTCGGTGACATGGCGCTCGACGACGTGCTCTCGAAGCGCGAGGACATGAACGCCTCGCTGAGGGTACGCCTCGACGACGTGACGGAGCGCTGGGGGATGAAGGTGACGAGCGTCGAGGTGCGCGAGGTGAACCCACCGCCCGGCGTGCAGGAGGCGATGACGCGCCAGATGTCCGCGGAGCGGACGCGTCGGGCCGCGGTCACCGAGGCGGAGGGCCAGAAAGCAGCCGCCATCACGCGTGCAGAAGGTGATCGCCAGGCCGCGATCACGCTCGCCGAGGGCAGCAAGCAGGCATCGATCCTGTCCGCGGAGGGTGAGCGCCAGGCCGCGGTGCTGCGCGCGCAGGGATACACGTCGGGCCTAGAGGTGATCGTCCAGGTCGCACGCGACCTCGACGACAAGACGATGCTGCTGCAGTACCTCGACACGCTGAAGCAGATCGGCTCGTCGCCGTCCTCGAAATTCGTCGTACCGATGGAGCTCTCCGGTCTGCTCAACGGCGTGAAAGGGCTCCTCGCCCCCGCTGCGACTGGTGGGACCGGGGCCGCCCCGGCGCCGCCGGGCGCGAGAGACGCAAGCCAGGTCGGCTCCTTTCCCGCTCCTGCTCTCGTCAGGGACACTGCGTCGGACCACGGTGGCGAGCCTGGCGCCGCACCGGACGGCTCGTAGGCAGTCAGGCCCGCCTGGCCTCGCCGGGCACGTCGAAACCGCGCGGGAGAGCGGAGACCGGCCAGCCGAGCAGGCGCAGCGCCGTCTCGCACGCATAGCGGTCCGTCATCCCGGCGACGTAGGCGACGGCTCGTCGCACCGCGTCCTCGCTGCCAGGCTCCCGCACCCGCCGCGCGTCCGTCGCGTCGTCCGGGTTGCCGGCGAAGTGGTCGACGAGGGCCCGCAGCAGGCGCACGACGGACGCACCTTGAGCGTTCGCCTCCGGACGGGTGTAGACGCGTGTGTAGTTGAACGTCCGCAGCGCGACGAGCGCCCCGGCCATGTCGTCGCCCATAGCGACGAGCTCCGCCTCCGTGCTCGTCGAGACGAGGTCTGCGATGAACGCCCGCAGCTGCGAGCTGCGGGTCTCGCCGCAGTGCGCACGCACGATGTCCGGGATGTCGGCCGGCGTGACGAGACCTGCTGCGACGGCGTCCTCTAGGTCGTGCGCGCAGTAGGCGATCCGGTCGGCCCAGCTGACGACCTCGCCTTCTGCGGTCGACGGGGCAGGGCGCGACCAGGAGTGGTTCCGGATGCCGTCGAGCACCTCGGCTGTCAGGTTGAGTGGGGCGAGGACGACGTCGGCGCCCCATACCGCGTGGTCGTACCCACCGGCAAGGTAAGGCTCGAAGGCATCCTCGCTCGCGTGCCCGCCGGGGCCGTGGCCGCAGTCGTGGCCGAGTGCGATGGCCTCGACGAGCGCGACGTTCAGCCGCAGCGCACGCGCGACCGACGTCGCGACCTGCGCCACCTCGAGCGCGTGGGTAAGGCGCGTGCGCTGGTGGTCCGCGGGGAAAACGAAGACCTGCGTCTTGCCGGCGAGCCGCCGGAACGCCGTCGAGTGGAGGATCCGGTCGCGGTCCCGCTCGAAGCACGTGCGAACCTCGTCGGGCTCCTCGGGGCGCGCCCGGTCCCCCGCACCCGAGGCCCTCGTCGCTCCAGGTGCGAGATCGCGATCCTCCTGCGTCTCACGCTCCTTCCGTCCGAGGGTCACGAGGGCGCCGATCGAGCGAGCGCCACCCTCGTGGGCGACCCGCAAGCCGATGCCACCGCGGTGACCTCCCATGGTCGCCGCCCAGGCGAGCGCCCGCTCGGTGGGCCCAGCGTCGTCGTCCATCTCTCCGAGACTAGGCGTCAGCTGTCTCGCTTCCGCGGTGGGCGTCCGGAGGTGACCCTGGCGCCGGCGACTCGGGCCAGCGGTCCTACCAGGTCGTCGAGCCCAGCTCCTACGGTCAGGAGATCTGCAGCTCCGACCGGTAGACGCGCGCCGGTCCGAGCGCGACGACAGCGGCGGCGAGCTCCGCGAACACCTTCGCGACCTCGCCGCCCGCGTCCGCGACGACCACCGGGCGTCCTTCGTCGGCCCCCGCGCGCACCGCGGGGACGAGCGGGATCTGCGCGAGCAGGGGAACGTCGAGGGTCGCCGCGAGCTCGGCGCCGCCGCCCGAGCCGAACAGCTCGTAGCGCGTACCGTCAGGCGCGACGAACCACGACATGTTCTCCACGACGCCTCGCAGCGGGAGGCGGAGCTGGCGCGCGAGCGCGCCGGCCCGCTGGGCTACACGCTGCGCGGCGGGCTGCGGGGTCGTCACGACGTAGAGCTCGCAGCGCGGGAGCTGCTGCGCGACCGAGAGCGCGACGTCGCCCGTCCCCGGCGGCATGTCGACGACGAGGAAGTCGGGAGCACCCCAGTGGACGTCGACGAGGAACTGCTCGAGCGCCTTGTGGAGCATCGGGCCGCGCCAGGCGATGGCCTTGTCCTCGTCGACGAAGAAGCCGGTCGACATCGTGCGCACGCCGAAGGCGACAGGCGGGACGATCGTCCGGCCGACCACCATCGGTGGGTGCTCCACCCCGAGCATGCGCGGGACGGAGAACCCGTAGATGTCGGCGTCGAGGAGCCCGACGCTGTGCCCGGCCTCGGCGAGCGCGACCGCGAGGTTGACCGTCACCGTGGACTTGCCGACGCCGCCCTTGCCCGACGCGATCGCGAGCACCCGCGTGCCGCTTCGGGGTGCGGCGAGCAAGCTCGTCCGCTCGCCCGCTGCCCCGGCAGCAGCCTTGGCCCCGCTCCGGCCTGCGGCCAGCTCGTGCAGGCGCTCGCCGAGCACCGCTCGCTCGTCGTCGTCCATCGCCTCGAGCTCGACAGCGACCTGCACGCCCTCGCCTGCGACGCCGACGAGGGCAGCAACGACACGGGCATGGAGCTCGTCGGTCATCGGGTAGTGCTCCGACGGGACGGCGACGACCGCCTCGATCCCACGGCGGGAGCTTTCGAGCGAGCGTAACGTGCCGAGCTCGCCGATCGTCTGGAACAGGACCGGATCCACGACTCGCTGCGCGGCGTCGTCCAATGCCATATCTCGGTCAGCCATCGGCTCGCACCTCCCGCCGCCGGCGCGTGGGAGCACGAGAGCACCGGAGCCGTGGCACCACCGGTACGATAGCGGGGTGAGCTCCCTCGCCGACCAGGAGCACCCCTTCGCGCCGGCGCCGGCGCCGGCGGGCCTTGCGCGGGACGAGTCCTTCACCGCAGCCGTTGCCGCAGTCACGTCGGCCTTCGGGGACGCGACCAGGCGCCAGATATACCTGCACGTCCGCGACGGCGCAGGCGTCACTGCTTCCGACGTCGCCCAGCGCTTCGCCCTCCACCCGAACGTCGCCCGGCATCACCTCGACAAGCTCGCCGCTGGCGGCTACCTCGACGTCACGCTCGACCACGGTGGCTCCGGGGCCGGCCGGCCGGCGAAGCGCTACCGCGGCTCGGAGCGGGCCGCGGCGTTGCCGGCGCCACCGCGTCCCGACCAGCTCGTCGTCACCCTGCTCGTCCGGGCGCTCGACCTGCTCGAGCCCGCCGTCGCAGCTCGGATGGCCGAGGAGGTAGGCGAGCAGTACGGGCGCTCGCTTGCCGTCTTGATGGCTCCGGGCGACTCCCAGCGCTCGACGCGCGCAGCGATGTCCGCTATCGCCGAGGCCCTCACGGCGCGAGGGTTCGCCGCGCACGCGGAGGCCAAGGGCCCGGCGACGGCGATCGTCCGCGACAGCTGCCCGTTCGGCGACGTCGTGGCCGCACACCCCGTCCTTTGCGCCGTCGATCGCGGGATGGTCCAGGGGCTGCTCGCCGGGCTGTGCGGCGACGCCGTGCCGGTGCAAATGTCGTCTCGCGCGCTCGGGGACGACTCGTGCGCGAGCGTCGCCGGCTGAAGCTCGACCTCCGGAGCCGGGCTGGCTGGCAGAGCTGGCAGTCGTCCGGGCGGCGGCCCGTGGTCCGCAGGACGTGGTTCAGCTCGTGCGGGGCGCGCCCGGTCGGACGGCGAAGGGCCGGAGCGCCGCCGGCACAGACGTCCCGAGCAACGCGAAGTGGCTCGTGATGCTCGTCGCCACCGAGCGCCGCAACGTCGCGGTCGGGCGGTCGGCGAGCATCGCCTCGAGCTGCGTGACCGCTCCTTGTACGTCCCTTTCGTCCTCGAGCAGCGCTATCGCGTAGAAGGCCCGGGCTTCCGCGTAGCCCGGCGCGACCCGTACCGCCTCGGCGAGGGTGGCGTCGCCGTCCGCGACCGCGAGGGTGGAGCGGGCCGAGATCCCGGCGAGACGGATGAGCCAGCCCTTGTACGCGAGCGCTTCGGCCTGGTGCGGCACGGCCGCAAGCACGGTGTCGTAGACGGATATCGCGGTCCGGAGCCTGCCCTCGGTCGCGAGGATCGCGGCCTGGTCCAGCTCCTGGCGCACTTGCGCCGCAGAGGAGAGCGTCACGCTTCCCGACGCGTACTCGCCCGGCAGCCGGATCCCCGCGGCGCGAGCGGCGACCACGACGACGAGGCCGAGCACGCATGCGACGCCGAGTGGCACGAGGACCCGGCGCGTGCTCCGTCTCCCGAGCCTCCTCCGCACTGCGTCGAGCCTCGACCGTGGACCCGGTCGTGGGGACGCGCCGGAGCTCTCCGGGGCCGCCCGGGCTGGACCGGAGGGAGCGGGCTGTGCCGGCGTCCCTGCGCCGGGCACGGCGGGCGCCTCGTCGAGCGCTCGGATCGCCGCCGCCGCCCGCTCGACGAAACCGGCACGGAGCGTCCTGTAGTCCGTGTCGTCGATGCCACCCGCCTCGTGCTCCCGCTCGAGGTCGTCGATCGAGCGGAGCAGGTAGTCCCGCTCTTCCACGAGCTCCGCGTGCGAGCCGGTCGGCGGACCCGAGCCACTCATGGCGCAGCACCGGGCGGCGCAGAGCGCGCGGCCGCGACGAGCGCCTCGTCTGCCGCGACGACGGCGGGCGGGACGCCGATGCGGCGGCGACGCAAGAGGGCCGCGACGAGCCCCGCGACGGCGAGCGCACCGCCGACGATCGGTAGCAGCCAGATCACCGGGCTCGTCGGGCGGAGGAGCTCGTCCGTGCCCAGCTGCGCGACGACGTAGCGCTCGATCGCCTGGTCCGAGCTGCCCGCGTCGACGAGCTGGACCACGCGAGCGCGCAGATCCTGCGCCTGCTGCGAGTCCGACTGGGCGATGGAGATGTTGTCGCAGACGGGGCACTTGATGATGCTCTCGAGGTAGCTGATCCGTGCGGCTCGGGTCGCAGGCGTCGCGTGCACGCTGCCGACCGCGAGGGACGTGGCGACGACGGCCGCGAGCAGCACCCAGCTCCACGGCCGCGCGAGGAGTGCCGTCACGTGCCCGCCGCTGCCGTCGCGGCCGCGCGTGCGTCGGCGAGGAGCCGGTCGAGGGACGCCGTCGTGACGCCACCGGCGATCTCGGCGACCACCCTGCCGTCCGGGGCGACCAGGTACGACTCGGGCGGGTCGGCGACGCTGTAGGCGAGCGCGAAGCTGCGCGCACCGCTCGGGTCCTCGACGGCCGGCCACGTGGCGCCGACGCGCTCGAGGAAGGCCCGGCCGTCCGCCGCGTTCTCGTCGATGTCGACGCCGAGCGCCGCGACGTCGCGCCCGCGGCGGTGCTGGAACAAGAAAGCCTCGATCTGGGGGACCTCTTGCTGGCAGGGCACGCACCAGCTCGCGAAGAAGTCCACGAGGACGTACTTGCCTCGCATCGACGCAAGGCTCACCTGCCGGTCGCCGACGAGCGTGCGTCCGGCGATCGGCGGCGCCAGCTGGCCTCCGAGGCGCGTCGCGACCTCCGATCCCGGCGGCGTCGAGCGCGTCGCGAGCACTGCGACGAGCACCGCAGCGGCAGCACCGACGGCCAGGGAGGCGACGAGGGCGCGGCGCCCCCGGCCTGTCCGCGTCACGCCGGCGCTCCAGCTGGCACGGGGGCCTCGCCGAGCGTCTCCGGGATCGGTGCCGGCACGCGGTCGGTCGGTCGACGCCTGCGCCCAGGGAGCGCGGAGAGCACCCCTCCCCCGGCAGTGATCCCTCCGCCGACCCAGAGCCAGAGAACGAGCGGCTGGACGTAGACGTCGAGCGTGACCCCGTCGCCTGGCCGCGGGTCGGCCGGTGCCGACGCGATGCTCAGGTAGACGTCGTCGACGACCGAGGAGTCGACCGCAGGGATCGGGGTGCCCTCGAGGCTCCCGTCGAAGGTGCCGATCCCGGGGGAGAAGCGCGCGCCGTCGACGGTGAACACCGCTTCCGACGCGACCTCGCTCGGCGTCGACACCTTGCGCCAGCCGACGAAGGCGAGGCGATGGCCGTCGAACACCACCGTCTCTCCCGGTCGGAAGGTCTTCTCGGTGCTGTGGGCGAAGGAGGTCGCTGCAGTCATGCCGACAGCTATGACGACGATGCCGATGTGGACGACCATCCCTCCGTTCGCCCGTCCGACGATCCCACGCCACAGACCGAAGCCGTGACGGTGGGCGGCGACGCCGGCGAGCACGAGCTGGCGCCCGGCCACCGCGGCGGCGAAAGCTCCGAGGCCGAACGCGGCGAGGGGGGTGAGACCCCGTACCCCGGCGGCGACGCAGGCGACGAGGACGGCCGTCGCGATCCATGCGGGGACGGCAAGACGCCGCCGGAGCACGCCCGGGGCCGCCTTGCGCCACGGCAGCACGGGTGCGACCGACATGAAGAACAGCAGCGCGATCCCGAGGGGCACCGTGAAGGCGTCGAAGAACGGGCGCCCGATCGTCAGCGACTGCTGGTCGATCGCTTGGACGAACAGGGGAAAGACGGTCCCGAGGAGCACGACGGCGGCGAAGGCGGCGAAGAGGAGGTTGTTGACGAGGAACGCGCCCTCACGCGAAACGGGCGAGTCGATCGTGCCGGAGGCGTGGAGCCGGTCGCCGCGCCAGCCGATGAGCCCGACTCCGAGCGCGACGACTGCAGCGAACAGCCCGATGAGCGCGGGACCGATGCCGGAGCTCGTGAAGGAGTGGACAGACTGCGTGACGCCCGAGCGCGTGAGGAAGGTCCCGAGGATCGTCAGGCTGAACGTCGCGACGAGCAGGGAGATGTTCCAGACGCGAAGCAGTCCGCGCCTCTCCTGGACCATCGCCGAGTGGATGTACGCCGTCGCGGTGAGCCAGGGCAGGAGCGCGGCGTTCTCGACGGGGTCCCATCCCCAGAACCCTCCCCAGCCGAGCTCCTGGTAGGACCACCACGCACCGAGGACGATGCCGAGGGTGAGCGCCGACCACGCGAGGACGGTGAAGCGGCGGGTCTCGAGCAACCAACCCTCGCCGACCCTGCCCGTCACGAGCGACGCGATCGCGAAGGCGAAGGGAACGGTGAAGCCGACGAAGCCGAGGTAGAGAAAGACCGGGTGGAAGGCGATGAGCAGGTTGTCCTGGAGGAGGGGGTTGGGTCCCGTGCCGTCTGCGGGGACGGCTCCGACGGTGGCCGCGAACGGGTCCGACGGGCCGAGCATCAAGCAGAAGAAGAAGCACGAGACCGCCAGCCCGACGAGCAGCGCCCAGCCGACCAGAGGGTCCGAGGCACGCCGGCGGAAGTGGAACGCCGCGAACGCGATGTAGCCCGCGAGGATGAGCGACCAGAGCAGGATCGAGCCCTGCAAGCCTGACCACATCCCGGTCACCGAGAACAGCAACGGCGTCTGGCGGGAGTTGTCAGCGGCGACGAAGGCGAGGCTGAAGTCGTGCGTGAGAAGCGCGTGCTCGAGCGCGAAGGTAGCGAGGAGCATTCCGCCGAGGGCGACGTAGACGTAGACGCGTCCGCGCGCGACGAGGTCCGGCCGGTGCCGGAGGAGACCGACGGCGAGGGTCGCCATCCCGGCGAGCGAGGCGAACGTCGAGAGCAGCACCCCGGCGTGACCGAGAGTCGCGTTCACGCGGTTCGCCCGCGGGCTGCACTCCTGCAGGCCCCAAGCACAGGCGTGCTCAACGCACGACCTTGCCGGTCGGTCCCCTCACCCGGCCCGGGTGCGCTGCGATGTAGGCGTTCGAGTGCTTCACGAGGATCTGGTCGGACGCGAAGGTGTCGGACCCGCCGACGAAATGGCCGACGAGCACGACGGGCACGTTCGCCTGGAACAGCTGGGGCGGCGCGCCGGTGTTCTCGACGGGCACCGTCGCGCCGCCGCCACGAATCGAGAAGTCGAGAGTCCCGCCCACCCGGTGGCGGAGCGTGCCTGCCACGACGACCCCTTCGATCTGGAACGTGGAGCTGCCCAGCTGCGCCCTCTCGGCGACTGCCTGGCTCGTCGTCTTGAAGTAGACGATCGCGGAGGTGAGGACCTTGTAGACCAGGAAGCCGAGCGCTCCGGCAAGCACGAGAGCCACCGCCAAGAGACGGCGCCTCGTCCGCCGCGCGAGCGCCGCTCGCGCGGCCGCGCCGGCAGGTGAAAGAGCATGGGCGACCAGTCCGGGCTCCGCCTCCACGACCGGCCGGTGGACCGCGGGCACCCCGACAGGCGATACGTCCATGCTCACCCGAGGTGCCGGGGTGGCTGGTCGGCGACCGGAGAGACGGGCTTCTCGACGGTCGAGGGCTCGCCGCGCGGAGCCGGAGGCTCCGACGCGCTCGGCGCCACCACCTGGCGCACACCACCTCCGGCAAGGCGCCGCCGCGCGGAGCGCTCGCGTGCGACGAGGCTCACTGCGTAGCCCGCCAGGGTCCCGAGGCCGACCACGTAGCCTGCTTCGACGTAGCCGTTCACGCGTGCCCCTGGAGCGACTCGGCCCGGCGCTCCTCGATCGCGAGCGCGAGCCCTTCGTCCCCCTCTCGCTCGGCGAGCACGAAGAGCCGGTAGCGGCGTGCGACGAGCCACACGTAGACGAGCGTGAAAGTGACGAAGCTGAGCAGGAGCGTCCACGCCATGGAGCCGTGGACGTACGTCTTGCCGGTGATCGGGTCGGCGACCGTCGGCGCCTGGTGGAGACTGCGCCACCACAGGACCGAGAAGTAGCAGATCGGTACGTCGACGAAGGCGACCAGAGCGGCGATGGCCGAGCGGCGAGCGCAGACCTCAGGCTCGCCGGGGATCCTACGCACCGCCAGGTAGCCGAGGTACAGCACGAAAAGGAGCGCTGTCGTCGTGAGCAGCGGGTCCCAGGTCCACCAGACGCCCCACGTCGGGCGGCCCCAGATCGACCCTGTGACAAGCGTGAGCCCCGTGAAGACGACTCCCACCTCGCTCGACGCGCCCGCGAGCTTGTCGAAGCGGAGCGACCTCGTGCGCGGCCACAGATAGAGGAGGCTCGCCAGGAACGCGACGCCATAGCAGACGTACATGACCCAGGCGATCGACGGGTGGATGTAGAGCAGCCTGACGAGGTTGCCCATGAAGCGGTCCGGGGGCGTGACCCACAGCCCGAGCCACACGGTGGCTACGACCCCGACGAGCGCGAGTGCACCGGTCGCGGTGACCGCGGCGTCCCGGCCACTCCTGCGCTGCCGAACGGTCTCCCGGCCAGGCACCGAGCCCACACCCGAGCCACCGGTTGGGCCGAGTGCCGTGGGCTGGGCCGGAGGCACTGCGGTCCCGGCCCGGCCAGGACCTGTCGGTGTCGTGGTCAAGCTCACGCGTCCTCCAGCAGCGGACCGAAGGCGACGGTCCCCATGGCAAGGTAGGCGACGGCGAACACCGCGAGCACGTCGAGCCAGCCGGCGCCTCGTCCCGGGGTACCGGCGAGCGCCGCGTCCCACGCCTTGGTCGCGGCGAGCAGGATCGGCGCCACCATCGGGAAGAACAGCAACGGGAGCAGCGTCTCGCGCTGGCGTGTGCCCGAGGAGACGACCCCGTAGATCGTCCCGACCGAGACGAGCCCGACGGTCGCAGCCACGCAGCTCGCAACGAGGAGCAGGCCCCCGGCGAGATGCCGGTCGTAGAGGAGAGCCACTGCTCCCGCCAGCACGACCTCGAGAGCGAGGAGCTGACCGCAGACAGCGGCTGCCTTGCCGACGAAGATCCCTGCCGGGTCGAGTCCGGACAGCTTGAGCCCGTCACTCGCCCCGTCGAGCGCCTCGATCGCAAAGCTCCGCTGCACCGCGAGCACGGTCGCCAGCAGCACCGCTACCCAGTAGAGCCCCGGAGCGGCTAGCGACAGGACGCTTCCCCGTCCGGCGGCCGGCCCGAGCGCCAGCCCGAAGAGCAGCACCACGACGAGCGCGAAGGGCACGACCTGGCCGAGCCCGACCTTCGAGCGCGCCTCGATCCGCAGGTCCTTGCCCGCGACGAGGAGGGCGTCACGCCACATCGCGGCCGTCCTCCTCTGCTTCGCCGGCGGGCGCGATCTGCCGCGTTTCGTCGCCCTCGGCACCTTGGGCTGCGGGTACACCCGTCGCACCGGGCTCTGCCGCCGCGACGACGCGGCCACCGGCGACCACGACCACGCGATCAGCGAGCCGGCTCGCACGATCGAGCTCGTGCGATGCGAGCAGGACGGTCGTCCCGCTCGCGCTCGCCGCGCGCACGAGCTCGTCGACCGACGTCCGGCCCATCGCGTCGAGACCCGCGTGCGGCTCGTCGAGGAGCCACAGGCGCGCGCGCCGCGCCACGACGACAGCGAGAGCTGCTCGCCTGCGCTGCCCGGCCGACAGGCTGCCGACAAGGGTCGAGCGGAGCCTCCCGCCAAGCCCGAGACGATCCAGCGCCTCGTCGACGCCTCGGAGGTCGGCACGGGCCGCACGGACGGCGAAGCGGACGTTCCTCTCGACCGAGAGGTCGTCGTAGAGGAAGCTCGCGTGCCCGAGCAGGCCGACCTCGCGCCGCACGGACTGGCGGTCGGCGCGAAGGTCGTGACCGAGGACGAACGCCGTCCCGGACGCGATCGGGACGAGGCCCGCGCAAAGCCTGAGCAGGCTGGACTTACCCGCGCCGTTGGGTCCGCGCAGGTGCACCACCTCGCCCCCGGCGACGTCGAGAGTGACGCCTGCAAGGAGCGGGAACCGGCCGGAGAGAGACACGGCATCGCGAAGGCTGATCACAGGACCCATGGGCGCTCGCCCATGCTAGGTGCGTGCGAACGGCCGTGCGGCACCAAGCGGCACCGCAGCGTGGCTCGGGCGCCGAGCGGGCTAGCGGCGGAGCCGCTCGATGTCGGCGTCGACCATCATCTCGACGAGCTCTGCGAACGCGACCGTGGGCGTCCACCCGAGCTTCTCGGCCGCCTTGGCCGGGCTGCCGACGAGCAGGTCGACCTCGGCCGGCCTGAGGAACCGCTCGTCGACGACGACGTACGCGGTCCAGTCGAGCCCGGCACGGCCGAACGCGATCTCGCACAGCTCGCGCACCGAGTGCGTCTCGCCTGTCGCGACCACGAAATCGTCCGGGACGTCCTGCTGGAGCATGAGCCACATCGCCCGGACGTAGTCACCCGCGAAGCCCCAGTCCCTCTTCGCGTCGAGGTTGCCGAGACGAAGCTCACGGTCGAGACCGGCCTTGATGCGGGCGACGCTGCTCGTCACCTTGCGAGTGACGAACTCGAGGCCCCGGCGCGGGCTCTCGTGGTTGAACAGGATCCCCGAGCACGCGTAGAGGTCGTAGCTCTCGCGGTAGTTGATCGTGATCCAGTGGCCATAGACCTTCGCGACGCCGTACGGGCTGCGTGGGTAGAACGGCGTCGTCTCGTCCTGAGGCACCTCCCGTACCTTGCCGAACATCTCCGAGGAGCTCGCCTGGTAGTAGCGGATCGACGGATCGACCTGGCGGACCGCCTCGAGGACACGGGTGACGCCGAGCGCCGTCGCCTCCCCTGTGAACATCGGCTGGTTCCACGAGGTGGTCACGAACGACTGTGCCGCCAGGTTGTAGACCTCGTGCGGCTGGACGTCCCGGAGAGCCGCCACGATCGAGCCCTCGTCGAGCAGGTCGCCCGGGACGAAGCGGATCTTGTCGGCGATGTGCTCGACACGCTCGTAGTTGACGTTGCTCGTGCGCCTGACCATGCCGGACACCTCGTAGCCTTCGCCTAGCAGCAGCTCGGCGAGGTACGAGCCGTCCTGCCCGGTGACGCCGGTGATGAGCGCTCGCTTTGGCACCGCATTGTTCTAGCGCAACGGCGCCCGCCCCACGTCCGGCTCCGACCGGATCCGCGGGCAGGCGGGCAGGCGGGCAGGCGGGCAGGCGGGCAGGCGGGCAGGCGGGCAGGCGGGCAGGCGGGCAGGCGGGCAGGCGCGGGTAGCTTGCCGGCGTGCAGCCTCCCGCGAGCGTCGTCGTCTGCTCCTACCGCCTCGGCGGGACGGACGGTGTCGCAGTCGAGGCGGCGAAGTGGATCGCCGCCCTGCGCTCCCTCGGCTGCGCGGTCCGGACACTCGCAGGCTCGGGCACGGCGGATCTCGTGCTACCAGGCCTCGCAGCGACTGCCGCCGAGCCGCCGAGCCGGACCGAGCTGGAGGACGCGTTCGCCGGCGCCGACATCGTCGTCGTGGAGAACCTCTGCTCGCTGCCACTCAACCCGAGAGCATCCTCGGCAGTCGCAGCCGCCCTCGCCGGTCGCCCGGCCATCTTGCACCACCACGACCTCGCGTCCCAGCGGCGCGCGCTCGCACACCTCGGACCTCCGCCGGACGACCCGTGCTGGCAGCACGTCTGCGTCAACCAGCGCTCGACGACCGAGCTGCGGGCCTACGGCTACGCGGCGACGACCTGCTACAACACCTTCGATCCGGAGCCGAGCGGTGGCAGGCGCGACGCGACGCGCGAGCGTGCCGGCGTCGCCCCGGCAGACCTGCTCGTCCTCCAGCCGACCCGGGCGATCCCCCGCAAGGCGATCCCGGCCGGCCTCGCGCTCGCGGAGGCCGTCGGCGCCACCTACTGGCTGCTCGGTCCTTCGGAGGACGGCTACGGGAGCGAGTGTGCAGAGGTGCTGCGATCCGCGCGCGTTCCCGTGCTCCGGGGTCCGTGGCCGGCGCGCCCGGGCGAGGTCGTCGCCGACGCCTATGCCGCCTGCGACGCCGTCGTGCTCCCTTCGACGTGGGAGGGCTTCGGCAACCCGTCGGTCGAGTCCGCGACCCACCGGCGCCCCCTCGCCGTCGGCCGGTACCCCGTTGCGCGCGAGCTGAGACGCTTCGGCTTCGCGTGGTTCGACGCGGATCGGCCCGCCCTGCTCCGCGGATGGCTCGACAACCCCGACGGCGGGCTCCTCCGGCGCAACGCGGCGGTCGCCCGGCGGCACTTCGACATCGCGGACCTGCCGGCGCGCCTCTCCCGCGTCCTCGGCCGGCTCCCAGGTACGCTCGACCCGTCGTGAAGGGGTCGAAATGAAGAAGGTGACAGCCAGGCGGCGACCCGAGCAGGCCCACGTCGTCGTCGAGTCGGTGGACCCGATCGTCGACGGCGGGCGCTTCCCCGCCAAGGCAGTCGCCGGCATGCCGGTCGAGGTGGGCGCCGACGTCTTCTCGCACGGCCACGAGCCCGTGCGAGCGCACCTCCGGTATCGGCGGGACGGCACCCGGAGCTGGTCGACCGTCGCCATGTCGCCGGTCGGCAACGACCGCTACGTCGCTACGGTGACGCCCGCCGAGCCGGGCCTGCTCGAGATCGAGGTGCTCGGAGAGGTAGACCGGCTCGCGAGCTGGCGCCACGACGCATCTCGTCGGGCCGATGCGGGGCGCTTCGACCCGAGCGACCCCGTTGCCGGCGCGGCGCTGCTTGCGGAGGCCGCGAACCAGCTTGCCGCTGCAGGACGAAGGCGCGAGGCGGAGATCGTCGGCTCGTTGTCGGTCGCGACGGCCGATGCCGGCAGCTGCGCGGCGATCGTCACAGCGCTCCGCTCGTGCGACGCGCACGCGGACCTGATTGCCTCTGTGCCGCCGACCGGCGAGCTCGGCTCCTCGTACCGGTTCCAGGTCCTCGTCGGCAGGCGGGCTGCTGCATTCTCGAGCTGGTACGAGTGCTTCCCCCGCTCGACGAGCCCCGTCCCAGGCAGGCACGGCACCTTGCGTGACCTCGTCGAGCACCTCGAGTACGTCGCACGCCTCGGCTTCGACGTGCTCTACCTTCCTCCCATCCACCCGATCGGGACGACGGGACGCAAGGGGCGGAACAACGCACCAGTCGCACAGGAGGGTGACGTCGGCAGCCCTTGGGCGATCGGCTCGCCAGCCGGTGGGCACAAGGCTGTCGCACCCGCGCTCGGCACGCTCGACGACCTCGACGCTCTCGTCGCCGCCGCGCAGGAGCGGGGCATCGAGATCGCCCTCGACCTCGCGTTCCAGTGCTCGCCCGACCATCCGTGGGTCACCGAGCACCCGGACTGGTTCGCGCACCGACCCGACGGCACGATCGCATGCGCCGAGAACCCGCCGAAGCGCTACGAGGACGTCTACCCCATCGACTTCGACACGCCGGATCGAGACGGCCTCCACCTAGCGCTGCTCGACGTCGTGCTGCACTGGATGGCGCACGGCATTCGCATCTTCCGGGTCGACAACCCGCACACGAAGCCGTTTGGCTTCTGGGAGTGGTTGATCGCCGAGATCCGCCGCCACGACCCCGGAGTCGTCTTGCTCTCGGAGGCCTTCACCCGACCGAAGGTCATGCACCGGCTCGCAAAGCTGGGCTTCGACCAGTCGTACACGTACTTCACCTGGCGCAGCACCAAGGACGAGCTCGAGGAGTACTTCGACGAGCTGGCGCACGGTCCCGGACGGACCTACCTGCGGCCCAACGTCTGGCCGAACACTCCGGACATCCTGCCGGAGAACCTCCAGCGCGGTGGCCGGGCCAGCTTCGTCGCGCGTCTCGTCCTCGCCGGCTGCCTGTCCGCCTGCTACGGCATCTACGGCCCGGTGTTCGAGCTGCTCGTCGACACCCCAGCCAGCCCGGGGAGCGAGGAGTACGCGGATTCGGAGAAGTACCAGGTCGGCACCTTCGACCGGGACGACCCTCGCAGCATCGCAGACATCGTCGCTCGCGTGAACGCGGCCCGCACGTCCCATCCTGCGCTCCAGGCGAACGCCTCCCTCCACCGCCACGCTGTCGACAACGACCAGCTCATGTGCTGGTCCAAGCGAGACGACGAGACGGGTGACACGGTGGTATGCGTCGTGAGCCTCGACCCTTTGTGGCCCCAGTCCGGCTTCGTGGACCTCGACCTCCCGGCGCTCGGCCTTGCCGACGGCGCCACGTTCTCCGTCCGCGACGAGCTCACCGGCGCGAGCTACACCTGGAACGGCCGCCGGAACTTCGTCCTGCTCGACCCGAGCGGCATCCCCGCACACCTTTTCAGCGTCGAGCACGCCGCAGTGGCAGGAGCGAGCGCCGCGGCCGGACCATTGGCAGCCGGACCCGGGGCGGCCGGACCCGGGGCGACGAGCCATTGAGCAGCAGCTCGGCACGCGCTGCTCTCGAGCGGGCAGCCCGGCGCCACGGCGTCGTCTGCCGCTACACGGACGCCTGGGGTGAGGCAAGGAGCGTCGGCGACGCGACGTTGACCGCGATCGTCGACACGCTGACCAGCGGCACCGCACGAGACGCTCCGCCTCCCGTCGTCGTCGCCTGGGACGGCGTCGTGCCCGAGCCCCGTGCGCTCGCCGGCCTCGGCGTCGACGAGGGCACCCTCGCCAGCTTCGAGCTACGAAGTGAGGGCGGCGAGCGCCTCGGACGTGTCGGGACCACCGGCCCCGGCCCTCGTGGCACCCCGCCGGCCCGCCTGCCCTACGGGGTCCACGAGATCGCCGACGCCGGGGGCTCGGGGCGAACGGTGGCACGTGTCGTCTCCGCCCCTTCACGCGCAGACCTCGGCGGCCTCGGCACGCGCGACCGCTCGTGGGGGATCGTCGCGCCGCTCTACGCCGTCCGGGACCGGCGCTGCCTACCGACGGGTGACCTCACCTCGCTCGAAGAGCTCGGCAGTCTCGTCGCACGGTGCGGCGGTGACGCGGTCGCCACCCTGCCGCTGCTCGCCGAGCTCTCGACCGCCGACGGAGCCGCGCCGGGCCAGCATCCGTACTCGCCCGTGAGCAGGATGTTCTGGAACGAGGCCTATCTCGACCTCGCGCGCGTGCCCGAGATCGCAGGCCGCAGGGACATTGCCGGATCTGTCGACCGAGGACGGGACGCGACTGCGAGGATGCCGGCCGACCTCGCGGGGCGGGCAGCGGCGGCGAGACCGCTGCTCGACGAGGCGGTGCGCACCCTCGAGGCGACGGGCGGCGCACGGCTCACCGCGTTCCGCGGGTACCTTGCGGAGCAGCCGGAGCTCTTGCGGTACGCGCGCTTCCGGGCGGGCATCGAGGCGGCGGGACCCGACCCCCGGCGTTGGCCCGGGCCCTGGCGCGCCGGCACGATCCCCGAAGCAGAGGTGAGCCCGCAAGCCGAACGGCGCCACGCCTATGCCCAGTGGGTGACAGACGCCCAGCTCGCCGAGACCGCTCAGTCCCTGCGAGCGCAAGGCGTCGGGCTGGTGCTCGACCTTCCGGTCGGCTGCGCTGCTTCCGGCTACGACCCGTGGGCCTGGCCTGACGCCTACGTACGCGACATGTCGATAGGCGCGCCGCCCGACGCCTTCTTCACCTCGGGCCAGTGCTGGGGGTTCCCGCCCCCCCATCCGGCCGCGGAGCGCGCCAGCGGATACCGGACGACGAGGGCGTGCCTCGCCCACGGCCTGCGCCACGCGGCAGCGCTGCGGGTCGACCACGTCCTCGGCTGGTCGCGGCTGTGGTGGGTGCCCGACGGCACCCCGCCGGACCAAGGTGCCTACGTCCGCTACCCCCTCGACGAGATCCTCGCGGTGGCGAGCCTGGAGGCCTGGAACGCACGATCGTCGCTCGTCGGCGAAGACCTCGGCACCGTCGAGCGAAGGCTCCGGTCGACCCTCACGAGCCATGGCGTCGCCGGCATGGACGTCGCCGTGTTCGCTCTCGAGCACCAGCCCACCCGTCGGCTGCGCACCCGGCGCGGCGGCGTCGCTCTTGTCGACACGCACGACACCGCGACGTTCGCGGGGTGGTTCGGCGGGAGCGACATCGCGCTGCGCGCCGACCTCGGCTTGCTGCCTGCGGCCCTGGCGGCTACGGAGCAGTCGAGGCGAGGCGAGGCGAGGTCCGCCCTCGTGGAACGCCTCGTAGGCTCCGGGGCACTCGACCCGGCCCGGGCGAGCGATCCTCTCGCCGTGCTGTCCGCCGTGCTCGAGGAGCTCGGCAGCTCGGACGCCAGGCTCGTCCTCGTCCAGGCCGAGGACCTCTGGGCAGAGCTCGACGCGCATAACCTTCCGGGCACGACGACCGAGCACGCGAACTTCGCCCGCCGCCACGCGCGCCGGCTCGACGAGATCGCCGCGGATCCGAAGGCGCGCGAGATACTCGCGAGGCTGGACGCAGCGCGCCGCAGCGAGCCCAGGAGACGCCGATGACCGCACGTCGAGACAGGTCCGCCACCCCACCTCGGGTCGAGCTCGTCGGCGAGCTCGACCGCTACCTGTTCAACGAGGGACGCCACTACCGCCTCTACGACTGCCTCGGGGGACACCTGCTGGCTGAGTCGCCGGGCTATGCGCACTTCGCGATATGGGCACCGAGCGCTACGGCGGTGTCGGTCGTGCACGACGGCAACGGCTGGACCGCCGGGACCGACCAGCTCGAACCCCGGGGATCGTCGGGGATCTGGGCCGGCGTCGTCGGCGACGTCGGGGACGGCACGCGGTACAAGTACGCGATCGACTCGCCGGCGGGCAGGCACGAGAAGGCCGACCCGCTCGCCTTCTGCTCCGAGGACGCGCCTGCGACCGCGTCGGTGCTCGCCACTCTCGACTTCGCCTGGCACGACCAAGCGTGGATGGCGAGCCGTGCAAGCAGACAGGCGGGAACGGAGGCGATGAGCGCCTACGAGGTCCACCTCGGCTCCTGGCGGCACGGGCCCCACGGAGAGCTGCTGAGCTACGACCAGATCGCCGGTCCTCTCGTCGAGCACGTCACGCGGCTCGGCTTCACCCACGTCGAGCTCATGCCGGTCATGGAGCACCCCTTCTACGGCTCGTGGGGCTACCAGACGACGGGCTTCTTCGCGCCCTCAGCCCGCTACGGACCGCCGGCGGGGTTCGCACACCTCGTCGACGAGCTCCACGCGGCCGGCGTCGGCGTCCTGCTCGACTGGGTGCCGTCGCACTTCGCCACGGACGCGTTCGCCCTCGAGGAGCTCGACGGCACGCACCTCTACGAGCACGCAGACCCGCGGCGGGCGATCCATCCCGACTGGGGGAGCTTCGAGTTCAACTACGGCCGGCACGAGGTCCGCTCCTTCCTCGCCTCGTCCGCCTGCTTCTGGCTCGACCGCTACCACGCCGACGGGTTGCGCGTCGACGCAGTCGCCTCGATGCTCTACCTCGACTATTCGCGAGGCTCCGGCAGCTGGACGCCCAACCCCTTCGGCGGCCGCGAGGACCTCGACGCGATCCGCTTCCTCCGGGAGGTGAACGACGCGGTGCACACCGGCTTCCCAGGAGTGCTCACCGTCGCTGAGGAGTCGACCGCGTGGCCAGGCGTCACCCGGCCGACGGGCGAGGGGGGCCTCGGCTTCTCTCTCAAGTGGGACATGGGCTGGATGCACGACACCTTGACCCACCTCGCCCGCGACCCCGCGCACCGGCGCTTCCACTACAACGAGCTCACCTTCCGCGCCCTATACGCGACGAGCGAGCGCTACCTCCTGCCGCTCTCCCACGACGAGGTCGTCCACGGCAAGGGCTCGCTCGCCTCGAAGATGCCCGGTGACGACTGGCAACGACGCGCGAACCTGCGCCTGCTCTACGGCTACCAGTGGCTGCTTCCGGGCAAGAAGCTGCTCTTCATGGGCAGCGAGCTCGCTACCTGGAAGGAGTGGGACCACGAGTCGGAGATCGAGTGGTCCCTGCTCGACCATCCCGACCACGCGGGTGTCGCGCGCTTCGTCGCCGACTGCAACCGCTGCTACCGCGACCTCGAGGCGCTTCACGGACACGACCTGGAGGGTGAAGGGTTCGCCTGGCTCGTCGCGGACGCCGCCGACGACGGTGTCCTCGCGTGGTTGCGCGCCGGGCGCGGCATCGAGACCGTCGTCGCGGTCGCGAACTTCACGCCCGTCCCGCGGCGCCGGCGTCTCGGCGTCCCTGCTCGCGGGCATTGGCACGAGGTGCTCAACAGCGACAGCACCGACTACGGCGGCTCGGGGGTCGGGAACCTGGGTGGCGTGGAAGCGACCGGCGAGCCGTTCGCCGGCCGTCCGGCGAGCTTCGAATGCGCGATACCCCCGCTCGGGATCGTGGCATTCGCGTCGCCCGTCCGGCAGGATCTCGTCGCGCCCCAGGATCCGCCCGACCGGTGAGCCTCCACGGACCACGCGTGCTCGGCGAGCACGCGACACACTTCCGCGTGTGGGCACCACGTGCCTCAATCGTGACGCTCGTCTGCGACGACGGCCGCAGGGAGCACCTCGCCGCTGTCGGCGACGGCTACCACGCTGCGACTCTCGAGGGAGCGGGACCGGGGACGCGCTACCGCTACCTGCTCGACGACCAGGGGCCCTTCGCCGACCCTGCCTCGCGCTCGCAACCCGACGGCGTGCATGGCGCATCCGAGGTCGTCGCCACGCGCGCGCCCTCGCCCGCCAGCTGGCGGGGCGTCCCGCTCGCAGCCCAGGTGATCTGCGAGCTGCACGTGGGGACGTTCAGCCCGGCGGGCACGTTCGCTGGTGTCGCCGAAGGGCTGGACGACCTCGCCCGTGCCGGGTACTCCGTGATCGAGCTGATGCCCGTCGCGGAGTTCTCCGGACCGCGGAACTGGGGCTACGACGGCGTCTTCCCCTTCGCGGTCCAGTCGAGCTACGGGGGCCCGGACGGTCTCGCCGCCCTCGTCGAGGCGGCGCACGAACGGGGGATCGCCGTCGTCGTCGACGCCGTCTACAACCACATCGGCCCCGAGGGCGCCGTCCATGGTCACTTCGGGCCGTACTTCACCGACCGCTACCGCACGCCGTGGGGCGACGCCGTGAACGTCGACGGTCCCGGCAGCGACGCCGTGCGGGCCTACTTCGTCGAGCACGCCTGCTATCTGGTCGGCGAGCTCGGCGTCGACGGGCTGCGGCTCGACGCCGTCCACGAGATCGTCGACACGAGCGCGTCGCCGTTCCTCGCCGAGCTGACGACCACGCTCTCCGCGCTCGGCCGGGCCCTCGGCCGCACCGTGACCGTCACTGCGGAGAGCCCCGCGAACGACCCGCGGCTCACCGCTGCGGTCGCGGCAGGCGGGCTCGGCTGCGACGCGTCGTGGGACGACGACTTCCACCACGCGCTGCGATCGACGCTCACGGGCGAGAAGGACCGCTTCTTCGCCGACTTCCACGGTCTCGCCGATCTCGGCACGGCGTCGTGTCGCGGCTGGGTCCTCGCCGGTCGACACTCGCAGAGCTTCGGGCGACGCCACGGAGCCCCACTTCCCCCCGAGACGAGCGGCGACCGCCTCGTCGTGTTCGCGCAGAACCACGACCAGATCGCGAACGCCGGGCGGGGGGAGCGGCTCGCGAGCGCTCTTCCCCTCGCGGCGCAGTACCCGATCACCTTGTGCACACTTCTTGCACCCTTCGTCCCACTTCGCTTCATGGGCGAGGAATACGGCGAGACGACACCCTTCCACTTCTTCACGAGCCACGACGACCCCGAGCTCGCGCGGGCGGTGCGCCGTGGCCGCGCGGCCGAGCTCAGCGGTGACACGCTCGACCCGCAGGACCCCGCCACGTTCGCGGCGAGCCGCCCGGACCGCACCCGCGCCGGGTCCGCACCCCATGCAGACCTCCTCGATTGGCAGAGAACCCTGCTCGCTCTGCGAAGGTCCGAGCCGGCCCTCGGCTCCCTGGAGCCCGCCCTCGCGACACCGGCAGCAGACGTCTCCACGTCCACCCTGGCACTCCTTCGTCGAGCCGGCGCCTACCTCGACGCACCGGCGGTCGTCACGATCTGCCGCTTTGCCCGACAACCCCACGGCGGAGGAGAGGCCGCTCCGGCAGCGGTCGGGATCCCCCTTCTCGGCGGGCGACGATGGGAGGTCCGGGCTGCGCGCGGAGCGAGGGGCCTGGCACCCGGGGACGTCGTGGGAGGACCCGACGCACCCGCGCCGGAGCTCGTGCTGGAAGGCTACGCCGCCGTCGTCGCAGTGGAGGTACGCGAGCACGGACCGCGGGTCGGGCGGTGACGCCGGAGATGGGGTCGACCTACCGGCTCCAGCTCGGTCCGACGGTCGGCTTCGACGAAGCTGCCGCGCTCGTCGGTCACCTCGCGACCCTCCGCGTCGAGAACCTCTACTGCTCGCCGGTCTCCGAGGCCGTTCCCGGCAGCACGCACGGATACGACGGCACCGACCCGTCGCACCTGCGTGCCGAGCTCGGGGGCGAGCAGGGCTTCCGGCGGCTGGCGGGGGCCCTCGCCGGAGCGGGCATCGGCTGCGTCGTCGACATCGTCCCGAACCACCTCTCGACGTGGGCGGGCGGACCGTGGTGGCGTGCGGTGCTGAGGGACGGCCGCGCGTCGGAGCTCGCGGAGGTGTTCGACGTGGACTGGGACGCCGGCGCAGGCAAGGTCCTCCTCCCCCTGCTCGACAGACCGCTCGACGAGGCGCTGGCCGAGGGCTCGGTGAGGACCTCGGCGGTCGACGGCGAGCCGGTCGTCGCCGTCGGCGGGACCTGCCTCCCGGTCACGGGCGGAGTGCTCCGACGGGACGAGGACGTCGCCGAGGTGCTCGGCGCCCAGCACTACCGCCTCGTCGACTGGCACGACAGGAGTGCCCGCAACTACCGACGGTTCTTCGACATCGACACTCTCGTCGGCGTGCACACCGAGCGACCTGAGGTCTTCGAGCGCATGCACGCCCTCGTCGGGCGGCTCGTCGCGGACGGTCTCGTGACAGGGCTACGCGTCGACCACGTCGATGGGCTCGCGGACCCTGCGGGCTACCTCCGCCGGCTGGCCGAGCTAACAGGGGGTCTTCCCGTTGTGGTCGAGAAGATCCTGACCGGTGACGAGACGCTCAGGCGCTCCTGGCGCGTCGCCGGGACGACCGGCTACGAGGCCCTCGACGACATCGGCGGGGCGCTCGTCGACCCGCAGGGCTGCGACCGGCTCGCCGAGGCGGCCGCCGCCGAGGGTGAGCCGGACGTCGCGAGCTGCGCGACAGAGTGCCGCCGCGCGGTCGCCAGCACCACGTTCGCAGCCGAGCTCGAGTGCGTGGCCGCCGCTCTCGGCACGAGCACCGAGAGCCTCGTGGAGGTCACCGTCGCGCTCCCTGTCTACCGCACGTACCTCGACTCGGATCCGCTAGCCGCCGAGGATGCCGAGGCGCTCGCGATCGCGACGGCTCGATCGCCGGCGATGCTCGACGTCCTGCTCGACCCCTCGCACGCCGCCGCGGTCACGTCGTGGCAGCAACGCTCCGGCGCGGTCATGGCCAAGGGGGTCGAGGACACCGCGTGGTACCGGCTCGCGGGCCGTCTCGCCTTCTGCGAGGTCGGTGGCCAGCCGGCCCGCAGCCGCGCCGACGGCCTCACGCGGCTCCACGCACGGGCGGGCGAGCGAGCAGCGAGCGGCCAAGCCGGGCTCGTGCCCGGCACGACGCACGACACGAAGCGTTCGGGGGACGTCCGCTGCCGCCTCTACGCGCTGAGCGAGCTCGCCCTGCCCTTCGAGGCAGGCCTGCGGCGCTACCGCGAGCTGCTCGGCGTCGCGACCGGGCCCCGATCCGGTCCCGGCGGTGATCCGGGCACCGGCAGCGCGGGGCGCTCGCTCGCACTCACGAGGCTCCTCGCGCAGACGGTCCTCGCGATGCTCCCGGCAGCCGACGATCGCTCGTCCTGCGACGCCGCGTACGGCGAGCTCTCCTCGCGGATCGGCGCAGCGATGGTGAAGGGGGAGCGCGAGGCCGGGATCGTGACGACCTGGGACCACCCCGACGGCTCGGCGGAGGGCCGGATCGGCGAGCTCGTCGAGCGCTCCCTCGCCGGGCAGGGCCAGCTCGTCCGTGCAGCCTTCGGTGCGCTCGTCGACGACGTGGCGCGTCTCGGCGCGACCCTCAGCCTTACGGGGGTGCTCCTCCGCTCGACAATGCCCGGTGCACCGGACTGCTACCAGGGTGACGAGGCATGGAACCTCGCCCTCGTGGACCCTGACAACCGACGCCCCGTCGACTTCGCAGCCCTCGGCGCAAGGCTCGCCGACCTCGGGCTGTCACCGCTCGGCACGCCAGGATCGAGAGCGTCACGACCGGCTGTGCCGGGGCCGAGCGTGCTGGGGCCGAGCGTGCTGGGGCCGAGCGTGCTGGGGCCGAGCGTGCTGGGGCCGAGCGTGCTGGGGATCGTGCGGCCCGACGGGGTCGCTGCTCGCTGCCGCGTCGCATGGCGCACCGGCGATGTCAAGCTCCTGGTGACGGCGAGCGTCCTCGAGGGGCGGCGTGCCTGTCCGGACGCCTTCGGCAGGGATGCCGCCTACAGGGGCGTCGAGCCGGTCGGGCGCGCCTCTTCGTCTGTCGTCGCCTGTGCCCGGGCCGCGACCGGCCACGGGCCGTGGATCGTCGGGATCGCGACCCGGCTCCCGTCGCTCCTGTACGCCCCTGCCGGAGACCTTCCCGCTGGGAGGAGCTCGTACGGCTCGACCGAGATCGTCCTGCCCGCCGGCGCCGGGAGACGGTTCGTCGAGGCGTGCACCGGCAACGTGGTGGAGGCATCCGGGGGCCGGATCGCCGTCGCCGAGGCATGCGCGGAGCTACCTGTCGCCCTGCTCCTGCCCGCCTGAACGGGCGGCCATCGCCCGGCGCGCCACGGGGACGTAGCCGAGCGCCGCCGCGAACGAGAGCACGAGGGCAGGCACGACGAGCACGAGAGCGACGTCGTGGAGCGTCCCCGCCCATCCCTCCGGCCCGTGACCGAGCAGGAGCAGGGGGAAGCAGACCATGAGGCCGAACGTCGCGGCCTTGCCCGTGAGGCTGACGTCGATCCGCGGCGCTCCGAGTCCGGCCAGCACCATCACCGTGCCCGCGACGAGCGCCTCTCTCGTGATCACCGCCGCCGCGAGCCATGCCGGCACGGCTCCGTAGACGATCATCGAGACGATCGCCGCCGCGAGCAGCATGCGATCCGCCACCGGGTCGAGCACCTTGCCGAGAGTCGTCACCTGGTCGTAGCGCCTCGCGATGTACCCGTCCGCGAAGTCCGTGGCGCCTGCGACAGCCAGCACGACGGTGGCGAGGACACGGTCGCCCTCCCACATCAGCGTGTAGACGTAGACGCCGACGAGCAGGATGCGAGACAGCGAGAGCACGTTCGGCACGGTTGCGATCCGACCGAGGTCTCCGGGCTCTGCGGCACCTTCCGGCGAGACCGCATCCGAGGGCAGGCCACGGGCGTTCGCGTTCAAGCGATGACGACCTCTCGGGAGGCGCTGCACGAGCCGGGGGCCGCTCGGCCGGCGCACGATCGGAGGGCCGCGGCATCAGCAGCGCCGCCCGCTCTCATGGCCGCTTGAGCACGACGACCGAACGCTGTTCGACCGCGAACGTCTGTGCGGCTCCGAGCTCCGCACGTCCGGGCTCGAGGAACGGCTGCTCGTCGCGCGCCGTATCGAGGACGTAGCACCAGCCCGAGCCGAAGCGCTCGTCGGGGAGCGTGAAATCGATCGGCTCCCAGTAGGCGTTGAGGACGACGAAGAAGCTGTCGTCCCGCGTGCGCTCGCCGAGCACGGGCGACACCGGGAGCTCGCTGCCGTTCAAGAATATGCCGATCGACTTCGCGAAGCTCACCTGCCAGTCACCGTCCGACATCTCCTTGCCCTCGGGCGAGAACCACGCGATGTCGCTCACACCCGCACCGTGGAGCGGTCGACCCTGGAACCAGCGCGGCCTGTGGAACACCGGGTGGTCGTTGCGCAAGGCGGTCAACTTGCGCGTGAAGTCGAGCAAAGACTCGTCGGCGCCCGCCCAGTCGAGCCACGAGACCTCGTTGTCCTGACAGTAGGCGTTGTTGTTACCGCGCTGCGACCGGCCGATCTCGTCGCCCGACAAGAGCATCGGCACCCCTTGCGAGACGAACAGCGTCGCGAGAAGGTTCCGCACCTGACGCCTGCGCAGGGCGCAGATCTCCGGGTCGTCGGTCTCCCCCTCCACGCCGCAGTTCCAGGAGCGGTTGTGCTCCTCGCCGTCGTGGCTGTCCTCCCCGTTGGCGTCGTTGTGCTTGTCGTTGTAGGAGACGAGGTCCCTGAGGGTGAACCCGTCGTGGCACGTGACGAAGTTCACACTCGCCCAGGGCTTGCGCCCGTTGTGGCCGTAGAGGTCCGAGCTGCCGGTGAGCCGGTAGGCGAGCTCGGGAAGCGTACGGTCTTGGCCCCGCCAGTAGTCACGGACGCAGTCGCGGTACTGGCCGTTCCACTCCGACCACAGGGGTGGGAAGTTGCCTACCTGGTAGCCACCTTCACCGACGTCCCAGGGCTCCGCGATGAGCTTCACCCGACTGATGACCGGGTCCTGCTGGATGATGTCGAAGAAGGCCGAGAGTCGGTCGACCTCGTGGAGCGTGCGGGCGAGTGCCGCCGCGAGGTCGAAACGGAAGCCGTCGACGTGCATCTCGGTCACCCAGTAGCGCAGCGAGTCCATGAGCAGCTGTAGGACGTGCGGGTGCCGGACGTTCAAGGTATTGCCCGTGCCCGTGTAGTCGACGTAATAGCGCGGGTCCTCGGCGAAGAGCCGGTAGTAGGCGGCGTTGTCTATCCCCTTGTAGGACAGGGTGGGCCCGAGGTGGTTGCCCTCGGCAGTGTGGTTGTAGACGACGTCGAGGAGCACCTCGATGCCTGCGGCGTGCAGTGTCTTGACGAGCTGCTTGAACTCCTGCACCTGCTGGCCGAGCGAGCCGGCGGAGCTGTAGTCCGCATGCGGGGCGAGATAGCAGATGGAGTTGTAGCCCCAGTAGTTGCGCAGGCCACGCTCGACGAGATGCTGCTCGTGGACGAACTGGTGGACCGGCTGCAGCTCGACCGCCGTGACACCGAGCGAGACGAGATGGTCGATCACGGCCGGCGTCGCCAGCCCTGCGTAGGTACCCCGCAGGGCCTCCGGCACCGCGGGGTGCAAAGCGGTCATCCCCTTGACGTGGAGCTCGTAGACCGTCGTCTTGTGCCACGGTGTCTCCGGCGGGCGGTCGTTCCCCCAGTCGAAGAACGGGCTCACGACGACCGACCGTGGCATCGCAGGCGCGCTGTCGGACCGGCTCATCCGGAGCTCGTCTCCGAGCTGGTGCCCGAACACCGACCGCCGCCACCTGAGCGCGCCGTCCACGGCTTTGCCGTAGGGATCGAGCAGGAGCTTGTCGGCGTTGCATCGCAGCCCTTGCGCTGGTCGCCATGCCCCGTGCACGCGGAACCCGTAGCGCTGCTCCGGGCCGACGCCCAGCAGGTACCCATGGTGGATGCGGGCCGTCTCGTCGGGAAGCTCGTAGCGCGTCTCGTGACCCGAGGCGTCGAACAGGCACAGCTCGACACGTTCGGCGACGTCGGAGAACAGCGAGAAGTTCGTCCCCACCCCGTCGTAGGTGGCACCGAGCGGGTATGCCTTGCCAGGCGAGAGGACGTGCAACGGTCGTTCCATCACGCCAGGTTAGGCGCCGTACAGGCAACCACCCGAACTCATCGTGACGCGGTCGACCGGCCGGCGCCCGGGTCCGGGCGCCTGCCGGTACGGGCCGTCAGGCCGGGCGGACGTTGGCCGCCTGGAGCCCCTTTTGACCCTCTTGGACCTCGAACTCGACTGCCTGACCCTCTTCGAGGCTGCGGTAGCCGGTCATCTGGATGGCGGAGTGGTGGACGAACACGTCCGCTCCGTCAGACTGGGAGATGAAGCCGAAGCCCTTCTCCGCGTTGAACCACTTGACTGTTCCGGTCGCCACTGCGGCGATCCCCCTTCTTTCGATGGTACTAGCTGCGAGAGGGACCTACCCGTGCGACCAGCTCCGGACCGGGGGCTGCCGGCACGTCCCTGCGGACGCCACCTGCCGGCCTCCGGCTGCCGCCGCCAGCTGTTCGAGCTTGCCTTACCCTCGTGCGGGACGCTAGCAGCCCGGCAGCTCCGCGTCACGAGGTGACCCGGGCCGGGTCCATCCCGAGGCCGGCCCGGAGATCGGCCCGGGCACGGTCGAGCTGCTTGCGCACGGTCGAGCTCGCGATGCCGAGCGCTCGACCCGCTTGCTTTGGCGACATCTCCGCGACGAGGCAGAGCACTGCGCACGCCCGGCGACCCGGAGGCATGGCACCGAGCACCGCTTCGACGCCCGCCCGCAGGGTCGCCTCGGCGGCTACAGGGTCGTCCGCGCCCGACCCCGAGGGCGACGCAGCACCCCCTGCCGACGCCGGATCGGCCACGAGCACCTCCCGGCCTCGCCACGACCGGCGGGACAGCCGGAAGGCGACGGTGAAGACGTAGCCGGCAGGGCTCGGCCCCGCCCGGACCCTCCGCCAGCGTCCGAAGGTCCGTGCGAAGGCCTCCTGAGCCACGTCCTCCGCCGTCGCGCGCCGGAGACCGCCGAGCTCGAGGGCTCGCACGAGGCGCGGATAGTGCTGCTCGTAGAGGGCGACGAAATCGTCCGCCATCTCGTCCCCCCAGGCCGTCGCTATCCCTCCAGCTTTGCGCACGCGCCCTGCGCAGCCGTCACGTCCGGCGGATGCCGCGACGAGGACCATCGGTGCACCCGGCACGACGCAGCGGTCGGCGGCCCGGCCGCGAGCGGTCGGCGGCGAGCGACACTGCCGCCACGAGCACGGCAGACGCCGTCGCTCGCAGCATCGCTCTGGCAGAGCGACGGCGGTGACGCGCCACGATCGCGCCGAGCGTCCCCGTGTCGGCTGGAGGTCCGCCCTCGTCGAGCAGCGCGGCGAGCCGGACCTCCGGATCGCTCACCTCTGCCGGCCGGCACGGGCCGAGCCGGCGTCGCGTGGTCGACGTCCTGTCGTCACGAGCTCATCTCGCAAGCAAGTACACGACCTGGACCTGCACCGAGAGCTGTTCGCTGCCCCCCTGCACCGGCACGGGCGAGGCGCCCGCACCGTGGACGGCGAAGCTCGCGCCCGGCGTCACGACGTTGCTCCCCTGCTGCTCCTGGTCGACGATGCTCACCACCGGACCGAGCTTCGCGCCTGCAGCCGACGCGAGCACCTCGGCGCGCGCCTCCGCGTCGCGGACCGCAGCGGCTCGCGCTTCGGCGAGAAGGGCCGAGGTGTTCGAGATCGAGAAGGAGATCCCTTCGATCTGCGCGTCGTTGCCCACCGCGTGCGCCGCGGCGTCGATGACGGCGCCCGACCGTGCGAGGCCGTGCACGACGACGGCGAGGTTGTCGCTCGCCTGGTAGCCGGTGACCTTCCCTTTGCGGTCGAGGTTGGGCTGGAGGCTCAAGCTGGACGTCTGCATGTCCGCCTTCGCGACGCCGGCGGACGCGAGGACGGCTTCGAGGGTCGCCACCTCAAGGTTGTTCTTGTCGAGGGCTCCGGTCGCGCTCGCGGAGCTGGTCGTCGCACCTACCTGCACGGTGAGCGTGTCCGGCGTCCCGTGCACCGTCGCCACTCCGGTCACGGTGATGCGGGCTCCGGCAGCGGCGCCCGTCGACCCCGACGCGGTCGCAGCCGTCAGCTCTGCCCCGCCAGCGGCGCCACGACCAGAGCCGCCCGTGACGAGAAGGCCGGCTGCAAGGCCGACGGCACCCGCGAGCCCAGCCGCTGCGCAGGCGAGCGATCTGCGGCGACGCCGTGAGGCGGCAGGAGGGGTCCCGCCGCCACCGGCACCCGGTCGAGCGGCCACGTCCTCCGGCGACCCCTCCGGGGGTGGTCCCGGCAAGAGCTCCGGCGTCAGTCCCGGCGATGGCTCCATGGCTCTCAGCTCCGTTCTCACGGCCGGCGCGGCGCTCGCCGTCGGCGGCGGCCACCTGCGGTGGTGTCCTGCCTTGTACAAAGCCCGGAGATACCCGCTTCGCGTACGAGCAGCCGCGATGCCGGCACGGCACGGCACGGCACGGCACGGCAAAGAGCGTGCTCGCCGCCATGGCGCGTTACATTCTGCCGTCGGCACGTGAACGGCACGGAAGAGGAGCACGGGGCCGCGCCGGAGGTAGGTGCGGGCGAGCGCGTGGCCGCGACCGGGCGGTACCCCAGCGCGGGTGTGGCGAGATGTGACGAGGACGAGGCGATCCAGGAGTGCCGACCGTGACGAGCTGGTTGTACGACACCGTCGTGTGGACGGGCAGTTGGAAGGCGGGCGAGGACTGGGCCGAAGACACCTTCACCCCTGGGCTCGTGGCG
>JAJZCK010000162.1 GCA_021846125.1 Actinomycetes bacterium | reverse complement strand
CCTGCAGGTGCGCTGAGCCTCTCCTGCGCTGAGCCTCTCCTTGCGCTGAGCCTCTCCTGCGTGCACCGAGGGTCGATGCGCGAGATCCGGTAGCGGGTATCCGCGGTTTCCCGGTACCACGGCGCTACCATCACCGCATGGAGATCTCAGGCAAGGTCCTGCGCGAGGTCGAGTTCCGCGACCGGCTTCGCGGCTACGACACCGACGAGGTCGACGAGTTCCTCGAGAAGGTCGCCGTCGCGGTCGACGAGATGCATGCGGAGCTCTCGCGGCTCGCGGAGCGAGAGCCCGTCGCTGCCGACCGCCGCAACGAGCTGCCGTCGTCCGACGAGGAGAGCCTCCGCAGGATGCTCGTGCTGGCCCAGCGCACGGCGGACCTCGCCGTCGGCGAGGCGCGCGAGGAGGCGGAGCGGCTTCTCGCCGAGGCGCGCTCGCAGTCCGACGCGATGCTCGCCCAGGCACAAGAGGCGGTCCGGCGGATGCGCGAGGACGCCGAGAAAGAGGTCAACGAGCGTGTCGGCCGGCTCGAAAGCGAGCACGAGCGCCTCGAGGGAGGGATCCGATCCCTCTCTTCGTTGCTCGAGAGGGAGAAGGCCCGTCTTACGGAGGGCTTGACCGCGGCACTGCGGTTCGTCGACGATACGCTCGCCGTCCCCGTCGAGTTCGCCGCCGCAGCGGAGGCCACCAGGCCTGCGGAGCGCCGCGAGCCCGACTCCCGGCGTGGCGAGCCCGCGATCGACGCGGGCGAGGGTTTGTCGAGTTCCCGGGGCGGAGCTCGCGGCGACGGCGCGGGAGCGACGCAGCTCGTGCGCGAGATCCCCGACGTCGAGGAGCAGATCAGCGCTGATGCCGCGAGCGCAGTCAGCCGGGACGAGCCGGCAGTCGAGCGGAGCCGGTTCAGCGCGTCCGAGCTCTCGGGTCTCGCTCCCGCCATCGAAGCCGACGAGGAGCTTTGGGCCCGTTGGGCGGCAGGAGGCGGGCTGCCGCCGGCCGCGGCCCGCACCGAGCCCGTCTCGAGGATCCCCGCACCACCGCGTCTCGACCGCCGACCGGCAGGCGGGCGTGGTGGGCATGCCGGCCGGCCGGGGGACGCGCCCCCGACCGCCTGACGAGCGGGGCGCGCGCCGGTCAGGTGGCCGGCATCTCGGCTCGGCGCAGTCGGACGGTGACCGTGCTCCCGTTGCCGAGGACCCCGTCGACCTCGTAGAAGCCGGGAGCGGTCGTCGCCGCGCCGAGGGGCTCTCCGGGAACAGCCAGCGTCTGTGCCCGGATCTCTCGCTCCCAGCGGGCCGTCCTCCCGCCGTCCTCCCACAGTGCGAGCTCGGCGACCAGGTCGTCGTCGAGGCCGAGCTCGAGATCGATACGGTCGTCGATGTCGAGGCCCGCGTCCTTGCGGGCCTGTTGGACCACTCGGATGACGTCGCGGGTGCACCCCTCGGCCGCGAGCGCCGGGCTGACAGCGGTGTCGAGCGTGACGACCCCGCGGTCTCCCGGGAGGACGCGGCTCGACGACTCGTCGGCAGGCCGCAGGCGAAGCACGTACTCCCCGTCCGCGAGAGCCACGCCACCTGCCACGACGCCGCCCGCGTCGTTCGTCCAGTCGCCCCGACGGACCGCTGCGATGACGTCCTGGGTGCGGGGTCCGAGCCGGGGCCCGAGGGCGGACGGCACGACCGAGAGAGCGGTCGAGGCGTGGGACGCGAGGTCGTCGCTCAGCTCGACGTGCTTGACGTTGACCTCGTCGGCGACCAGGTCGGTGAAGCCCACGAGCGACGCCGCGGACGGCGAGGCGAACGTCAGGCTGTGCAAGGGGAGCCGCGCCCGCAGGCCGAGCGCCTTGCGGACCGAGTGTCCCGCCGAGCACACGGCACGGACGAGGTCCATCGACTCGACGAGGGCGGGGTCCTCGGGGAGCTCGGACGGGTCGGGCCAGTCGGTGAGATGGACGCTCCGTTCGCCGGTGAGGCCGCGGTAGACCTCCTCGGAAAGCAGCGGCAGCAGGGGGGCGGTGACCCTCGACAGCACGGCGAGCACGGTGTGAAGCGTGTCGTACGCATCGAGCTTGTCCTTGTCGGCGGCACCACCGTCGTTGGCAAAGGCCCGCCAGAAGCGGTCCCGGCTCCGTCGCACGTACCAGTTCGTCAAGGCGTCGAGGAAGCCGGTGACGGCAGTCGTCGCGCGCGGAAGGTCGTAGGCGTCGAGCGCCGCGCCGACCTGATCGACGAGGATCCGCGTCTTCGCGAGCGCGTAGCGGTCGAGGCGTCCCTGCTGGTCAGTGCGGAACGTCCCGGTCACCTCGTCGGAGCGCGCGTAGAGCGCCAGGAAGTACCAGCTGTTCCAGATCGGGTTGAGGACCTGGCGGACAGGCTCGGCCATTGCCTCGTCGTCGACGACGACGTCGAGGCCGCGCAGCACGGAGGACGAGAGGAAGTACCACCGCATCGCGTCCGCCCCGCGGCGTGCGAAGAACTCGTCCGGGTCGGGGAAGTTCCGGAGGCGCTTCGAGAGCTTGCGGCCGTCGTTGCCGAGCACGACGCCGTGGGCGATGCAGTGCGAGAAGGCGGGCCGGTCGAACAGTGCCGTGGCGAGGACGTGCAGGTTGTAGAACCAGGCGCGCGCCTGGCCGACGTACTCGCAGATGAAGTCGGCCGGGAAGTGCGCCTCGAAGCGCTCGGCGTTCTCGAACGGATAGTGAAGCTGGGCGAAGGGCATCGAACCGGACTCGAACCAGCAGTCGAGGACGTCGGTGACGCGGCGCATCGTGGAGCGACCCGTCGGGTCGTCGGGGTTGGGCCGGGTGAGCTCGTCGACCGTCGGCCGGTGCAGGTCGGTCGGCCGCACCCCGAAGTCCCGCTCGATCTCGTCGAGGCTGCCGTAGACGTCGACGCGCGGCCAGGCAGGGTCGTCGCTCTTCCAGACCGGTATCGGGGCGCCCCAGAAGCGGTTGCGGGAGATCGACCAGTCCCGTGCACCCTCGAGCCACTTGCCGAACGCGCCGTCGCGGACGTGGGCCGGGTACCACTCGATCTGCTGGTTGAGCTCCATCATCCGCTGCTTTACGGCGGTGACCTCGATGAAGAACGACGAGACCGCCCGGTAGATGAGCGGTGTGTCGGTCCGCCAGCAGTGCGGGTAGGAGTGCGCGTGCTCCTCCCTGCGCAGGAGGTGTCCCGCCGCCGCGAGCCGTGCGGCGACGATCTCGTTCGCGCTGAAGACGTGGACGTCCTCGAGGTCTGGCACCCGGCTGTCGAAGCGACCCCGGTCGTCGACGGGGCAGACGACGGCGATGCCGTTCGCCTCGCAGACGCGCTGGTCGTCCTCGCCGAAGCCCGGCGCCATATGGACGATCCCCGTTCCCTCCTCGGTCGTGACATGGTCGCCGGCGAGGACGACGAAAGCGTTCTCGCTACGGGCGAAGTAGTCGAACAAGGGCGTGTAGCGGCGCCCTACGAGCGTCGAGCCGCGCAGCGTCCCGAGCACCTCGCCACCCGCGAGCTCCTCGGCGTACGAGTCGAGCCGTGCGGAGGCGAGGACGACGCGCGTGCCGTCGAGGTCGACCACCGTGTAGTCGAGGTCGGGTCCGACCGCGAGCGCGAGGTTCGACGGGAGCGTCCAGGGGGTCGTCGTCCATGCGAGCAGCCGGAGCGGTCCGGTCACCAGGTCGTCGCCGCCACCGCTCCCGTCGCCGGTCGCGAGGAGGTCGAAGCCGACCGTGACGGCGGGGTCGACCCGCTCGCGGTACGCGTCGTCCTGGCGGGCCTCGGAGACCGACAGGGGGGTCTCGCACTCCCAGCAGAACGGCTGGACCTTGAAGCCCTCGTAGACGAGGCCGCGGTCGTAGAGCGTCTTGAAGGCCCACAGGACGCTCTCGGTGTACGGGAGGTCCATCGTCTTGTAGCTGTGCTCCATGTCGACCCAACGAGCCTGGCGCGTGATGTAGTGCTCCCAAGCCTCGGTGTAGCGCATGACCGACGTGCGGCAGTGGTCGTTGAAGCGCTCGATCCCGAGCTCGGTGATCCGCTGGCGACCCGAGACGCCGAGCTCCTTTTCCGCCTCGACCTCCGCGGGCAGGCCGTGGCAGTCCCAGCCGAAGCGCCGCTCGACCCTGTGGCCGCGCATCGTGCGGTAGCGGGGGATCGCGTCCTTGACGAAGCCCGTCAGGAGGTGACCGTAGTGAGGCAAGCCGTTCGCGAAAGGGGGACCGTCGTAGAAGACGAAGTCGGGGCCGCCCTGGCGCTGGTCGACCGAGGCTGGGAACGTCTCGTCCCGTGCCCACGAGGCGAGCACGGACTCCTCGATCTCGGGGTAGCTCGGCTGCGCGGCGACCTCCGGATAGCGGTGCGGCCGGCCGTCGTCGTCCATGGCCCTACAGTATGCGGACATGGCCGACGACCTGTTCGACGTAGAGCCACGTGCTGCTGTGCCCGCCGTGGCCAGCGCGGAGCCCGGCGCCGGGACGGCCGGCGCGCGCCCCGCCGGGCTGGATGCGATCGTGCTGCGCCTGCACGTCCAGCCGGGCGCCGGGAGGGCAAGCGTGGCCGGTCGGCACGGCGACTCCCTCCACGTCCGCGTCGCGCCACCGCCCGCCGACAACAGGGCGAACGAGGCGTGCGTCGCCTTCGTGTCCGACCTGCTCGACGTCAAGTCCGCCCAGGTCGCGATCGTCGGTGGCCCGAAGAGCAGGGAGAAGCGTGTCCGCGTGGAGGGTGTCGACGTCGCCGCCGCGCGTGCGGCGATCGCCGACGCGCTCGACCGCGCGGCGACCTCCGGCGGCTCCGCCCGCTCGAGGGGAAATCGGGGCGCGCGCTGAACACTCTCCGACTGTTGGACCGCCGGCCTGCGAGAGCAGCTGGTGAAGGTGTCTCGACGGTGGGCCGGCGATCGGTTATCGTCGCGCGCTCTCGTCCCGAGAGGAGCTGCTGAGCACGATGCCCCGCACTACGACCTCCGCCGACGCGAGCGGCGAGGCGACGAGCGTCGACGGACTGCCGTCCGTCGACGTGAGCGCGCCGTCCGCCGCCGCACCCGCGAAGCAAGCACGAGCGCGCAAGGCGGTGGCAAAGGAGCCGGCGCAGCCAGCCGAGCCGATCGAGGACGTGCCGCCTCCTGGCGCGCCGGCCAGCTACGCGGGCGACCAGGAGCTCATCGAGCGGCAGCGCGCGCTGCTGATCGAGGAGCGGGCGACGTACATGGAGCAGGCGCAGAGCCTGCGTGCAGAGGCAGAGTCGCTCGTCGAAGAGATGGAGCCCGGCGACATCCAGTTCGACGAGGAGTCGGGCGAGGGTGGGACGGTCACCGTCGACAGGGAGCGAGACCTAGCTCTCAGCGCGCAGGCTCTGGCAGCGGTCGAGGAGATCGACGACGCGCTCCGCAAGATCGAGCGCGGCACGTACGGGATCTGTGAGAGCTGCGGCGAGCTGATCCCGAACGCCCGGCTGGAGGCGCTGCCGTACGCTCGGCTGTGCGTCGCGTGCAAGAGCGGAGGGCTGTCCCGACGTTGAGCAAGCGCGGCGACCCGGTCCTTGCCGGCCGTGGGCCCCGGCTCGCCGCCGTCCTCGCCGTCGCGGCTGCCGTTGTCGCCGCGGACCAGGTCACGACGACTCTGGCGCTCGAGAAGCTTGCCACCGGTCCCGTGCACGTCCTCGGGCCGTTGCGACTCGAGCTCGCGTTCAACAGCGGCGTCGCCTTCTCGATCGGCAGCGGGCTCACGGCGCCCATCGTCCTCGTGGTGCTCGTCCTCGTGGTGCTCCTCGTGCAGCGAGCCCGGGGCGCGCCGAGCGTCGGGGAGGCCGTGGCGATCGGCCTCGTGCTCGGGGGGGCTCTCGGAAACCTCGCGGACCGGCTGTTCCGCACAGAAGGGGGTGCAGTCGTCGACTTCGTGCGCGTCGGGTTCTGGCCCACGTTCAACGTCGCCGACGCCTCGATCGTCGCCGGCGGAGTGCTCCTCGCGATCTCGTACTGGCGCCACCCCCGTCTCCACCACTCGGACGCGCCGCGTCGCCGGGCCGGTGCGCGTTGAGCACCGATGGAGGCGTCCCCGACGGGACGGCTCGAGCGGCTCGGAGCGGTGCCGGGCTCCCCGTCACCTTGGTGCCGGCGAGCCTCGGGGGCGAACGGGTCGACAGGGTCGTCGCGACCTTGACAGGGCTCGCCCGTGCCGAGGTCGCCCGCCTGGTCGCGAGCGGCGGCATCCGTCTCGACGGCGAGCGCGTCGTGAGCCGCCACCGCCACGTCGTGGCCGGGGAGATGCTCGAGATCGCGCTGGCCTACCCGCTCCTCGCGGCGGGCGCAGTGCCGCTCCTCGCCGAGACGATCGATCTCTCGGTCGTCTACGAGGACGCCTCGATCGTCGTAGTCGACAAGCCTGCAGGGCTCGTCGTCCATCCGGGTGCCGGCCAT
>JAJZCK010000161.1 GCA_021846125.1 Actinomycetes bacterium | reverse complement strand
CGCACGCCCTCGCCTCGAGGGCCGGCAGTCCCCACGCCTCCCGACGGCTCGGCAGGACGAACACCCTGAGCGAGCTGTAGAAGCCCCGCATCGACCGGTCGTCGGGAGCCGGCCAGAACGAGACACCCGCGGGCCCCGGCTCCGTCCCCGCTCCGACAGGGTCGAACTCGACCATCTCTTGCCGGAGAAGCTGGAAAGCCTCCATCGCATCGTGGGTGCCCTTGTGCGGTGAGGCCCGGAGGAGCACGCCGACCCGGGCACCTCGACCAAGCCGACCTCGTTCGTCGTAGTAGACGTCACGATCGATCCCTGCGTGGACGACTGCGCTGGGCGACGTTCCGCACGCGCGGAGCATCTCCACGACCGCAGCCGAGGTCGCAACGTAGCGGACGTCGCTGTGGCCGAATGCAAGACCCATCAGCGACCTCAGGTGCTCGTCGTGGTCCGTCCAGAGCTCGTAGTCGTGCACGAGCTGGACGACCTTCGAAGGACGATAGCGAGTCCCTACGTCGAGGGCGAGGCTCCAAGACGTGAGGAGGTAGGCGTCGGGCGGGTCACGCTTCGAGCGACGAGCCCCCGGAGGACCGACTCGTAACTCGACCGCGTCCGCGATGTCGAACCAGCTCGTCCGGCGTGTCACGAAGCTCCGAGGAAGCCTGTTGAGCAAGACGCTCGCGTCACGGAGCCGTCGCGCTTCGGGCAATTCGTGGTAGATCACGACGCAGTGCCCGAGGCGCGCCAGCCGGTTCGCGTACTCGTAGGGAACTCGGAACCCTCCCACCGGACGTCGCGAGACCCCGGGCAACACGACGGCGATCTTCATCGTGCGCTCACGTGTGACGGGCCAGGTCGGCGCAGGCCACCACGACGCCGGCGAAGGAACCGGAGAGCAACGGCACCCGCAGGCGCGGCACGAAGCCGGTTCGCCTGCAGTACCCCACCATTCCCACTATGCAGACAACGGCCTCGGACGCGATCATCGCGAGGGCGGCGCCACGCGCCCCGAGCCGCGGGTCGAGCGCCAAGTTCGCTCCGACGTTGACCACCAGTGCGAGGAGGAAGATCCGCGCCGCCATGCTTTCGTTCTTCGTCCAGACGAGCGCTGATACGACCGGTGAGGACACGAAGAGAAAGACCGTCGCGACGAGCAGCAGCGAGAACGGGACCGCAGATCCCGCACCTGCCGGACCTCCGATCAGGTCCATGAGAGGCCGGGACACGACGAAGAGCACCGCCGCTCCCGGGAGCACAGCCCCGACGAGGATGTCGAGGAGATACTGCAGGATCCTTGCTCGCTCCGCCTCGTCACCGGGGACGAAGCGCCCTACCGCGGGGTTCAAGACGAGGAGCGGCACCGTCATCACGAAGCCTGCGACCTGCGCGGCCACCCCGTAGTACCCGACCTGCGTCGTCCTCGCGAGCAGCGAGAGCAGGAAAGTGTCCGCGTACGCGTAGAGGAGGTTGGAGACGACGACGATGCCGACGACCTTTGTGGCCGACACCCGTGCAGCAACTGCATCGCGGAGACCGCGAGCGGTGACCTGGAAGACCGCGACCCGCGCGACGAGCACCATCGCGAGGATGGCGGTGAGGATTGTGGAGCACGCGATCCCGGCCGCGTACCAGGTCGTGCCGAGATTCCCAATGACGACCAGCGCGGCCGCACCGAGGACGACGGCGCTGCTCGACACGTCGAGGACGGCCCGTAGGTCGCTCCTCCGGTACGCGGCAAGGAACGTCCCTGCGATCGTCCAAAGGACCGCAAACGGCACCATGGGCGCGAGCAGGAAGACGAGACGGAGGATCCCCGGTCGGCCGTGGTAGACGGCAGAGCCGACGAGCACCATGACGGACGTGGCGACCAGCGAGCTTGCCAGCCCGAAGACGAAGGTCGCGCTCCTCGCGATCGGCGAGCCCTTCGCGGCGTCGGGGAGGTCCCGAGCTCCCGCCGTTCCGATCCCCAGCTCTCCGAGGACCGCGAAGATCCCCACCCAAGCGCTCGCGGCGACGATCTCACCCCAGCGACTGGCGCCGAAATGGCGGACCGCTATGCGCAGGGCGAGGAGCGACAAGGCACCACCCAGCGCGCGACCGACGAACCGATGGAGAGCCTCGACGGCAATACCGCGGGTAGCCGGCTGACCGGACCCGGCTTCGGCGCTCGCCGTCGTCATTGCCGGCCCCGACTTGCCGACCTCGAAAGGCTCGGACGTGGCCCGAAACGCTTGGTGGCCCCGTCCAGGATGCCTCTCGCGACGAGACGTAGGCATGCACGGAAGGACCGAGCGCCGTTGCACTCCACGTAGACCGACGAAAGCCCGACGACATCCCGGAGGAACACCCGCAACGGTAGGTCTCCCCGCGCGACGAGGGCGAAGCCGTTACGGGTGATGTAGTAGATCCGGTCGCCGCGCTCGTAGACGCGCGGTCCTCGCCGCAGCTGGACCGTCGCTCCGAGGCGATGGTCCATCGTCGCTCTCCGGTACTCGAGCACACGGCGCCCCGCTCGGCGCACATCCGCGCAAAAGCGTGTGTCAACATGGTCCATGAAGAATTTCTCTTCGTAGCGGACAGAGCCGAATACCTCGGCCCGCACGAGGTTCCCGCTCGTGATGACATTGAGGCGCTCGGTGAAGAGGCCGTGCTCCGCTACGACGAGCGAGCGCTCCACCCAGCGACGACGGCGACCTTGCGGCGGGGCAAGACCACGCGACATTCCGACCACCGCCGTCGATCGGCGCAGCCAGTCCGGCATCAGGTCGAGCTCGCGGAGGACCTCGGAGACGGCACCGGCGTGCAGAGCCGTGTCCTGGTCGAGAGTGAGCAGCCAGTCCTGCCCTCGAGCCACGTGCCAGTCAGCGCCCGCGTTGAGTGCCGCGCCGATGCCGAGGTTTGCCGCCAGCTGCTCGAAGCTGGCTCCGGAGACCGCCGCGAGGAGCGCCGCAACCTGGTCACGATTGGACGAACCGTTGTCGACCACGACTATCGAGTCGACCTGGGTGGCTACAGACTCGAGCACGACACGCAGGCGCGCGATGTCCGGCTCGAACGTCACGACCACTGCGCCGACGCGCGGAACCGAAGAGTCGTCGATGGCTTCGCTAACGACCCGTCCGTCCCGCGATCGAGCGCAAAGTGCGCGCGATGATCCGCACGTCGAGAAGGAACCCCTGGTGGCGGAGGTAGTAGAACTCGTACTGGAGCTTCTCGAGCGCGTCGAGCTCGCTCCCGCCGTAGCCGTACTTCACCTGCGCCCAGCCGGTGACCCCGGGGCGGACGAGGTGCCGCAGCTCGTAGTAGGGGATCTTCTCGGACAGCTCTGCGACGTAGCGGGGCTGCTCGGGTCGCGGGCCGATCACCGAGAGATCTCGGCGTAGGACGTTGACGAACTGCGGGAGCTCGTCGAGGTGCGACGACCGCATGAACCGACCCCACGGCCCGAGGCGTTGGTCGTCGTCCTCGGTCCAACGGGAGTCGCCGGCCCTGCCGGCCTCCGGCCGCATCGTGCGGAACTTGAGGATCGTGAACTCCACCCCGTCCTTGCCGACGCGCTCCTGGCGGTAGAGGAGCGGCCCGGGGTTCGCGACCAGGTCGACGAGCGCGACGAAAGGTACCGCGAACAGGTACAACAAGACGCCTGGCACGGCGACGGCGACGTCGAGGGACCGCTTGACGCGTGGGTAGATCGGCCGGTGCAGCTCGTGGATGTCGAACAGGAGAGAGACCCGCTCGAGCTCGCCCACGGGGAGCTTGCCGAGCCACTCGTCGTAGAAGAGCGAGAGCGTCCGGACCCTTACACCGGCCCGGTGCAGCTCGGCGACCTGGGCGACGATCGCGTCGTCCGACTGAGCCAGCCTGTCGAGCACGACGAGGCTCGCCCGACGCTCGGTCACGAGGGCGGCGAGCGGGCGAGCCCCGGGCGCTCCGATCGCGTCCGCCGGAAGGCACGATCCGACGAGCAGCGCACGACGCTCCGGGCTCCGCTCCAGCTCGGCTGCCAGCGATGCCGCCTCGGCGTCGCCGACGATCGCGAGGACCCGCTCCGCCTCTCCTTCGCGGTGCTGGCCACGGCGGGCCAGCACGGAAACCGCCGCGTCGATCGGCGCGAGGAACGCGACGCTCGTGAGCACCGTGAAGCGCGGGAGCAAGGGAGTCCCGGCGAGGAGGGCGATCACGGAGACGATCCCGGCCGAGGCACCGAGCGCGATCGCCGCGCGCACGAGCGCGTCGCCACCGCTCCCGACGTCGTCGGGGATGCCGACCGCGTAGGTGGTGACCAGCACGAGCAGGACGAACACACACAGCCAGGCGAAGCGCGGCAGCTGGGTGACGGGGTAGTGACCGACGAAGTGCGCGTGGAACTCCTCCAAGCCGCCGACGACCACTACGGTGAGCGCCAAGATGAGCCACCGCGTCGAACGTGTCACGAGGAACCATTCAAGCGCGGGATCGCGCTGGGGCCCAGCTTTGCTCGACGCGGGGCCGCCGGAGAGGGCACGGCCGCTCGAGATCTTCGCCGCAGTCGTCGCCGCAGTGCTACCGGTGGCGATCTCGCCGATCGTCTACTCCTACACCTTCACGCCGAAGCTCGCGATCCTCCTCGTGGTCGCGGCGGTCGGCATGCCCCGGCTCGTCGCCCTCGCGCTCGGAAGCGAGCACGCAGCTGCTGCCCGCGCTGCCCTCGTGTTCCTCGCGGTGGCGCTCGTCGCGACGCTCCACTCCCCCGCCACGCTCCTCGCCTTCTTCGGCTCCTACGGGTGGGGCACGGGCTGGGTCTTCTGGTGCGGCGTCATGGGCGCGTTCGCGATCGGCGCGTCGCTCGGCGACCGCGGACGCGAGCTCGTCGCGACAGGCCTGCTCGTCGGCGCAGGCGCTAACGCCGTGGTCGAGATCTTCCAGGAGGCGCTCCGGCTGAACAGCCCCGTGCTCGGCCTCTACCAGGGCACCCAGGCCGACGGCCTGATGGGCAACCCCGTCTACCTCGAGAGCATCCTCGTCGGGGCGCTCGCCCTCACGCTCGTGCGCGCCCGGCGCCGCCTCCCCTGGCTCGCGCTCGCCACGCTGCTCGCCGCGGGGCTCGAGCTGTCCGGCGAGCGCTACGCGATCGTCCTGCTCGCCGCCGTCGCGCTCTACGCAGCCGCAGTCGTGCGCTCGCGCCGCGGCCTTGCGTTCGTCGTCGCGATCGGCGCCGGCTACGGCGCCGCGTACCTCGGGACGAGCCATCTCCTGCACGCGCGCATCACCGCGAGCGTCGCCTCGAACCCCCGGGTCCTACTCTGGAAGACCCTGGCGCGGGCCATCCGCCACCAGCTCCTGCTCGGCTTCGGTCCGGGGGGGACGATGGCGGCCCAGACCCGCTACAGCTCGCTTGCGCTGGCGCGCAAGCTCGAGGTCGGCACCTACTTCGCGGACGCGCACGACGTCTTCGTCGAGGTCCTCGTCACGACGGGCGTGCTCGGACTCCTCGCGTTCCTCGCGTTCGGGATCCTTTCCCTGCGCCGCGCGCGCGGCCCCCTGCTCGGCTTCGCCGTCCTGGCAATCGCAGTCGAGCTCGTCGAGCCCCTGAACGTCGGGGTGACCCCGCTCGTCTTCCTCGCCCTCGGCGCTGCCGCGGGGGCGGGAACCCTCCGGCCGGTCATGGCCAGCTCGCGGAGCGAGATCGCCGTCCGCAGCGTCCTTGCAGCCGGAGCCCTCCTCGTGGCCGGGGCCCTCCTCGTCGGCGACTACGAGGTCAACCAGGGCCTCCTCCACTACAACTACTCCCAGGCACGGAGCGGCTCGGAGATGCTCCGAGTCTGGGCGCAGCCGGCGGTGCTCACGGCGAACGTCGCCGACAACCGGGCGATCGCTTTCTCCGACCCGAGCCACTGGCTGCCGATCACAAGGCAGTGGCGCGGAATTGCCGTGCGGCGCGAACCGACTAACACCCAGCTGTGGGAAGAGCTGGCAGACGCCGATGCAGCTCTCGGACACGATCAGCTCGCCAGTCGTGAATTCAGACGATCACTGAGGCTTGACGAGTACGACACGAGCGCTCTCATCCACTATGGGCGACTCGAACTCGGGTTGCGGCATCGCTCCGAAGGAATCCGCCTTCTGCGTCGTGCGGTGGCATCGGCCCCCCGCTCCGCTCAAGCGCTGCAAGCACTCTCCGCTGCAACCTTCCGGCGATAGTCACGAGACAGTGTCTCGGCGACGCCGTTGGCGCCGCCGAGACGTGATGTCATGCGAATCTGAGTGCAGCAATCACACTTTTGCCGAACTATGCTGGGAAACCGCCCGTGTTCTGCCAAGCACCGGGCGCCGCAGTAGCGCCCGCCGCTGGCGGAGCCGCCGGACCCGTCGTCCCGGCAGCATTCGTGCCGCTACAGCTCGTCGAGCTAGTTGCAGAAAACCACCCATAATAGGTATCTGCCGCAGCTGGAACGTTGGTG
>JAJZCK010000160.1 GCA_021846125.1 Actinomycetes bacterium | reverse complement strand
TCTATCTATTGCCATATTGCAGGTCGACCATATCGCGTATACGCCCGCAGTATCGCCTCGGGACATGCTCCTGTCAAGTGTCTGGGATGGCGTCACCTCCGGCCGAGATACCAATTCGTGTGTCGGAATGCATGTGCTGTCGGACGCCGCCGGACGACCGTCCTCGCAGAACCGGGCGACGCTTGCGGCGACCAAGGAGAAATCTCTCGTGGCCGCGCTCACGGTCCGTGCCCTCCTGCGCCGAGACCGCAGTAGCCGAGGTAGCGCCTGGTCCTTCGGGCAATCGGCAGCGGGACGTCGGGATCGCAGGGGTACAGATCCTGCTCGACGATGGCGAACAAGTCTGCGTCGAGCGAACCTAGCGCGTCGACCAGAGGCTCCATGGCCGGGATTCCCCGTGGTGGCTCGCACATGACGCCGAGTCGCACCGCGTCGGTGAACGACAATCGCTCCGCGCGGACCCTGGCGAGCAGCACGGGGTCGACCTGCTTGAGGTGGACATAGCCGATCCGTTCGCCGAAGCGCTCGATCAGGTCGAGGTTGTCGCCACCGCAGTAGGAGATATGGCCGGTGTCGAGACACAGCGACACCGCGTCGGCGGTCGTGCCGGCGAGGAGCCTCTCGACCTGCTCCGGGGAGGCGACGTGGCTGTCCGCGTGAGGGTGCACGACGAGCGAGACGCCGAGCTCGTCCCTGACGATCCTGCCGAGCTCGTCGAGCCTCGTGACGAGACGCCGCCACTCCTCGGAGGAGAGCTCGGTGGGGCCGTTGAAGCGCCCCGAGCTGTCCCTGTACATCTCCGGCAGGTAGACGAGGTAGCGAGCGCCGGCTGCGTGGACGAGCGCGGCGACGCGCCGCGCCGCTTCGAGGTCGCCCGTCCAGTCGCCGCTCCGGTGGAGAGCGCCGGCTACCGTCCCGCCGGAGAGCTCCAGCCCACGACCGCCGATCTCGTCGCACAGCTGCGTGGGATCGGTCGGCAGGTAGCCGTAGGGGCCCAGCTCGAGCCAGTGGTAGCCGGCCTCTACCAGCTCGTCGAGGAACCGGCTCCACGGTGTCTGCCGGCTGTCCGTGGCGAACCACACACCCCACGAGTCGGGCGCGCTCCCGAGCCGCAGGCGCGGCCAAGAGGCTGCGCGACCTCGCGGTGCGATGTCTGGACCTTCGACGACCTCAGCCAACGAACGCTGCCCCCCTCCGTCACGCTACCTGCTGCAGGTGCCGCCGCCGCGTGCGCCGGGTGCCGGCTCCGAGCACCGCCTCCGGCCTGCGGGCGCGCACGTCGGCGGGGCCGCTGGACCGCGTACCTCCTGCACTACCGCTACCCCTCGTCTGCTGCCTGACCTCGCGCGGAGAGCAAGGCCGACGTGGCGACGTGCCCTCCCCTCGGCCCCGTCCGCGCCGGCCGGGCCCGACACGCGGCCACAATAGACGACTGTCAATAGGATGTCTTTACTTTCGTCGCGCGGCGGGGGGCGCTTTCCGCGACCCGAGGCGACTTACCGGGCGACGACGCGACGGGCCCGCTCGATGGCGGACGGCAGGTCCTCGGCCCGCACGGGCCGTGCGAGGAGGTAGCCCTGGGCGGCGTCGCAGCCGAGGTCGAGCACGGCCTCGAGCTGGGACTCGGTCTCGACGCCCTCGGCGACCACGCGCAGGCCGAGCCCGTGCGCGACGTGGACCACGGCCTCGACGATGAGCGCGTCGGCCCGGTCGACCCCGAGACCTGCGACGAAGCCACGGTCGATCTTCACGACGTCCACCGGCAGGTGCTTCAGGTACGAAAGGGAGGAGTAGCCCGTGCCGAGGTCGTCGATCGCCACCTCGATGCCTGTCTCTCGCAGCGCTGCGAGGACCCGGTAGGCGTCGTAGTCGTCGGTGGCGACGAAGGCGGACTCGGTGAGCTCGGCGCACACCGACGACGGCGACAGCCCGGACGCGCCGCACGCGGCGGCGAAGCGCTCGACGAGGTGCTCGTCGTGGAGCTGGCGTGCCGAGAGGTTGACCCCCACCCGCAGCTCGCGGCCCGCCCGCTCGCGCCAGGTGGCCGCCTCGACGATCGCGTGCTCGATCACCCAGGCGCCGAGCTCGACGATGAGCTCGCTGCGCTCCGCGACGGGGACGAAGCGGTCGGGGCCTTCGAGACCGCGCCCGGGTCGCTCCCAGCGCACGAGCGCCTCGCACGCGACGACCTCGAGGTCCTTCAGGTCGACGACCGGCTGGTAGCAAAGGCGCAGCTCGCCGTGCCGGACGGCGTGCCGGAGCGCCTGCTCGGTCGTGAAGGTCTCGCGGGCGCGTCCACGTAGCTCTGTGTTCGAGACGATGAAGTGCCCTCCGCTGCGCTCGGACGCGTGGCGCATCGCCGCGGACGCGTCGCGCACGAGGCTCGCGGCGTCCCCGCCTCCCGCGAGCGCGACGCCGACCGACGCCGCGCACGTGAGCCCGTCCACGCCGGGCGGCCCGACGGGTGGGGAGAGCGCGGTGGTGACCGACGAAGCGAGCGCGAGGACCGCGTGGTCGTCGCGTGCCTCGCACATCACGGCGAAGCGCCCACCGCCGAGGCGCGCGAGCATCTCGCTCGATCGACAGCATCCCCGGAGGCGCTCGATCGTCTCCTCGACGACGGCATCGGCGGCCTCGTCCCCGGCGCTCGCGGCCAGCGCCTCGAGACCGTCGAGGCCGACCACGAGCACGCCGACCTGACTGTGCTCGCCAGCTGCCCGGGCGAGGGCCGCGGTCGTGCGGTCGGCGAAGAGCGCCGCGTTCGCGAGCCCTGTGGCCTCGTCGAACAGCGTCCTTCGCTCGAGCTCGGCCTGCAGGCGCCGGATCTCGGTCACGTCGCGAGCGACGACGAGCGCGGCCGCTCGCCCCTCCCACTCGAGCGGCTGCGACGTCACCTCGACCTCGAGCAGCTCCCCGCCGGCTCGCCGGTGGCGCTCGAGCCCCGAGCGGCGAGCCGTGCCCGAGCGCCCGGGGGCACTCGCGGGAGGAGGCGTGCGGTGCTCGGCCGGGCGGACCTGCTCGACCGACATCGCAAGGAGCTCTGCCCGCGGGCGGCCGAAGTGGGCGACCGCGGCGTCGTTCACCTCGAGGAAGCGGAGCGTCTCGAGGTCGTAGACCCACATCGGCAGCGGGTTCGCTGCGAACAGGAGCGCGGGCGCTCCGTCCGTGCCGTGCGGCCATGGCGCTCGCCTCGCCGCCTGCGGCCGCGGGAGGAGCTCGTCGTCCGGCATCACGCCCGCCGGAGCCGTGCCGGAGTCGTGCCGTCCCGGTACATGAACACTCAGCGTAGCGTGGTCACCATGTAAAGTGCCGTCGCCCTGCGTGGCGCGCCGTGCAGCGCCACGCACCGAGCCGTCACGACCTGTCGCCGCCCGGTGGGCGCCTCACGTCACCTCGGAGCTGCCACCTGGGCCGATGCGCTGCATCAACGAGCCGGCCACCCGGAGCACCACGTCGCGATCGTGGGTCAGCACGTACTCGAGGCGCCGGTACGGGCCCGACGTGTCACCGTCGAGGCTCCGCGCCACCAGCGCTGCCGCGTAGTGCGGGCCGAGGAGCGCCGTGATCCACTCGCGGCTCGCAGGGCTCCCCGGGTCGACGACGCCGAAGCGCGCTCGCGAGCCCGGCTCGGCGAGCTCGTGGATGCTCGGTCCCGACACGATGGTGAACTCGGCGCGCTCGATCAGGTGGTGCAGCCGCTCCCGGGCCGAGGGACCGAGCTGGGAGCCCGGCTCGAACCCGAGGAACAGCACGGCGGCCGGGCCGTTGCTGTCCACCTTGTCCTCGAGGTAGCGGCAGAGCGGGACGAGGTAGCGCTTCTCGATCGGCGTCGGGACGCGCTCCTCGCTCACGATCTCGAAGGGGGTCTTCGCGTCGTCGGCGATCGGCTCGGGGAGAAGGGGGAACACGGCGTGGGGGATCGTCCTCGTCGCGGGCAGGGGGCCGGGGCGCCCGAACAGCCATCCCTGGCCGTAGGTCGCACCGGCGAGGCTCGCCACCATGAGGTCCTCCGGCTCCTCGATGCCCTGGGCGAGGATCGTCGCACCCGCCTGCTCGCTGTAGATGCGCGCGCCGTCGGCGAGCTCGGCGACAGCCGGCAGCTTCTCGCGAAGCCCGCGAAGGTCGAGCTTGAGCACGTCAGGACGGACGAGCGGGAGGAGCGCGAGTGCGGCCGGCGACGCTGTCGCGTTGTCCATCGCCACGCCCCAGCCGACGTCGCGGACGAGGCGCAGTGCCTCGAAGAGCCTGTTTGGCTCGTTCGTGAGCTCGCTCTCCTTCGTCTCGACCATGACACGCAGCCGGTCGAGGGCCCGTCGGGCAGACGCGAAGAGATCGGTCGGGCACGGCACGAGCAGGGTCGCCGGGTGGAAGTTCAAGAACACGGTCATCGAGGGGTGCAGATCGGCTGCGACAGCTGCCGTGTACGCGTTCGTCGCGCAGATCCAGTCGAGCTCGGCGAGGCGCCCCGCGAGCTCTGCGGCGTGGAGCAGGCGCACCGGCGACTCGAGGTCGCTGCCCGCCGGACCACGGGTGAGCGCCTCGAAGCCGACGACCTCGGACGTCGCGAGGTGGACCACGGGCTGGAAGAGGGTGTCGAGACGCCGCGAGTCGACGATCGCGTTCGCGTCCGCGACGAGCGCCGCGACGTCCTCGAGCTCGGGCGGGCCGGGCGAGCCGCTCCCGCCGGCCGGGACGTGGTGGAAGGTCCGTGGTGGCTGCTGCCCGCCCCCGGCAGCCGCGGGCGTGGCGCTCATCTCGGCGCGTGCATGTCACGCAAGTCCCCGCGGTGGAGCGGGGTGGTCACCCACCGGGCGTGCACGCTGGCGTCCGCGATCGAGCAGGTGAGCACGAGCCGGTGTGGCGTGTCGAGGAACACGAGGTCGGCACGGAGCTCACCCCGGTCTGTCCAGCCGCCGCTCGACGCCACGGGCGCCCCGGCACCGGCCTGTCCCGCGTCGCCCGAGCTGGCGAGCGCCCATGCCTGCCCGAGGGGGGCGTGCAGCTCCCACCCGGCTCCCTCCGGCCCGGCGCCGCCCTCCTCGACGACGACGTGCCAGGTGCCCCCGTCGCTCGAGAGCCGGACGCCGGTGAGCGACGGCTGCTCGGCGCGCGTGCCCCCGGACGGCCGGAAGGTCGTGCCACGCCAGCGGGTCGCGTCCGTCGCCGGAGCGGCGGCACTGCGGGCGACGGGGAGCGCCAGCAGCGCGAGCCGCTCGGCGAGCGCACCGTCCGCGTCCGCGTCCGCCCCGGACGACCCTGCCCCGGACGACCCTGGCCCGGACGAACTTGGGCCGAAGGCGGGAAGCAGCTCGGTCCAGACAGCGTCGAGCACCGCCTGCATGTCCGCGCTCTGGCCGGTCATCGCGACGACCGCGTCCTGCTCGGGGAGCACGAGGCAGTACTGCCCGTAGGCGCCGTCGCCGCGAAAGCCGTGCCGGGACATCCAGAACTGGAAGCCGTAGCCCTGCTGCCAGTCCGGCTTGAGCGCCGCAGCGGGATCGCCGGGCGTCGCGTTCGCTATGTGGAGCCGCGTGGCCTCGGCGACCCAGGCGGCGGGAAGGAGGCGCCGTCCCTGCCACGTCCCGCCACGCAGGTACAGCTCGCCGAGCCGGGCGACGGTGTCCGTGGTGGCGTGCAGGCCGGAGAAGCCGAGGTCCTGACCGGCGGGGTGCTGCTGCCAGTGCACCGGTCCGGCGCCGACGGGGTCGAGGACGCGGGCCCGCAGGTACCTCGTCAGGGTCTGGCCGGTCACGCGCTGCACGATCGTCGCGAGGGTGTAGGTCGCCGACTGGTTGTACGCGAACACGGTCCCGGGCTCCTCGTCCGGCGGGAGGAGGAGGAAGCCGCGCACCGGGTTCTCGGGGTCCGCCGCCATCGCCTGCTGCCAGGTGTCGGTGACGTGGCCGCTCGACATCGCGGCGACGTGGCGCACGAGCATGGCGCGCGACCGGGGATCGGTGACCTCCGCGTCGAGCTCGGGGAAGTACGCGATCACCGGGTCGTCGAGGCGGAGCAGGCCGTCCGCTACGGCACATCCCGCCGCAGTCGAGGTGAAGCTCTTGCTGAGCGAGTAGGCGAGGTGCGGGCGCTCCGGCGTGTACGGCGACCACCATCCGGAGGCGACCACGCTGCCGTGCCTCAGGATCACGAGGCTGTGCGGCTCGACGCCGGGAGCCGCTGCCAGCGCGTCGAGGAAACGCTCGATGCCGCCCGGCGCGACGCCCTGGGCCGACGGTGTGCTCGAGGGCAGTGGTTCGAAGGTCATGCCACGCGAACCTACCCGCGGGCTCCCCGGGCCGGCTCGTGCCCGCCGGCTCCGGGTCGTGAGGGGCGCTCGTCGACCTCTCGTCAGGGGCGCTCGTCGACCTCGGTGACGTACTCCCAGTCGACCAAGTCGTGCCGCTCGACGACGACAGGGGTCTCCCCGGCGGTGGACAGCTCCCGCGCACGCGCC
>JAJZCK010000159.1 GCA_021846125.1 Actinomycetes bacterium | reverse complement strand
GTTCGGTCGGATCCGTGCTTCAGTGGACGAAGGGGCTGAAGACCTTCACCCCGACGATGATCACGGCGACGACGACATACGCGCGCAGGGCGTAGACGCTCGTCGTGCGCAGCAGGGTCTTGCGAGGCACGGGTAGCTGGTCGAGGCGCGGCATCCGCCACGTCGTGCGGTCGAGACCTCGCACCGCGGCGCGCGGGTCGATCACCTCGCCCCGGGCGATGCGGCGCCGCCTCGCCCACAGGATCGTGGGTGCGAGGATCACGCCGAGCGCTCCGGCCCCGGTGAAGCAGATTTCGGTCAGCTGCACCCCGTTGATCTGTGGGAACAGCGTGGAGATCGTGAGGTCCAAGGAGAGCACGACGAGGACCGAGACGATCGCGACGGCGAAGAAGTTGATCACCGGCCCGTTCACCCACGGCCCGAGCACGTCGCTGTCGTTGCACAACAGCACGAGGAACAGCACCGCCGAGGGGAGCAGGATCCCGGCGAGCACCTGGACGTACTGGGTGGCGGTGCCGAGGAAGGCGTTGGACCCGAGCCCGACCACCACGCAGGCGACGAAGATCTGGACGCCGTAGGCGGCGTAGAACACGGGCGCGGTCCGCACCGTGCGGTGCAGCGAGTGGAACCGGTTGAAGGTGTCGCCGAACGCGTACGAGGTGGACAGCGACACCGCACCTGCCCCGACGAGCGCGGCGAACACGAGCATGACCGCCGCGATCCCTCCCGCGACCGGTCCGAGGGTGACGGCGATGGCGTGGTTGAACCATCCCGAGTCGGTGTAGCTGGCCGAAGGGCCGAATGCCCTCGAGTGGTAGAGCGCGGCGCCGAAGACGATCATGCCGGCCGCGGCGAGCGTGGTGAGCACGCCGCCGGCGAAGGTGTCGAGCCGCTCGTAGTTGAGCCACCGCGGGCTGATGCGCTTGTCGAGCACGTTGGACTGCTGGAAGAACAGCTGCCAGGGCGCGACGGTCGTGCCGACCATGGCCACGATCAACAAGATGGCGGATCCGGAGATCCCGCCGGCTACTCCGGGCACCACGAAGTGGAAGCCGATCGACCCCCAGTGGGGATGGGCGAGGAGCGCCGCGGGGACGACGACGAAGCCGCCGAGGATGACGGCGAACATGAACCGCTCCCACCACCGGAACCGCCCCGTCGCGGCGACGGCGAAGAGCATCACCCCCGCGACGCTGACGGCGAGCAGCTTCGGCACGCCGAAGTAGCCGAGTCCGAAGTAGATCCCGATGAACTCGGTGAGCAGCGTCAAGAAGTTGAGCAGGAACAGGTCGAACACGGCGAAGCCTGCCCAAGCCTTGCCGAAGCGCTCCCGGATGAGGCGGGCGTGGCCGACACCGGTGACGGTGCCGAGGCGGGCGACCATCTCCTGGCTGATCAGCAGCACGGGCAGCAACAACAGCATGACCCACAAGAGGCTGTAGCCGAAGCGCTGGCCGGCCTGGGTGTAGGTCTGGACGCCGCCGGCGTCGTTGTCGCCGACCATGACGATGAGCCCGGGGCCCATGATCGCGGCGAAGGTGAGAAGGCGGCGCTTGAAGGAGCGCCGATCGGCGTGGTCGCGCATCGAGACGGTCCCGAGAGCGCCTTCGATGTCGCCGATGTGCGCCGGGTCGAGCACAGCGGGGGCGAAGTCCATGTCCTTATCGAGGACGACTGCGGTGGAGTCGCGCGTGGTCACGTGACACCTCCTTCCGAGCAGAACGAAGTGGAGGGTTACCCATGCAGGCGCGCGCCGCGAGGGCACGCGTGCCAGCGGGGGAACGAGAGGCGAGATGCCACCGGTGGCGGCATCATGAGGAACTACGAGAGGAGACAGCACCCCCGACGTCTGCGCGTCGGAGCGGACCTGATCAGCTCAGGAGAAGCGCTTGGAGACGCCGGGGCGCGGCTGCGGAGGTTGGGAACTATGAGGTTCTGAGCTCATGACCCACCTCCTTCTACGGCGCCGACACGAACGTCGATCGGGAGGCTACCACTCCAGTGCGCCAGGACTGCAACACCGAGGGCGGGGGTTGACAGCAGGCGGCGTTCGGCGCGAGCAAGAGAGCGGGTAGCTCGGCCCAGCGGTGACCGGCGGCGCTTGCCTGCTGGCCACGGGCTCGACATCTCGCCTCTCGTCGCGGGACCGCGAGCGCGGGCCCTGGCTTCAGGCGATCTGCCTGGGACAGCTCGTCACCTTGCTCGGACTCGAGCTCCGGCACGCTCTGTCGGGACGTGCCTTCGTCCCGCAACGCCAAGGCCCGGAAGGGCCGCTGACCACGAGCACGTCGGCGGGTCGTGCCAGGATCACGAGATGCGATCCCATCTCGCCGTACGCGGATGCGTGACGGAGGACGTTCCGTTGGCGAAGCGATGACGGGTCGGCGAGGACGCGCCGGTGGGGCTGCGGGCGGGGCGGGCGACGAGGTGGCCGCGGCTGAGGAGGGCCCTGAAAAGGGGCAGATCACCAGCCTCGAGGGCATCCCGGCGCTGTCGCTCGACGCGATCAGCTCGGTCGCCTACGGCCCCGAGGCGATGCTCGTGGTGCTGGCGACGGCCGGCGCGGGCGCGCTCGCGAGGATCGAGCCGATCACGATCGCCATCGTGGTCCTCCTCGTCATCTTGGTGTTCTCCTACCGCCAGGTCATCGCTGCCTTTCCCGAGGGCGGCGGCTGCTACGCGGTGTCCAAGGCCAACCTCGGGGCCGGGGCGAGCCGTCTCGGCGCAGCGTCGCTCGTGGTCGACTACGTCTTGACCGTTGCCGTGTCGATCTCTGCGGGGGTCGCCGCTCTCGTGTCGGCCTTCCCGAGCCTCGGCCCGGACAGTCTCGCCATCTCGCTCGGGTTCCTGGCGCTCTTGACGGCGCTCAACCTGCGCGGCATCGCCACGAGCGCCCGGACCTTCCTCTTGCCGACGGCGGTGTTCATCGCCGGGATCTACGTCGTCATCGTCGCCGGGCTGTTCCGGTCCCATCCGGCGGCGGGCGCCGGCATACACCCGGCCGTCGTCCCCAAGGTCGCGGCGGCGGTCGGGGTGCTGCTCTTGTTGAAGGCGTTCGCGGCAGGGTGCAGCGCGCTCACCGGTGTGGAGGCCATCGCGAACGACGTGCCGGCGTTCCGGGCCCCACGGGCTCGCCGGGCGATGCGCACCGAGGTGTTGCTCGGGGGGATCCTCGGCACGATGCTGCTCGGCCTTGCGCTCCTCACGGTTCGCTTCCATGTCGCGCCCGAGGCCAGCCAGACCGTGCTGAGCCAGATCACCGGCGCGTCGGTCGGAAGGGGCGCGATCTACTACGTCGTCGACCTGTCGACCACGGTGGTCCTCGCGCTCGCCGCCAACACCTCCTTCGGCGGCCTGCCCGTCCTGGCGAGCCTCCTGGCGCGAGACAACCTGGTCCCCCATGTGTTCGGGCTTCGGGCCGACCGTCCGGTCTACCGCTACGGCGTGGTCGTCCTCGCCGTACTGGCTGGTGTGCTGCTGGTCGCCGTGAACGCCAACACGAACTCGCTCATCCCGCTCTATGCGATCGGGGTGTTCACCGGCTTCACCCTCTCCCAGACGGGCCTCGTGCGGCACTGGCATAGGGAGCGCCCGCCGCGCTGGTGGGCGCGGGCGGCGCTGAACGGGACCGGGGCGGCGATGACCGCGGTGGCCACGGTGATCTTCTTGGTGACCAAGTTCACCGGGGGCGCCTGGGTGGTCGTGATCGCCATCCCCGCTCTCATCGTGCTGTTCAGCCGGATCGCCCGCTACTACGACGACGTCGGCGCCGAGCTCGGGCTCGGTGCGACGCCTGAGTTGCCCCAGCCAGAGGATCGCCTGATCGTGGTGATGGTCGCCACCGTGTCGCGCATGTCCGCGGCCGCGCTCGCCACGGCGCTCTCGCTCGGCCATGAGGTCGTGGCACTCAGCGTCCAGTTCGACGACGAGCGCGCTTCCACCCTTCAGGCCGCGTGGGACCGCTGGCACCCCGGGGTCCCCCTCGTCGTCCTGCGCCCGCACGACCGCTCGCTCGCCACGCCCGTGCTCGAATACCTCGCCTCGGCCGAGATCCGGGACCGCAAGGTGATGGTCCTCATCCCCGAGGTGGAGCCCCGCAAGTGGCGGCACCGGCTCCTGCAGAACCAGCGCGGCGCGATCCTCGCCGACGTGCTCCGCCGCCGGAGCACCGTGGCCGTCGGTCGAGTCCCGTACCACCTCACAAAGGACTGACGACCCGTCGCTCCTGGCCTCTGGAGAACCTCGGTCGCTACGCCTGGGCACCGTGAGCTGCTCCGCTGATCAGTTGCTGGAGGATGGCATCCTGGGCGAGGAGGTGCTCTTGGAGTTTCACGACCTCGTGGAGGACCGCGTCGGCGTCGTTGTAGGTGGCCTCGGCCCGCTTGTCGGCGGCCGCCGCGAGCACGTTCTGGCCGACGATGATCACCGACAGCAGGACCAACTGCAAGAAGGTCTGCGAGATCCACGACACGAGCACCACCGGGCTCTTGGAGCTGACCGCAGAGGGGAGGCTCACCAGGGCGAGCGCGGCGAAGGCGTACGCGCACCACATCGTGCCAACGCCGTTGGTCACCTTCACGGCGAACCAGGCATTGAAGCGGGCTGCCGCTCCATCGTGTGGCAGCTGGTCGCTCACCTTGACCGGCCGGGTGCCGTGTTCGAGCTTCTCCTTGGTCCGGTGGTGGGGGACGTAGTCGTAGACGGATCGCGTGGTCACCGGCGGCCTCCTCGGTGGAACGGTGGCGGACAGCCCTAGTCTTCCGTGTCGACGGGTTGGTGCTCTGGCGACGGAGCGTCCAGACAGTCGGCTGTCCTTCGGTGGCGACGGCACGGGTGCTGTCGGGTCGGGTTGCTGCCGCGGTGCGCTGTCGCTTGATGTCGTTGACGCAGGGTTCGCTGATGAGCCGAACCGCTCGCGGACCACCAGAGGCTCTGTCGCTGATGTGCCGACGCCAGCCTGGGCGAGCAGGCCGCTTGCAGGCGGAGGTCAGGCGCTATGACGAAGCTGGCGGGCGAGACCCTCGAGCTGGTCGGCGATGGTGGTCGTATCGCTCGCCGACTTGGCCAGTGCGTCGGCTACAGCATTTCGTACCCACGCAGAGACGGTGATGCCCTCCTTGTCTGCTGCAGCCTGTACCTGGGCGACCATCTCGGATGGGAACCGGACGGGAATCGAGTTGGAAAGCGGACGGCCACCGACGATCCGCGTCGCATCGAATCCCTGATTGGCCGGCTCGGCGTAGAAGTCCGCGGCCTCCTCGTCGCTCATGGTCCGGTCACGAATCACAGATCCTCCTCATACAGCGCCACCAAGGCGGCGCTGGCCAGATAGATGCCGATCGGCCTGCATCGTCGCCACCCCTCGTCTCGAGGTGCTGCCAGCGGAACCTGGACCACCCGGTCTCTCACGCGGGCGACCAGCAGCCAGTCCGCCGGGTGAAGGGTCCAAGTATCCGCGCGGCCGGATATCGGCGCGACAGGGATGGACGAATCTCACTGGGAGGAATCTCACTGGGAGGGAACTCGCGAGGGTGCGTGTCGCATGGGCCCCGTGTCGCGGAGGCGATGGCGTCGTGGTAGGCGTCGCAGCTGTGCGCCCGAAGCGACAGGTGGGGTGAGTGGATCAGGCGGCGAGTTCGTATTCGTGGATGACTCCGCCGAGGACGTCGGTTCGGGTGACTCTCGTGCCGACCGTTGTCGTCGAGCGTGGGTCTGGCGGGAGGAGCCGGAGGCCCCGGTGGGGTCGGGCCCCGTTGTAGTGCTTGAGGTATTGGGCGAGAATCGTCTCCAGGTGGCGCCGCGACAAGACGAGCAGATGGTCGAGGCAGTCCTCTCGGACCGAGTGCACCCAGCGCTCGGCGAACGCGTTGGCCCGCGGGGAGCGCACCGGGGTCTTGATGGCTTCGATGCCGATGGAGGCGAGCACCGCGTCGAAGCTGGCGGTGAACTTGGTGTCCCGGTCTCGTAGGCAGAACCTGAATCGCTGAACGGCGTCTTCGAGTTCCGCACAGAAGTTGCGGGCGACCTGGGTCACCCACTCCTGGCCGGGGTTGGCCGTGACGCCGAGCAGATGCACGACGCGGAAGTCGATCTCGATCACGAACGAATAGGTAGCCCCACCTCGAGTTCTCCTTGACCAGACGTACGATCAGCTCGACGGTCTGGTCGGCAAGAGGTGGCCGGCCGGCCCCGCTGTGAGGATAGGTCCAGCGGCGACGGACAAGCGCGCGATGCCAGCGCAGAATCGTCTCGGGGGTGACGAGGAACGCTGCCCACCGCTCGCGTGGCACCAGCCACGTCAACGTCGCGATGAGCGCCCGGTCGGATCAAGAGAAGCGAGGTCGGGCGACCTGGCGGCGCAGGACGGCCAGTTGGTGACGGAGCACGAGGATCTCGGCATCCTTGGCGGCCGCGTCCGTCCGATGGATCCGAAGCAGTTCGGTGACACGGCGGACCAGG
>JAJZCK010000158.1 GCA_021846125.1 Actinomycetes bacterium | reverse complement strand
AGAGCGACCGCGCCGGGAGCGCTCGAGGTCGTCGTGAAGTCGTAGCCGTAGAACGGGAGTGCCATGACGAGCTTTGCCGCGGGCACGATCTTCACGTAGTCGAGGAGCGCGCCCACGTCGGACAGGCCGAGCGTGGGGCTCGCGAGCGGCGAGTTCGCCGAGGCTGCTCCGGGGTCGACCATGTCGTAGGCCATGACGAGGATCGTGTCGACGATCTTCGCGATCTTCGCGACGTCGAAGAAGTCCTGGCCGGACGATGCAGACTCCGGATAGGCGTCGAGGGCGATCTGGCCCGTCGGATCCGTCCGACGAAAGGCTCGTGCGAGGTAGCCGACGAATCGGACGAAGCCGGCACGGCTCCTCGTGGCGCGACCCTCGATGTCGAGGTCGATCCCGTTGAGATGGTGCGCGACGACGAGCGACGCGAGCTGCCCGCCGAGGAGCGTTCCCGTGGGGGCAGGAGACCGGGCGAGGTTGTCGACGACAGCGGGGTCGGTCGTCGACGCGGTGAGGAGAACCCGGTCGCCGGCCTGATGTGCGCGCGTGACGAAAGACGCGAAGCTGGGCGCTCCGAGGTCCGCCCAGCCGTTGCCGGAGTGCACGATCCCGCCGCTCGCTCCCACCTCGGGGCCGTAGTAGGCGAGCACGCTCGTCTCGGTGAAATCCGCGGCGTGGAGGCTGCCGAGCTCCCAGTAGGGGACGAAGCCGTAGACCGTGTGGCGCGGGAGCGGAGTCGGGAACAGCTGCGCGGGCGTCGCCGGCGCCGGAGCGCCCGTAGCGGTCGGGAGCGTCACTGCGACCCGCCGTGCCGCGAGGTCGACGGCGCTCGTCTGGGCGACGAGCAGGCGGTGCTGCGCAGCGGCGGCTCGTGCGGCTGCTGCCGCGGCTCGTTCCGCGGCAAGCTGCGCGGGGCTCGGCCCGAACGCACCGGTGCCTGCTGCCACTCCAATTCCGGCTCCGACCAGGAGCGCGGCACCGCCCGCGAGGCGCGCGAGGCGCTTGGTCGACCACATCCCGGCTGCAGCGTAACCGTGGATCGTCATCGTCACGTGGAGCGCTGGCTACGCTTCAGGGCGCGGCGAGAAGGATCCGCTGCTCGGCCGGCTCGATCCGGGCGGTCGGGGACCTGCCGGGAGGAGCACAATGCGCATCGTCGTCGACTTCGACCGCTGCCAGAGCAACGCCGTGTGCATGGGCGTCGCACCCGAGCTGTTCGAGGTGCGCGACGACGGCTTCCTCTACGTGCTCGACGAGACGCCGGGCGAGGACCGGCGCGCTGCCGCCGAAGAGGCGGCCGCGTCCTGCCCGACACAGGCGATCAACCTCGTCGAGGAGTGACTCCAGCTGGCGGGGCGCCCCGCGTCCGGTTCGCCCCATCGCCGACGGGCTACTTCCACGTCGGAGGCGCGCGCACCGCGCTGTACAACTGGCTCTTCGCCCGGCGGCTCGGGGGGTCGTTCGTCCTGAGGATCGAGGACACGGACCGGGAGCGCAGCGACGAGGCGTGGACCGCGGGGATCATGTCCTCGCTCGAGTGGATCGGCGTCGGGTGGGACGAGGGCCCCTACCGGCAGTCCGAGCGCCGGGCGCTCTACGAGGAGGCGTCGGACCGCCTCTACCGTGCCGGGCGCCTGTACGCGTGCGACTGCACACGTGCCGACCTGGAGGCGCGCCACCCGGGCAATTCGACTCCCGGCTACGACGGGCACTGCCGTGACCGGGGCCTCGAGCGCGGTCCCGGCAGAGCTCTACGTTTCCGGACATCCGACGAGGGCGTCACGGTCGTCCACGACGTCGTGCGCGGCGACGTCGAGTTCGCGAACGCTTCGATCGAGGACTTCGTCGTGGTCAAGTCGAACGGTGACCCGCTGTTCGTCCTCGCGGTGGTCGTCGACGACCTCGACATGCGCATCAGCCACGTCATCCGGGCCGAGGAGCACCTTCCGACGACGCCGAAGGCGGTGATGCTCTGGGACGCCCTCGGCGACGGGCCGCCGCCGATCTTCGCCCACCTGCCCGTGCTCGTGAACGACAAGCGGCAGAAGCTGTCGAAGCGCCGTGACCGCGTCGCGGTGGAGGACTACCGGGCCCTCGGCTACCTCCCGGAAGCCATGCGCAACTATCTGGCGCTGCTCGGGTGGTCGCCCGCCGACGGGCGGGAGCTGCTGAGCCTCGCGGAGCTCGTCGAGGAGTTCCGGCTCGAGGACGTCAACCTCTCGCCGGCCTTCTTCGACGAGAAGCGCCTCCAGCACTTCAACGGGCTCTACCTGCGAGCCCTCGGATCCGCGGAGCTGGTCGAGCGAGCAGCCCCCTTTCTCTCCCCACCGGTCGCGCCATGGCCCGAGGACGCCTTCGACCAGACGGAGTTCGACGTGCTAGCGCCACTCGTCCAGCAGCGCGTCGCCACCCTCGGCGAGGTGCCGGCGATGGTGGAGTTCCTGTTCGCGTCTCCATTCGCTCCGGACGAGCAGGCGTTCGAGAAGGCGGTCATGGGCGACGAGGGGGCGAGGGGGCTGCTCGAGTCCGCCCGCGACGCGTTCGCATCGTGCGAGTGGGACGCGGCGGATCTCAAGGAAGCCCTCTCCGCCGTGGCCGACGCAGCCGGTCGAAAGCTCGCGAAGGCCCAGGCCCCGGTACGTGTCGCGACGATGGGCCGTCTGGTCGGCCTCCCCCTGTTCGAGTCCCTCGCGGTCCTCGGGCGCGAGAGGGCCCTCGAGCGGATCGAGGCGGCCATTGCCCGCCTCGGAGCCGGCTGAGCGGCCGCACGGACTCGACGGCGAGATGTTCCTCTTCGCACCGATCCGGTGGGCTTTCAAGCTCGTCTACTTCGCCGTGCTCGCGGCGGTCGTCTACGTCCTCGTGAGCGCGTACCAGGTCGTCTCCGCCTCCCATCTTCCGACCTCTCCGACGGCGGTGACGAGTGCCCAGGCGATCGTCGTTCTCGGGGCTCCGGCCGTCTCGACGCCGCTCGGGGTCCAGCCCGGATCGGACTACCACGCGCGCCTGGCGCAAGCACTTGCGCTCTACAGGGCGCACGAAGCGCCGGAGGTCGTGGTGGCAGGAACCCCCGCCGCGATCGGCAGTCCCGCTGAGGTCCCAGTCGGGACGAGCTGGCTCGTCGGCTCCGGCGTCGCTCGCTCGAGCATCACGGACGTGGTCGCCGACGATGCGGCGTCGGCTCTCTCCCAGGTCGCGTCACTGCTCCCAGCTCGCGCGAAGGTCATCGTGGTGACCGACGCGATCGACGCGCTGTGGACCAAGGGCGCCGGCTCCAAGACCGGCCTCGTCGTGCAGGTTTCTCCGGCTCAGGGCTCCGAGAAGGCCTTCTACCAGGAGTTCGACCAGCTATGGCGCCAGGCGACGGGAGTGGCCGTCGGGCGGCTCATCGGTTACGTGAACACGCCGTGGGCTGCCGGCTGAGGTGCGGGCGTCGCACGACGAGCGCTGCCGCGGAGCCCGACGGGCCACCGGTGGGCGTGCTGTTAAGATCCCGTGGCACCCATTCGGGGGTGGTGTAATCGGCAACACAACAGGTTCTGGCCCTGTCATTGGGGGTTCGAGTCCTCCCCCCCGAGCGAGACGTCCCGCCGCCCACGTGGCCGGCGGGACGTTCCGGTTACCGGGACAGTCCCGGCTGCCGTCGGCGGCTCGCACGGTCGAGGAACGACTGCGCGTCCGCTACTATCCGGAGCCGTCCAGCACGGGTCCTACCGTGCAGGACACAGCACGGCCCCATCGTCTAGAGGCCTAGGACACCACCCTCTCAAGGTGGAGACACGGGTTCGAATCCCGTTGGGGCTGCCAAAATAAGTCCAGGTCAGCGTCGTGTGAACTTCGGCAACGACTCGTCAGCTATCCTGCTGGTCACATTCTGGTCACAACTGACGAGGGGGAACCGACAGCGACGCAACGAGGGCGGCACTGGGGCATGGGCTCGGTCGCGGAGCGTGGGTCCGGGCACTGGCGGCTCGTCGTCGAGGGACCGCCGGACCCACTCACCGGGAGACGGCGACAGGTGACGCGGACCGTCGCGGCGACGACACGGCGGGAGGCGATGGACGCGCTCGCCGTCTTCTCCGGCGAGGTGCGCAGGGGCGATCGGCGCAGCTCGCCTGCGACGCGCACCGTCGGCCACGCGTGCAAGGAGTGGCTCGCACACGCGTCACCTGGCCTCAGCCCGAACACCGCGTCTGAGCTCGCCGGAAGCCTCGAGCGCTACGTCTATCCGTCCGCGGTCGCAAAGCGCCCGGTCAACCGCGTGAGCGCGGAGGACCTCGACCGTCTCTACGACGAGCTGCTGCGGCGCGGTGGACGGAGCGGGACCGGTCTCGCCCCTGGCACGGTGCGCAAGGTGCATGTGGTGCTGTCGCTCGTGTTCGCCCAGGCAGTGCGTTGGGGCTGGATCGGGAAGAACCCTGCCGAGCACGCGTCGCCGCCAAAGGCGCGGGCTCCCGAGCCGTCGCCGCCGGAGGTATCGATCGTCAGGCAGATCCTCGACGAGGCCGACGCGACGAGCATCGACGGCGACCGGCGCTGGTCGAGCTTCCTTCGTGTTGCTGTCGCGACGGGGCGCCGGCGTGGCGAGCTGTGCGGGCTGCGCTGGTCGGAGGTCGACCTCGACAAGGCGACGGTGTCGATCTTCCGAGTCGTGAAGCTCGATCGCACGGGCGCCGGGCTCGTCGTCGCCGACTTCTCGAAGAGCGCTCGGGCGAGAGGCACGCTCTCTCTCGACACCGACACCGTGTCGGCTCTCCGTGAGCTGAGGGCCTATCAAGAGGGCATCGCAGCCTTGTTCGACGCGGTGCTCGGCAGGGATGCCTACGTGTTCTCCGAGGAGCCTGATGCAAGCCGGCCCTGGCATCCCCAGGTCGTCACACACCGCTTCGCACGGTTGTGCCGGCGCCTTGGCATCGAGGGCGTCCGGCTCCACGACCTCCGGCACTTCGCGGCGACACAGCTCCTCGGCGAAGGCTTCGGCGTGTCCTCGGTCGCGGGACGGATCGGCAACAGTCCCGCGGTGCTGCTCGGCGTCTACGCACACTGGGTGAGCGCGAAGGACGCTGACCAGGCAACCCACATGGGCGAGCTCCTCGGAGGCGCAGGCTCGCGAACTCCGGGGATCGGAGGTTCAGCTGGCGTCAACGATGCGTAGGACCGAAGGGTCGCTTTGGTAGCCATGTGGTCGTGGAATGGCTCGAGCACAGCAAACGCTGTCTGGAGGGCTATCTCGCAGAGCTTGTCGAGTGCCGCGGAGAGGTGACGATTGCGGACCATCGTCGCCTTCATCGACCCGTGCGGGGCGAGTGGGGCGAGCGCCGACGACCGCCCGAGGAGGAGCTCCATTGTGTCGATGGTTGTGCAGCGACCTGTCGCATCTGTGCGCTCTTCGCCGCTTGCGAGCCCACCTGCCCACTCCGCGCTCGGAGGACGCGGAGCCGCACTGTCGCGGTGCTGGAGGAGAGACGCCTGCGTCAGCTGGCCTGAAGGAACTGGCGAAGGGCCTCGCGGATGACCTCCGAGGTCGTCATTCCGGTCGTCTGTGCCCGTTCGGCAAGCTTGTCTCGGAGCTCAGGATCGAGCCGGACCGACTCGACGCTCGCCGGCGCAGATCCGAGCGAGGGCCGTCCCCGTCGTCCGCGGCGAGCGAGCAGCTCGTCCACGTCGTAGCCGGCTTCTGCTTCTTTAGCGAGGGCTTCGATCTCGGCATCGGTGATGGGACGGCCAGAGTCGGTGTGGCCGTAGACCCGGGGCTTCGTCATGGATCGAGCAACCTCCGGAACCTCGAGCGCATGGGCATGGCGTGGATGAGCAGCTGACCCCCGTCCCGTGTGGTCATGACGACCACCTCGAGTAGGTTCCCGGCGCGGTCGGCGCCGAGGACCAGCCAGCGGTCGGGATCCTCCCCGGCATCTTCGATAGCAAGGGCATGGTCGATAGCGTGCAGGCTGTCTTGGTCGGCGACGCCATGGTTGTGGGCCGACTCGTGGACCTCCACCTGCTTAGCGTACTACGAAAACCGGAGAGCGCGCGGTTTCATCGAAGTGCTGGCGCGGGCCCGATGTGCCGGCAGGGTGGAGGAGCCTTCCCTGATCCACGCGGCCCCTGCTGATGACGCCCCTGCCTGGGTGGCGAGATGTTGGGGTGGCAGGGACGGTGGTGCGCGGCTGGCTGTCGATATCGCCGGGTCGCCTGGCAACGCGTGCGGCACCTGCTGATCCAAGTGCACGTGGGAAGGGACCGCGGTGAGCGGCACGAGCGCGTCGCCGTGCATGTCGAGAACCGGACGGGATCATCGCCGGGCTGCTCATCGGCCAGCCGATGCTTGCCTCCCGGCTGCGCCAGGGAATCTTCGCCGCTTATGTCGCGCGCGGAACTATGTCGCGTTGTCGGTGGAACGACCCTGTCGAATCGGTGGGAGCAGTGAGCGTTGGGCGACATAATTACAGCCCCTCCAGGAAGGCAAGCA
>JAJZCK010000157.1 GCA_021846125.1 Actinomycetes bacterium | reverse complement strand
GGCCCCCGCGCGCGAATAAGCGAAACGAGGAGATGCGGTGGAGTCCGATGTACGCCCGAAGGCCCTCGTCCAGCCATGACAAATCGCGCTTGGCCACGTCCTACCTCCTCAGGGACCCAGCTCGACCGAGCGAACGCCCACCGGGGTCGCGCTCGGCCGAGCTGGGTCGTCGCGTGTCAGAAATTATTGTCAGCTGCGACGAAGTTCGGAGTCCCGAGCGACTGGACGGTCGCGCGTAGGTCCCGGACTTCCTGCTCGGAGAGGCGGAGGAGGAGGTCGCGCTCGGCCGCCGCGAGGTTCGCTCCGTGCGTCTCGACCGCATTCGCGACGCCGACGAGCTCGGCCTCCTCGAGCACGCCCTGCACGTCGATGACATGGCCCACACTCGTCCGGACATTGCGGGCAATGGCTTCCGTTTGCATGCTGCACCTCCGTAGGGGTCAGAGTTGAGGGGAGTTGCCTTACTAGAGGCAGCAAAGGATCGCGACCTCGAACAGCACGATACATTGCGCAAGTGTTAATGCGCAAGAGCAGACGCGGATATTTCTTGCCTATCCTCGGGCCGGCCGGCGGCAACGACAGGAGGGAGGGGCATAGCAGCCCTGGACAGGCAGTACTGTCGGCTGGCACCGGCGTCGGATCCGGGGCACCACCTGCAGGAGGCCGGACGTCTTGGCTCACGGCGCGTGGGTCACCGCCAAAGGCGAGCGCCGGGGTTGGTCAACGGCGGGAGATCCTCCGCGCCAACGGTCGTCACTGGCCAGGGCGGCTACCGTCCGCACCGCACTTGTCTAGCCCGAACATCAATATGCCGATCTACCTGCGGCGACAGGAGCTGTGAACGCTTCAAAGGTGACGCACGTCACCAGCGAGAGGGCCATACATGGCATGTCCGTGGCTCTCATCGTTGGCAAGATTGGTCAGGACAAGGCTGGTTCGAGAGTCACCAGCGACCGATCACGTGCACGCCCGTGCAGGGTCAGTCGGCACGAGCTGTCATCGTTGCCCCATCCGGTCGGGGACGGTGCAAGTCCGAGCCATCGGAGCGCGTCGAGGTAGAAGGCGACGAGCTCGCCGTCGATTAGCTCGTAGAGAGCTGTGACGAGGTGCTCGACGATCTCGCTCTGTATCGTCGCGTCCGGTGCCAAGGTGCGGCGGAGCGAGGACCTCTCCGGTCGCGAGCTTGACGCGAAGACGCGTGCAGAGCTTCTCTCTGGCAAGGACGTCCTCTAGGGTTGCGACGACGAGCCTCGACAGGACTGACCTGTCGTGATCGCCGAGGGCGGGGCCCTCTGCGGAGATGCGCCGGCGAGATGCGCGAGGCGCGCGTCAAGGCAAAAGCGCTCGTCTCGTGCGAGGACGACCTCGCCGGCGTCCTCTGACGGCTCGCTGTACCTCGCGCAAGGCTGAGGGGTCACGCCCTTCGCGCACGTGTCGTCTTGGAGCCGATCCCCGCCGAGCTTCTCGAGCTGGCTGGTCGCGCGACGCGCTCGGACAGCCTCGTCGTAGAGCTATCTCGTGCTTCGCCGAATGATGCTCGCCGCTAACAGGGGACGACGCTGAGCTCGAACAGCAACGAAAGCGATCCAAGAAGAGCCTCGAGGTCAGCGCGCCTGCCTGACCGGTAGCTGAGCACCGGCGCAAGGGCGGGGAAGTGGCGGGCGAGCTCGTCTGGGTCCGGCGGCGCCGGAAGCATCAGGCGGCGAGCTCGGTTGCCGACCGGTAGGCGAGCTCGACGAGTCGCCGCTCGTCCCCGCCGGCCTCCAGCCATTCGCTGGGCGCGGTTCCGAGCTCGGGTTGCACCGTCGTCGCCCAGGAGGCGACGAGCAGGGGGTCGTAGGGCTCGACGGCGCGAAACACCGCGATCAGCTCGCCGACGACAGGGCGGACGGCGCCGCTCTCGAACTGCCAGACGGGGAACCAGGTGACGCCTCGTCCCGGGATGCCGAGGATCGTGTGGCACCGGAGCCGCTTGTGGACGGCTTGTCGGGACACGCCGAGGTACTCGGTGACCTCGCTCGTCGACCACCGCTCGCCGATCGCCCGGTCGCGCATGATCTTCCCGATGACGGTGTCGGCCGCTGCGGCCCCGAGCTCGGTCACCTCCTCGCTCGTGAGGTGGTCGAGGTCCGCCCGCCGGGTCGCCAGGAGGTGCTCGAGACGGCTCTGGAAGCTCCCCACGAGGAGTGCCTCGGTGTCGGCCATGAGCCAAGGCTGCGCCGAGTGCGTCAACCCGTCAACCATGGCGGCAGGGCAGTGACGGCCGGCCCACCAAGGAGGCCGCGCTCCGACAGGTTGCCGAGTTGCTGCTCATCGGCAACTTGGGAGGCTGGAGCAACCGTGCTGAGGGAAAGGCAACTCGGCGGCCGAGTTGCCTGATAGAGTTGGCTTGCCGGATCAGGGCAAGGAGACAAGATGATCACGGGAGCCCCCACAACCGAGCGCGAGCTGGTCGAGGCTGCCGTGAGGGTGCTGTCGAGCCGCCTGCCGGCGTCCTGGAGCGTCGCGGCGCAGCCCTCCACTGGGGACGCCGGCGGCGCTGACCTCCTCATCGGGGGCCCCTCGAGCGGCGGCCAGACTCTCGTGCTCGTCGAGGCGACGGTGCGCGCCGCACCTCGTGATATCGAGGCGCTCCTCGGGGGGCCGTGGCGGCGATTGCGGCGGAAGATGGGCAATCAGCCGATCCTCCTCGTCGCTCCGTACGTCGGCGAACGCGTCCGAGACCTGCTGGTCGAGGAGAACATCAGCTACGTCGATCTGACGGGGAACGTTCGGATCAGCCTCGACTATCCCGGCATCTTCATCGAGACCCAGGGGGCGACCAGCGATGCGAGCGCGACGAAGCAGCGCACGAGCCTTCGGGGCGCGAAGGCGGGCGGCGTCGCCCGGGTGCTCGTCGATGCCGCGCCGCCCTACAGCGCAGCCGAGATCGCCGCTGCGGCGGGCGTGAACGAGGGCTACCTGTCCCGGATCCTCGCCACCCTCCAGGACGAGGGGCTCATCGACCGGGAGCTGTTCGGACCGGTGACTCGAGTCGATTGGGCCGCCTTGATCCGCCGCCGGGCGCAGTCCGCCGACCTGTTCCGGCGGGGCCGCTCGTTCCGGTACATCGCCCGCCAGGGGGCGGCCGCGTTGCTGGAGGAGCTTCGCCAGCGGCCGCCGTCGAGCCCGTCGCCGACGATCACCGGGTCGTTCGCCGCTGCACGCCTGGCGCCCGTCGCCGCGCCGGCCCTCCTCGTGCTCTACACCCCCGTCGCCGAAGCGCTGGCGACCGAGCTCGGCCTGCTCCCGACGGATGCAGGTGCCGACACAGTGCTCATCCAGCCCGAGAACGACGTGGTCTTCACGGGTTGCGAACGAGAAGGCGGCATCGGGTGGGCCGCCCCGAGTCAGGTCGTGATCGACTGCCTTTCCGGAAGCGGTCGGATGCCGTCGGAGGGAGAGGCGGTCCTCGAGTGGATGCGCGAGCACGAGCGCCGCTGGCGGTTGCCGGCGATCGACGCGCGCAACGGCGCGCCGCGGTGACGAGGTGACCGCGACCGCCCCGGAGCCGCTCTACGTCGCCGCACGGGCCGTCCTCCTCGACGCTCTCGAGGCGCTCGGGCCGCAGCTCGAGGCGCTCGTCGTGGTCGGCGCACAGGCCGTGTACCTCCGCACAGGCGACGGCGGCATCGCCGTTGCTCCCTACACGACCGACGCCGACCTCGTGCTCTCGCCGCTGGAGCTTGTGGACGAGCCACGTGTCGAAGTCATGATGACCGAGGCGGACTTCCGGCAAGTGGGAAATCCTGGCGCGTGGGTCAAGACCGTGCCGGTGGGCGACGACGAGGTCGACATCCCGGTCGACCTGATGGTGCCCGAACGGTTCGCGCCGCCCGGAGGCCGGCGGAGTGTGCGTCTTCCTCCGCACGCCAAGATGGCGGCTCGAAAGGCGCGCGGTCTCGAAGGCGCGGTCCTCGACAGCGATGCCTGCGAGGTCACTGCGCTGGACGGTTCGGACCCCCGCCGTTTCGTCGTCCGCGTCGCCGGGCCCGCGGCGCTCGTCGTGGCGAAGCTCCACAAGCTCCGCGACCGGCTGGACGAGGGCGCCGACGACCGGATCGCCGACAAGGACGCGGCCGACGTCTACCGCCTGATGCTCGCAACGCCCGTCGAGGAGTTCCTCGGCCGGCTGCGTCCGTTGCTCGACGACGACCGGGCGGGCCCGCCGTGCCGGGAGGCCGTCGTGCTACTGGGCGGGCTCTTCGGTGCGCCCGCCGCCCGGGGTGTCGAGATGGCGGCTCGCTCGCTCCGTATCGCCGTGCCCCCGGAGCGGATTCAGGCCGTCTGCACGGGGTTCGTTCGCCTCGCCAAGGCGGGCTTGGAAGCCTGACGCCCCGTCGCTCCGACCGAACGATCTGCCCGGGGCGCCGGGCGCAGTGGTGGGCCGGGCGGCGAGCGAGAATCGCGTGATGGACGAGGAGCGGGGGCGCGCCGAGGGGGTGCTCGTCGAGCAGCTCGCCTACTACCGGGCTCGGGCGGGGGAGTACGACGGCTGGTTCGAGCGCCGGGGCCGCTACGACCGGGGCGAAGCCGCAACCGCGACCTGGTTCGCCGAGGTCGACCAGGTCCGTGCCGCGCTCGCGGAGGTGCCCCTCGAGGGGGCCGACGTGCTCGAGCTGGCGCCGGGCACCGGCATCTGGACCGAGCAACTCGTCGCGCGCGCCGCCCACGTGACGGCGATCGACGCGGCCCCGGAGATGGTCGCCGAGAGCCGGCGCCGCCTCGGGGCGCGCGCCGAACGGGTGACCTACGTGCTGGCCGACCTGTTCGCCTGGCTCCCCAAGCGCACCTACGACGCCGTGGTGTTCTGCTTCTGGATCAGCCACGTCCCAGCCGACCGCGTCGATGGCTTCCTCGCCACCGTCGCCAGGGCGCTTCGCCCCGGCAGGTCAGTGTTCTTCCTCGACGGCCGACCCGAGCCCACCTCGACTGCCGCGGACCACGTGCTGCCGCACCGTGGCGAGGAGATCACGGTCCGCCGCCTCGATGACGGCCGCGCCTTCCGCATCGTGAAGAACTACTGGCCCGCCGATGAGCTCGAGCGGCGCGCCGCGGTGGCGGGGCTCGAGGTCGTGGTGCGCGAGACCCCCACCTACTTCCAGTTCGGCGCCGGCCGGCGCCCGCGAGGGTCGAGGAGCTGAACCTGGAGGCGACCTTCGCGGCCGGTGTCGTGCGCCCGGCGTAATCGGGGGGCTCCGGTGTGGGGCGCATCCAGATCCGCTGGAGGGGCCCCACCGAGGCGACGAGAGACCGGTTCGTGCCCTGTGGACAACGCCTCCCGTGAGAACCACCGTGAGAACCAAAGCTCGGCAAAAGCCGGTCAGAGGGGGTCAACAGCGGTCAACAAGAGAACCATGTAAGTCCTGGTAGAGGGCAATAAATAGGCATCATGGACAGTGCAGATATCCTGTGGATAACCCCCCGGGTCTCCCTGGCAGTCAAGAGGTCGTGGGTTCGAGCCCCATCGCCTCCACCGCGAAAGCCCAGGTAGAACGCTTAGGAAGACTGGGCGACCCATTTGAATCCCCGGCTGTGTCATCCGTTTGTCACCGCAACCTTCGGCCGTGTCATCGGAGCTGGTGACAGCCCGGACGCGAGGCGGCCCCGGACCGAAGCCCGGGGCCGCCGCTCACCGCTCGGTGGTCAGCCGAGGAGGCTGGCCGAGAGCGCCGCACCGGCCTCGCGCCCCATGCTCGGGGTGACGTGGCCGCAGGTCGCGAGCGTGATGCTCACGTGACTGTGCCCGAGCATCTCCTGCACGACCTTCGGCTGCACCCCGGCTCCGAGCATGAGGCTGGCCGCGGTGTGCCTCGTGTCGTGGAGGCGAATCTTCGGCAGCGCAGCGGCCTTGGTGAGCTGCTCGAAGCGATCGGAGACCCAGTCCGGTGACAGCGGGTCGCCCAGCTCGCTGGTGAACACGTAGCCGTTCTCGTCCCGGCCGAGGCCGAGGCGCATGCGCTCCTCGAGCGGGACCGTGCGCCGGGCGCGCAGCAACGCGACGAGTTGCTCGTCGAGCGGGACCGTACGGCGACCGGCGCTCGTCTTCGGCGTCGACTCCTGCGGGTGACCGTCCACCATGACGAGGGTATGCACGACCCGGATGGCGCCTTCGGCGAAATCGACCGCTGCCCACCGCAAGCCCGCAAGCTCCCCGCGGCGAAGCCCCCGAGTGAGCGCGAGCGCCCACAGGGCCGCCAGACGGTCGTCAGCGGTGGCCGCGAGGAAGGATCGGGCCGTCTCCGCGTCCCACGTGGTCGGGGTCCGCTGCTCGACGCTCGGCCGACGCACACCGGCGATCGGGTTCCGTCCGAGCAGGCCCGTCTCGACCGCGAAGGCGAAGGCGGTCTCACTAGGAAGCCAGATTACTACTGGACATCTCGCGTGGTAGATGATCGTATGCTCGAGTGGCAATGGAGCGCGGTCGCCGGGTCAAGCGCCGGGGCCTCGAGGAGAAGCGGGCCCAGGTCGTTCGCCTCATC
>JAJZCK010000004.1 GCA_021846125.1 Actinomycetes bacterium | reverse complement strand
TCACGTGGGACGTCGTGCCAGGTGCCGACATGGTCGTCGATGTCTCCGACGCAGGAGCTGTCGCGTCCGCGGCGAGCTCGCTCGGGCCCGTCGACATCCTGGTGAACAGCGCCGGTGTCGTCGGTCCCAACGTGGTGCTTTGGGAGGTGGACGACGCAGGCTGGGCGCGGACGTTCGCGGTGAACGTGTCGGGCACGTTCCACACGTGCCGAGCTGTCGTGCCGGCAATGCGGGAGAGCGGCTGGGGCAGGATCGTCAACATCGCGAGCATCGCGGGCAAGGAAGGAAACCCTCGGCTGTCCGCGTACTCGGCGTCGAAGGCGGCGGTGATCGCCTTGACGAAGTCGCTCGCGAAGGAGCTTGCGACGAGCGGCGTGCTCGCCAACGCGGTCGCGCCGGCAGTGATCGCGACGCCTATGAACGCGGACACCTCGCCGGAGGTCCTCGACCACATCACCAGCCTGATCCCGATGCGGCGCGTGGGCCGAGCCGAGGAGGTGGCCGAGCTCGTCGCGTGGCTCGCGTCCGACAGGTGCAGCTTCTCGACAGGTGCGGTCTACGACATCAGTGGCGGTAGGGCGACGTACTGAGGTTCGCGCAGTACCGGGGTTCGCGCCGTACCGGGGTTCGCGCCGTACCGGGGTTCGCGCCGTACCGGGGTTCGCGCGGTGCCCGTCCCGCGACTCGAGGCTTTGCGCACAGGGATGCCATCTCGCGCGAAACCATCCTGGAAGAATGCCATCTTGCGCCTCGACGGCGCCGTGCCGAACGTCGGAGAACAGCATGGAAACCAACCGGAACGCAGCACCGAAGCCAGCTACGCAGTGCCGAAACCCCTCCGAAACGTCTTCGGAGCCACGTGGTGCACGGGCACACCTAGTTTCGCATTAGCATGGTGGCGTGGACGTCAAAGAATCTTCGCAAACTGATACTGCCGCCATTCGTAGCTGGGCGCGCGAGCGCGGCCTCGACGTGTCCGATCGCGGACGGATACCCGAGGCATTGCGCGATCTCTACGATGCCCGGCCACAAGTGGTGCGAGAGTGGGCCCGGCGCAACGGCATATCCACGGGACAGCGGGGCCCGCTCTCGACCGAGGTCCTGGAGTCCTACTTGGCGCAGCCGTCGAGGATTCGCAGCTGGGCTCAGGGCAAAGGCATCGCGATCTCGCGAAGCGGTCGGATAGCGGACGAGATCCGGGAGAGCTACCTCGCTCCCTACAGGGCGTTAGCCAGAAGATCGGGCTAGCTACGCCAGAGGCGACGTTCCCGCCGGTAGTCCGGACGGGCGCTGGAGATACCGCGTGGGTGCTCGCCAACGCTTTGCCCGTGCTGTTCGTGACACCCGGGATCGCCTCGTCCTACTGCGACATGGTCCGCACGAAGAACGTGCTCTTGGCTGCGGTGCAGAGCTAATGCGACTAGTCGGATTTGCACCCATCGTGATACTTTAGCTTCGTATCGTCTACCTGCCGCCTGCCGCCTGCCGCCTGCCGCCTGCCGCCTGCCGCCTGTTGCCTTGGTGCTGAGCCGGGGCAGCTGGCTGTCACGACGTGGTGTGCCGAACCTCGCCGGAGGCAGGACGGCGTCGCTGTCGACGCGCTCGTCGACAGCGACGTGGTGTCCGTGGGCGGACCGCTCGGGTGGCTTGCGGTCAGCGCATCGGCGAGTAGTCGGTCGGCGCCATGAAGAGCGACTCGACGCTCGAGGTGAGTGAGCCGTGCACCTCGCTCTCGCCCTTGACCAGCTGCCACTCCGGGTCGTCGCGGAACGACTCCCAGGAGGCGGCGGCCGCCTCTCGGCTCGGGAACGAGCAGATGTAGACGAGCGAGCCGGTCGACGGGTCATCGAGGTCCTGGGCCTGCCAGAATCCCTCGACCGTGATCTCGTGGGCGGCGAACAGCGCCATCGTGTGGTCCCGGAAGCGAGCGGACAGCGCCGCGAGGCGGCCCGGCGACGACCGGTACGTGCGTAGCTCGAACGTGCGCGTGGAAGTCATCTCCTCAGTCTTGCCGACGAGTGGCCGACATGCCGCCGGCTCGCTGCCGCGATACGCGCGTCCCGCGTGGCAGACAGCGGGACAGCGGTGCCAGGGTCCGCGTCGACCCGACGATCGTGAGGCCCGACGAGCTCGACAGCCTCGACGCTCGGGCGATCAGGTCGTCACGGACGGACGGCCCCCGGCCGTGACGGTGAGCCAGTCCCACATCCCGTCGATCTCGTGGCCGACGACGAGGCACGCTATCCGGTAGGTTCCCACTCTCGAGGCGACGAAGGCGAACCTCGCCGTCTTGCCGAAGCCGAGCCCGGCCGTCGGGTCCGGTGTCGAGGCGCCCCTGAACGCGACCCTCGCGCCGAAGGGCGAGAGCCGGCGGTCCTCGACGACGGCGCACGAATGCGTGAGCGTCGTCGATTCGTTCGTGCAGGTCACCTCGACGCGCCAGCCCACAGGCACGTAGACGCGCATCCGGCCTTCGCCGAAGCCGTCGAAGTTGAACCCGGCGAGGGCGCCTGTAGCGCTCGCGTCGAGGCGTAGGGCGACGGTCCGGTCCTTCCCGTAAGGCCTCAGGATCGCGGACGAGGCGAGCGCGTGGCTACCGCCGCCACAGCTGGCGGAGACGACCGCTACGACGGCGAGCGTCCACGCCGTCGCGAGTGCCCGCCACCCCCGGCGCGCCCCCCGCCCCCGTGGAGCGGCACCGGCCTCTCCCCCCGCACCCGGGCAGCCCGCCCGCGATGTGGTGACGGCGCCGCGGACGTTGCCCTCCACGCTCGTCGTGCGCACAGGAGCGACCCTAGCGAGCGGTCGGCCTCGCGACCGTACCGGGGTAGAGGCTCGGCGGGAAAAGGCGTGTGGCACAAGGGTTCGAGCCCGGGTGACGCGCGGCGGAGGGGCCCGTGGCGCGTCCCGTGCCGGTCGTGGCATGAGTAGCCTGCACAACCTGTCGGATGCCGAGCTGTCGCCGAGGAGGGCGCGTGCCTGAGCCGGTCGAGGGAGAAAGCCGCTATCTTCCGGGACTAGACGGGCTTCGAGCTGTCGCCGTGCTCGCCGTGATCGGCTACCACTTGAGCTCGTCGTGGGTGCCTGGTGGTCTGCTCGGCGTCGGCGTCTTCTTCGTGCTGTCCGGCTACCTCATCACAGACCTCCTCCTCGCGGAGCACCGCCGGCACGGCAGGATCAGCTTCCGCCGGTTCTGGGCTCGCCGAGCCCGTCGCTTGCTTCCCGCGCTGTTCGTGATGCTGTTCGTCGTCCTCGGCTGGGTGACGCTGCTCGACCCGGGCCAGCTGCCGGCGCTGCGCAGCGATCTCCCGGCAGCATTGCTCTACGTGAGCAACTGGTGGTTCATCTTCCACCACGTCTCGTACTTCGCACGCTTCGGGCCACCGTCGCCGATCGGCCACCTCTGGTCGCTCGCCGTCGAGGAGCAGTTCTACCTCCTATGGCCGCTCCTCGTCGTCGCCGGCCTGCGCTTCGTCCACAGCCGCCGAAGGCGCCTCCTCTTCGTGCTCGCACTGGCAGTGGCCTCCGCGGTCGAGATGGGTGCCCTCTACGTCCCCGGTGGGGACCCGACGCGCGTCTACGACGGCACGGACACCCGAGCGTTCGCGCTGCTCGTCGGTGCGGCGCTCGCGATCGTCTGGCCACGCGAGCGGACCGTAGGCCATGTGGAGCCTGGCGCCCGCCTCGTGCTCGACGGGATCGGCGCCGCCGCCCTGCTCGGCGTGGTCGCGATGTTCTGGCTCACGAACCAGTACGAGAGCTTCCTGTACGACGGCGGGATGGTGCTTCTCTCGGTCCTCACGGCGCTCGTCGTCGCCGTGACGATCCATCCCGCCGCGCGTCTCGGACGCGTGCTCGGCTGGCGCCCCTTGCGCTGGGTGGGGAAGCGCTCGTACGCGATCTACCTCTGGCACTACCCCGTCATCGTGCTGACGACGCCGGTAGATGCATCCGCGGACGTGCTGCGCTCCGCAGCGCAGGTCGGCGCCAGCCTGCTCCTCGCCGGGCTCTCGTGGCGCTACGTGGAAGAGCCCGTGCGCCACGGTGCGCTCACGCGAGCTGCGGACCGGCTGCGCGAGAGGCGGCGCGTCCGTCCGCGGTCCGCCCCCCGGCTGCGGCCGGTCTGGTGGCTCGTCGCGACGGCCGCGCTCGGCAACGTCGCCGTCTGCACGATCGGCCTGGCGGGGCTGATCACCGTCCCGGCCCTCGTGCCGTCGAACGAGGTGACGAGCATCTCGCCCCACCCCCGCCCGCACCAGCGCCGCCGGGAGCCCCGGCACCCGAAAGCGCTGCACGTGCCGGGAAGCCTCGGCCTCCTCCCGCTGTCGCCCTTCCCCGTCGCCCCGACGACCACCTCGACCACCACGACGACGCTGCCCCCTCCAGCCGGCGAGGGGGTGACGGCGATCGGCGACTCGGTCATGATCGACGCCGCTCCCTACCTCGAGCGGCTCCTGCCTGGGATCGAGATCTATGCGAGGATCGGCGAGCAGATCTGGCAAGTGCAGGCTGCGGTCCCGAAGCTGCGCGCGGAGGGGGTGATCGGGAGCCGCGTCATCGTGGAGCTCGGGACGAACGCGACGTACCCGCCAGGGTCGCTCGTCGCGCTGCTCCACTCGCTCGGCGACGTCCAGCGCGTCGTCCTCGTCAACACGCGCGTCCCCCGGCCGTGGCAGGACTCGGTCAACGCGACGATCGCCGCAGTCGCCCGTAGCTACCCGCACGCGACCATGGTGAACTGGTTCGCCGCCAGCGCCGGCCATCCGGGCTTCTTCTATCCCGACGGCGTGCATCTCGACCCGACCGGAGCTGCCTTTTACGCACGCCTGCTCGCCCGGGCGGTGGAGGCCCCGCCGGTCGTCGGCTCCGCGGACACCCAGCCCGTCACAGCTGGGGGTGGCCGTTCCCTGGTGGCCGGCGGAGCATCCGGGTCAGCTGGTCGGGCGCGTCCATTCGCGGTTCGCACCTGACCTTCGCGTCGACGACGACCGCGCCGGAGGGCGAGGCCACGACCGGGTTGCAGTCGAGCTCGACGATCTCGGGGCACAGCTCCGACAGTGCGGAGATCCGGCAGACGACGTCCGCCAAGGCGTCGAGATCGACGGGCCGGGAGCCGCGGTAGCCGGTGAGCAGGGGCGCGCCGCGTAGCGAGCGCAGCATCTCGAGCGCCTGTCGGTGCGTGATCGGCGGGACGCCGAACGCGTGGTCCGCGAGCAGGTCCGTGGCGACGCCGCCGAGGCCGACGACGACGAGCGGGCCGAACAGCGGGTCGGAGCTCATCCCGACGATGACCTCGGTCCCCGGCGGCAGCATCTTCTGGACGAGCACTTCGTCCGCGTCCTCTCCGAGACCTGCGCGCATCGCCTCGTAGGCCCGGGCCAGTGCATCGGGTCCGTCGAGGTCGAGGACGACGCCACCGACGTCGCTCTTGTGGACGAGCTTCGCGGCAGCGGACTTGAGGGCGACCGGGTAGCCGACGTCGGCCGCGGCGCGTCGGAGCGCGTCGAGGTCCCCCGCCACGGCGGTGGGCACGGCGTCGACGCCCGTCGCGCGGACGAGCCCCCACGCCGCGCCACCCGAGAGCCAGCCGCCCGCGGGGTGCCGGCCGAGCTCCTTCGCGACGAGGGAGCGGGCGCCGGCGGTGTCGAATCGCGCGAGCACCTCGGGATCGGGCTCGGGGAGCGCGAGCCATTCGGCGTACCCGGCGAGGTGCGCCAGCGCCGCGGCGGCGCGTTCCGGCGACGGGATCGTGCCGAGGCCGGTCCGAGCCGGGCCCCGGCCCTGGTCCGTACCAGCGTGCGGCCGTGGATCGTGCGCGAGCTTGCCGCCAACCATGCATGCCACGACCGGCTTCGCGGCGCTGGCCGCCACCTCGGCGATCGCGGCGCGTGCCTCCTGCTCACCGAGGGCGTTGAGAGGCGTCACCACTGCGATCGCCGCGTCGACGGAGGGATCCTCGAGCGCTCGGCGGAGCACGGCGACGAGGCAGGCTGCGTCGCCGCCGGAGGTCATGTCGATCGGGTTCGACGCTGCCGAGGCGGGTGGCATGACGGCGACCAGTGCCTCGGCCGTCTCGCCGGAGAGCTCGGGCACGACGAGGCCGGCATGCTCGCAGGCGTCGGCCGCGAGCACGAGCGGTCCTCCGGAGTTGCCGACGAGAGCGACCCGTCGCCCGGCGGGCATCGGCGACGACGCGCAGAGCGTCACGACGTCCACGAGCTCGTCGAGCCCGTTCGCATGGATCACTCCGGAGCTGCGCAGCAGCACCTCGACAGCGACCTCGGGAGTGGCGGCGGCCGCGGAGTGCGAGCGCGCGCCGCGCGCGCCCGCGATGCTCGTCCCCGACTTCAGCGCGACGACGGGCTTCTTCCTCGCGACGCGCCGCGCGATGCGGGCGAACTTGCGCGGATTTCCGAACGACTCGAGGTAGAGCGCGACGACGGCCGTACTCGGGTCGTCCTCCCACGCGCACAGCAGGTCGTTCGAGCTCACGTCGGCCTTGTTGCCCATCGAGACGAACGCGGACACGCCGAGATCCGCCTCGGCGATGCGCTCGAGGAGCATGACACCGACGGCTCCGGACTGGGAGGCGAGGGCGACGTTGCCGCTCGTCGGGGCGATGGGGGAGAAGCTCGCGTTCATCCGGACGTCGGGCGCCGTGCTCGCGAGCCCGAGGCAGTTGGGGCCGAGCAGCCGGATCCCGTGACGGCGCGTCACCTCGAGCGCCTCGTGCTCGAGCTCGCGCCCTGCTGCTCCGGTCTCGGCGAAGCCGGACGAGACGACCGCCAGGGAGCCGACGCCGGCCGCCGCGCACTGCCGGACGACGTCGAGCACCGCCGGACCGGGCACCGCGACCACGGCGAGGTCGACGGGCTCCGGAACCGCTGCGATGTCCGGATAGGACGGCACCCCGCAGATCGAGCGGGCGGAGGGGTTGACCGGGTAGACGCGGCCGTTGAAGTCGAACGCGAGCAGCGAGCGCAGGATCTCGTGGCCTGCGGAACCCGGGTGGCGGCTCGCTCCGACGACTGCGATGGACTGGGGCTCGAGAAGTGGTCGCAAGCTGCGCGCTATCGAGCGGCGCTCACGCTCGTCGCGCGCCGCGAGGTAGCGGGGTGTCGTCGCGAGCTCGACGGTGACGTCGACTGCACCGTCGTGGCTCGCGCGAGCGACCGTGAGACCCAGGTCGTCGAAGACGGCGAGCATCGCGTGGTTCTCCGGGAGCGTCTCGGCGACGAAGCGCTCGACCGACCTGCCCCGCGCATACGCGGCGAGCTGCTCGATGAGAACGGTCCCGACTCCACGCCCTTGGAGCTCGTCGGTCACGACCACGGCGAGCTCGGCCTCGGCAGTGCCGGGCACGCGGTCGTAGCGCGCGACGGCGACGATCCGGCCGTGGGCCTCGGCCACGAACGCCATCCTGTCGGCGTAGTCGACAGTGGTGAGGCGGATGGCGTCGGCGCTGTCGAGCTCGGGGAGGGTCGCGAAGAACCTGCGATGGATCGTCTCGGGCGAAAGGTGGGCGTGGAAATCGATGAGGTCGCTCGCGTCGGCGGTACGGACCGGCCGGAGGTGGACACCGGTCCCGTCGGCGAGCAGGGTATCGATCTCCCACGCGTCGGGATAGGCCGGCGACGTGCTCCTCGGTGGCGCGCCGTCCCCCACGTCGCCCCCGCCATGGTGGCTCTGCTGATCCATCGCGCTCCTCCTCGAGGCGTCCCTGCCGGCAGGCAGGTCGCGCTTGTCGTCCGCCGCTCGTGACCGTCGCCACCTCAGGTGGTCGCCGTCCGCGCCAGTCTCGTCCCCTCTGCCGCTGCCGGACAGGGCCGAAGGGCCCGCTCTCACGATCGCGCACGTGAAGTGACGAACGGCCCTAGTCGCCGTGCCCAGGCAGGTCGACGATGGCTCGTGGTCGGCAAGACAAGCCGGCGAGACGGGTCGGGAAGGCGGGGACGGTGGCGAGCGACGGTAGGTCGACGAGACAGCACGTCGAGCGGCAGCGCTTCGAGATCGTCTGCGTCGGCGACGTCGCAACCGACGTCTACATCGCGCTCTGCGAGGATGAGGCCCGGGTGCTGGAGGGGCCGGAGGGTCGCCGGCTCGACGTGCCGTTCGGAGCGAAGATCCCCTTCGAGCGCTCTGTGACGGTCGAGGCGGGCGGGAACGCGGCGAACGCTGCCGTGGCGTGCGCACGGCTCGGGCTGCGCACGGCCCTCGCGAGCTATCTCGGCGCGGACCAGCTCGGCAGGGACATCCTGGCTGCGCTCCACCGCGAGAGCGTCGACACCTCGCTCGTCCGTCTCGACCAGAGACTGCCGACGAACAAGCACTTCGTCCTCTGGCTCGGCGGGGAGCGCACGATCCTCGTCCGGCACGAGAGCTACGACTACCACTGGCCGCATCTGCGCCCGAGCGAGGTCCCCGCGTGGCTCTACCTCTCGTCCGTAGGGCGCGAGACCCATGCCTACGAGGAGCAGATCGCGGACTTCCTCGACGAGAACCCGACGGTCGAGCTCGCGTTCCAGCCGGGCACCTACCAGCTCGAGGAGGGGCCCCAGGTGCTCCGGCGCCTCTACGAGCGGGCGTCGCTGCTCGTGTGCAACGTCGAGGAGGCGGCACGGATCTCCGGGGTGAGCTCCTCCGCGGGCACCGGCGCGCTCCTCGACGCGTTGCGTGCGCTCGGTCCCCGTCGGGTCGTGGTCACCGACTCGGTCGCCGGAGCGTTCGCGAGCGAAGGCGACCGCGTGCTCGAAATCCCCGCCTACCCCGATCCGGGTCCTGTCGTCGACCGGACGGGCGCAGGAGACGCGTTCGCCGCGACGCTCACCGCATGCCTGGCACGCGGGATGGATCTCGAGGAGTCGCTGCGACGGGCTCCCGTCAACGCTGCGAGCGTCGTCCAACAGGTCGGGACCCAGCAGGGGCTGCTCCGTCAGGCGGAGCTCGACGCCTATCTCGCGAGCGCGCCGGGCTCCTTCGCCGTGCGCTCGTTCCCCGCGCTGACGGCGCCGGCGGCGCGGCAGTGAGCCCAGCCGATCGGGAGGGCGCGCCGCTGCGGCGGATCCCCGGGGCGTCACAGAGCGACCGGCGCGCGCGGGGCCTCGAGACCGAAGAGATCGCGCGCTGGTCCCTGCAAGCCGCCTGCAGGGGGCTCAGCACGTCGTTGTTCTTCCCGCGCGACGGCGAGCCTGCGAAGGCGGCTCGTGAGATCTGTGCGCGCTGCCCCGTCGTCGAGCAGTGCCGGGCGGTGGCGGTCGCCGACCCCTCGCTTCACGGGATCTGGGGAGGTACCAGTCCCGAGGAGCGGGAGCGCCTGCGCTCCTGGCTGAGCGCTTGAGCCGGGTCAGCTGGCACAGTCGTGACCTTCGGCACTGTTCATCATGCCCGCCGAGGTCGAGGCTTGGCAGCAGAGCATGCAGTCGGGAGAGCTCCTCGAAAGGAAGGCCGTCGTGACCACGCGACTTGCCATAAACGGCTTCGGGCGGACGGGCCGTGCGCTGTACCGGACGATCGTCGAACGGCAGATGAATGTCGACGTCGTAGCGGTCAACGACCTCGGCACGCCGGAGCAGATCGCACGCCTCCTCCAGCGCGACTCGGTCCACGGCGCGTTGCGCGAGCCCGTGACGGTCGACGGGGGCGAGCTCGTCGTCGGTAGCCAGCACAGCCACCTGCTCCACGAGCCGGACGTCTCGTTGCTCCCCTGGAGGGACATAGGAGTCGACGTCGTGGCGGAGTGCACCGGGCGCAACACCACCCGGGAGCACGCCGCAGAGCACCTCGGCGCAGGCGCAGCGCGCGTCGTCGTCTCCGCGCCGTGCAAAGGCGCCGACGCGACGTTCGTCATCGGCGTCAACGAGCACACGTTCGATCCCGACCTGCACACGGTCGTCTCGAACGCCTCCTGCACGACGAACTGCTTCGCTCTCATGGCCAAGGTCCTCGTGGATGCGTTCGGGATCGAGTCCGGGCTGATGACGACGGTGCACGCGTACACCGGTGACCAGGTGCTCGTGGACGGCCTGCACAGGGACCCGCGCCGCGGGCGCTCGGGCGCGCTCAACATCGTCCCGACCTCGACAGGCGCAGCGCGTTCCACTGCCCTCGTGCTTCCCGGGGTCGAGGGGCGTCTGGACGGGACCTCCCTCAGGGTGCCCGTGCCGGACGGCTCGATCACCGATTTCACCGCGCTCCTCGAGCGCCCGACGTGGGTGGAGGACGTCAACGCTGCCTTCCGTGCCGCCGCAGGCGGCTCGCTGTTCCCGGTGCTCGAGTACTCGAGCGACCCGCTCGTCTCGAGCGATATCGTAGGGTCGACGGCCTCGTGCGTCTTCGACTCGTCGCTCACGATGGTCCAGGGACGGCTCGTGAAGGTCTTCGGCTGGTACGACAACGAGAAGGGCTACTCGACGCGGCTCGCGGAGCTGTGCGTCCTCGTCGGTCCGGTGGCGTGAGGGAGGCGGCGAGATGAGCGAGGAGCCCCAGCGCGTCGTGGAGCTGACGCGAGACGAGTGCCTCTCGATCCTCGCGCGGCACGCATTCGGCCGGCTCGCTGTGGCCGAAGACGGCCAGCCTGCGATCTTCCCCGTCAACTACGCGCTCGACGGGGACCGGGTCGTGTTCCGCTCGGCGGCAGGTTCGAAGCTCGACCATGCGAGCCTCGACCGGGTGGCGTTCGAGGTCGACGAGTTCGACGACGATCTCGCGTCCGCTTGCAGCGTCATGGTGAAGGGCACCGCCCGGGAGATCACCGAGGCGATCGACGCCGAGTCAAGGCGCGAGCGGGAGCTCGCGGTGTCGAGCTGGATGCCGCCCGGCGAGCTGCACTGGGTCCGGATCATCCCGAGCGAGATCACGGGTCGGCAGGTCTACCGGCCCTGATCCGCCGGCCGACAGCGTGCGAGCCCGGTTCTCTTCCCAGCTCGAGCCGAGGGTGCGCCGCCGTGCCTACTCCCATCGGCGCCATACGCGACGGTGGAGTGGCACGACGCGCGGGATGTCCCGGATGCCGGGGACGAACGGGACGCCGAGGAGCAGCAGTGTCGCCGCCCCCGTCAGGTAGATCGCGATCAGGTCGACGTTCGACGAGCTCCGGAAGCCCGGTAGCTGGTACCAGAGCGTGTAGAGCCACAGCCACGGCTGGCCGGGGTAGCTGCCGGTCTCGTTCATGACGCCCCATTGGGACCCGGTCATGTGCCGGGCTTGGGCGATCGAGGAGAAGTACTGCCCGTCCTCGAGGAACAGAAGTGGTGCGGTGAAGTTCGTCCCGTAGAAGGCCTGGTTGGCGATGAGGTCGGCGTCGAGGGCCCCGCTACGTGCAAGGGTGAGCTCGGTCGTGAGCAGGACCGGGACCGGACCGTCGGCGGCAGCGGGGAGCACGGGTGCGCCGCCGGCGAACCTCAGGTGGTCGAGCGCCTTGATGTAGGCGGCGTCCCATGCATTGCGCTGGGCGGACGTGGCGCGCTCGTAGGACGCGAGCGAGCTCGCGAGCCGTGGCTCGGTGCTCGCGACCTTCGAGAGCGGGGAGAGGACGAAGGTCGTCGCCGGTTCGATCGCCTCGTGCACGCCGGCGAGGCGCTGCCACGAGACGACGATCTTCTGCACGAACGCGCTCCCGTTGTTGTAGGGCGGGCCGTAGGTGGCGGTCTCGCTCGTGCCGGCGAGCTCGGTGGCCGCCGTGCCGAGGAAGTCCGCGGGGGCGACCTTCGCCCAGGTTGCGATCGTCACGGGCGGTTCGTCGGGGGAGGAGAGGATCCCGGCGAGCAGGAGCACGAGGACGAGGACGATGCCCGACGCGACGGTCGCCTCCTTCAAGATGTCGTAGCGCTTCGTCGGCCCGTGCCAGTCGGCGGCGTCGGCCCGCGCGAGCGCGCGCCGCTCGGTGGCCCCCGCGCGCCCGAGGCGCGGCCGCTCCCTCGGCAGCGGGTGTGAGACACCGCGCACCCGGACGAGCAGGACGTGCGCGCCGACGATCGCGACGAGCACGAGCGGCAGGAGGACCACGTGCCAGAGGAGCATCTGACCGAAGTTCAAAAGGTTGAAGAACGCGCCGAGCCCGGTGGCGTTGATCGCGTCCTTGCCATTGGTGGACACCCACTGGGAGTCGAAGTTCTGCTGGGAAAGGTAGCCAGTGAAGCACTCGACGACCGACGCGCCGAACGCGAGGACACCCGTCATCCAGGTGAGCGCCCGGCGGCCGCGCCAAGCGGCCATCCAGAACTTGCCCCAGAGATGGATGACCATGAACGCCATGAACAGCTCGACGCTCCACATGTGCATGCTGTTGAAGAAGTGACCGACGACGTTCGTGTGCCACCAGTCCGCGCCACCGACCGCGATAGCGAAGCCGGACGCGATAGCGAGGCCGAGCGCGGCGATCGCCGCTACGCCGAACACGTAGATCCACGAGGCGACGTACGCGGGCTGGTGGTCGGGGATGAGCTTGCCGGGTGGCAGGAGCGAGAGCGCGAGGTTCCGGACACGTGCCGTCCACATGTCCGACGTGTCCGACGGGTCGGCCGGGCGCGCCCGGGCATGCGCGCCTCTCGTGCCGGAGGCAGGCTCGGCTGGGGCACCGGAAGGATCAGGAGCGCCGCCAGGGGTTGCGAGCGTGCCGGGATCCGGGGTGTGCGCACCGGTGGTCGTTTCTGAGGTGCTCGGGCGATCGTGCTTGCCGGGGAAGGGCAGGAGCAAGGCGAGGCCGAAGATGACGACCATCGCGGCGATGAGGACCAGGTTCGCCTCGGAGACCTGGAAGATCGACCAGTGCAGGTAGCGACCTGGTCCGTTGAGGTCGAACACGGCGCCGAACAGCGAGCTCGATCCTGGCACGTCCCTCTCCCTCGGGAGCGCGCTCACGTCGACGAGCCCCCACGCCATCATGCCAGCGGCGTGCCGTGCAAGGTAGGGTCCAAAGTCCTGCCGGCTCGACCGGGCCCTACGCCCTCGACCGTGGAGCGGAGCCTGCGGTCGCTCGGCACGGTGCTCAACACGGTGCAGGGGGGCCGCCGAGGGGGAGGCGGACGACGAAGCGGGCACCGGGGCACGAGTCCTCCACGTGGACGTCGCCGCCGTGGGCGCGGGTGATCTCCCGGACGATCGCGAGCCCGAGCCCCGCGTTGGCGTCGCGGTGGGTCCTCGCGCTGTCGAGCCGGACGAACCGCTCGAAGATCTGCTCGCGCATCTCGGCCGGCACGCCCGGACCGTCGTCGGCCACGGTCACGACGACCTCGCCGCCCTCGACGCCCACGCCGAGCGAGACGAGCCGGCGCGCGTAGCGCTCGGCATTGTCGGCGAGGTTCGCGACGACCCGGGAGAGCTGCGCCTCGTCCCCGTGCGTACGGGCTGCTCCGACGCCCTGGACGGAGACGTCCACCCGTCCGCGCGCGCGCAGCCGCTCGGCGTGGCGGAGCACGACCTCGTCGACGTCGACCTCTGCCGCGTGCAGTGGCAGGGTGCTCTCGTCGAGGCGCGCGAGTGTGAGCAGGTCCTCCACGAGCTGGCTCATCCGGGCGACGTCGACGATCGAGCCATCGAGCAGGCGCGACGACCCCGGACCCGGATGTGCGACAGCGACCTCGAGCTGCGTGCGCAACGCGGCGAGCGGATTCCGCAGCTCGTGCGAGACGTCGGCGACAAGCTGGCGCTGGCGCTGGCTCGACGCCTCCAGCCGCTCGAGCATCGCGTTCATCGTGCGGGCGAGGCGGCCGATCTCGTCCGCCGTCGCAGGCTCGGGCACGCGCCGGTGCAGGTCGAGCGCGGAGAGGCTCGCCACCTCGGAACGGATGAGCTCGACCGGCCGGAGCGCTCGGCCGGTCAGGACGAAGACGAGCCACCCGACGAGGCAGACGAGGACCGGCAGGGCGAGGGCGAGGGCACGCAGCACGAGGCTGACGGCATGGTCGGCCGCGCCGAGCGAGCTCGCGACGAGGACCGTCCCTGCGAGCGGGCCCTGCGCGAATCCTGTCGCGGCGACGGCGAAGCGGTAGTCGAGGTCGAGGGCGATCCGGCTGTGCCGTCTGATGTGGAGCACGACGCCGGTCACCGTCGCGGTGCGGCCCGGTCCGGGGTGCAGGGTCGTCATGGGCGGCTGGCCCCGGACGTCGCTGCTCGTGGCGAGGACCCGGCCGGAGGTTCCGACCACCTGGGCCGCGGTCTCGTCGTCGGCGATCGGCAGTCTCGGCGGGATCCGACCTCGTGTGACGATGAACGAGCTGATGTCGAGAGCCTCCGCCTCTGCCGAGCTCTTCACGCTCGCGTAGAGCGAGCTCCGCAGGAGCAGCACGACGCCGAAGGAGCTCAGCACGAACGCCGCTCCGACGATCACGGCGGCGGCGAGGGCGGCTCGACTGCGCACCGAGCCCCGGCGTGCCGGCCCGGCGCGCTCAGCTCGTCGGCTCATCCAGGTTGAAACGGTAGCCGGAGCCGCGCACCGTCTCGATCGAGTGCCTGGCGAACGGGATGTCGATCTTCCTGCGCAGGTAGCCCACGTAGACCTCGACGATGTTCGGGTCGCCGTTGAACTCCTCGCCCCACACCTGCCGCAAGAGGTCCTCCTTGCGCACCACGCCTCCTGCGCGGCCGACAAGGGCACCGAGCAGGGCCTGCTCTCGCTTCGAGAGCTTGATCTCTACCTCGCCCCGCGAGCACCGGCCCGCCCGGTAGTCGAGGTGGAGGTCGCCCGCGTCGAGCACCGAGGAGCCTCCGCGTGGATCGGCCGCTCCCCGCCGGGCGAGGGCGCGCAGATGGGCGCCGAGCACCACGTAGGAGAACGGCTTCGTGAGATAGCCGTCAGCTCCGGCATCGAGCGCCTCGGCCTCGTCCCACTCCCCGTCCTTGGCCGTGAGCATCAGGATCGGCGTCCAGATGCCTTCGGAGCGCAGCTGCTTGCAGACCTGGAATCCGTTCACCTTCGGGATCAAGATGTCGCACACGACGACGTCGAGACGGTCGTCGCGAGCGAGCCGCAGCCCGGCCTCGCCGTCGCTCGCGCCGAGGACTTCGTGGCCCTCCGCGCGCAGCCCCCGGCTCAGCGCCTGGCGCAACCGGTCCTCGTCTTCTATGAGTAGGACGCGCATGCGCGCTCAGCCGCTCCTGTCGAGGTCAGCGCGTCGCCTGTGGCCACTGCGTCCCGGCTCGTCGCTGGCTCTGGCTCGTGGTGGAGGTGCCGGCTCCGGGCTGGGAAGGGATCGGTCCCTCCCAGCCCGGAGCGCCGCTCCCGCTGCCGGGAGCGAGAGGATCAGGCCTTCGACGCGAGCACCGAGGAGGCGTCGAGAACCTTGCCGGCCGTGGTGTACACGACGACGACGTGCTCGCCCGCCTTCAGGCCGGCGAGCGCAGCCTTCTTGCCCGCGAACCTGACGACCGTCTTGGTCGTCGTCTTGAACACGTCCGACGCCTTGCCGACCTTGACGGTGAGCTCGTCTGTCTTCGTGTCCACGGCGGTGACGATGCCGGACGCCTTGAGGCTCGCCGCGACGGTCTTCGTGGTGTGGGTCTTCGGCTTCGGCTTGGGCTTCGTCGCCGCGGCGGCGGTGCCGATGCTCGCGCCGAGGAGGCCGCCCGCGAGACCGAGCGAGATGGCTGCGGGAGCGATGCTCTTGGTGATGAACTTGCTCATGTGATGTTCCTTTCGAATCGTTCGTCCGTATGCCTTCGCCGGTCCCCCGGGCCAGCGTGTCGGCGGCGTCTCGAAGGTGTCGAGCCGCTGGGCAAAGTGTTAACAGCATGTGATGGTGCCGGCGGGTCGCCCCGATGCCAAGCGAGGGGCGGCCGTCAAGATCACACCTGTGAGCTGGTTGTCTGCTTCCGAGACGGCTGAGAGATCGCTCAGCGAGCACGAGGTGCCCGGGCCCGCGGCCGGGCTCGGGAAGCCAGGCGAGCATCGACCTCCGGCGCGTCCGTACATGCACTGCGGTGCAATCTCGACCAACGGGTGCGATCTCGAACCAGGCGGCCCGCTGCCGGGGCGGTGCCTGTGGGCGGTACGATCACGCGGCCGCGGCAGGGCAGTCGGTGGCAGGGCAGTCGGATCGATGGAGCACGGAGGAGCTGTCGTGAGGGTGTCTTCCAAGCTCGTCGCAGGTCTCGTCCTCGCTGTCGCCGCGGCGAGCTCGTCCGCCGGGGTCGTCGCGACAGCGACGGCTTCGACCAGTGCGGTTGCTGCCGTAGCCCGCGGGGCCGAGCCCCGGATCCTCGCGTGCACGGGCGTGCCCGAGCGCGAGCCGGCGAGCTTCGTGATCTCTTGTGCCGACGCCAACTCGGAGCTCACTGCGACCCGCTGGACGAGCTGGTCGATGCGGGGTGCGACCGGCGTGACGCGGTTCGGGCTGAACCTCTGCAACCCGTACTGCGCCGCGTCGAGGATCCGGTTCTTCCCTGGCAGCTCCGTGCAGCTCTCGCACCCGGTGGGCACGCAGCTCGGCGAGCTGTACTCGCTCCTCGTCGTGCGCTACCGCATCGGCGGCGTGCCGAAGACCTTCTCGTTCTCCTGGGCCGGCGACCCGTCCTTCGGCCGGCCGCGGCACGTGCGCTTGGCTGCGTGCCTGGCGCCGCAGCTGGGCGGAAGCCTCTCGGTGATCCCGTCGAGCAGGGGTGCTGGCAACGTCACGTACGCGCTCGAGCTCGTCAACCGCTCCGAGACGACCTGCTCGCTGTCCGGCCTGGCTCGCCTGCAGCTGTTCGGACGGGACCACGAGCGCCTACCGACCCACGTCCTGCTCGCCGGTCTCGCCGGGCAGCGAGCGGTGACCGTCGTCCTCCGTCACGGCGCGCCCGCGTGGGCGTCGGCCCGGTTCTCGCCCGACGTGCCCGGTATCGGCGAGCCGGTGACCGGTCGGTGCGAGGCGACCGCATACAGCGTCCGGGTCGCCGAGACGTCGCCCGGAAGCGCTCTCGTCGTCCCGGTGCGGCCCCCGACGCCCGTCTGCGAGCACGGGACGATGAGCGTGTCGATGCTCACGTCGAGGCGCCCGACGAGCTGATGACTCGAGCACTCGACGACTCGAGCACTCGACGAGCCGGGCGAGTGGCGAGGCTCGGCCTCGCCGGTAGACCCGTCCTCGTGGCCGGCGCGTCAGGACGAGGCGGGAAGAACCGGCGGGTCGAGGAAGTCGTCGATGTACGCCCGGATGATGGGCTCGAGGCCACTGTCCGTGACGAGGCCGAGATCGGTGGCACGCCCGAAGGACGAACGCTGCGCCCAGCCCCGGTAGATCGCCACGATCGCCGGATCCGGACGGACCACGATCGGGCCGAGCGGGCGGTCCGCCGTCCGCCGCAGCGCGTCCGTCATCTCCTCGACCGTCACCGCGAGCGCCGGGAGGTTGACCGCCCTGTCGTCGCCGAGCGCCCGACCGTCGACCTCGTGGAGGCGTACGAGGTTGTCGACGAGGGTCCGGTAGCCCGACAGTGGCACCCGCGTCGTAGCTTCGACGGGCACGACGCACTCCTCGCCGTGGAGCGGCTCCCGGAAGATCCCGCTCACCCAGGAGGACGCAGCGCTGTTGGGACGCCCCGGTCGGACGACGACCGTCGGGAGGCGGGCGCTGCGCCCGTCGAGGAAGCCCTTGCGGCTGTAGTCGTTGACGAGGAGCTCGCAGATCGCCTTCGTGGTGCCGTAGGTGGTCTCGGGCGTCAGCTTCGTGGAGTCGCCGACGACGTCCGGCATGGCGGTCCCGCCGAACGCGGCGATGCTGCTCGAGAAGACGAGCTTGCAGGTGCCGCCGCGGGCCCTGCACGCGTCGAGGACCGCCCGCCCGCCGTCGAGGTTGACGCGTAGCGCCGCGTCGAAGTCGAGCTCGCACCCGTAGCTGACCATGGACGCGAGGTGGAACACCGAGGTGTCGTCCCGGTCGACGAGGGACCGCACGAGCTCGGCGTCGGACACGTCGCCGAGGACGAGCTCGACCCTGCCGGCGAGCTCGGCGCCGAGGTCCGGTGGAGCGATCGTGTCGAAGAGGACGATCGAGTCGATCCGCTCCGGGCTGCCGGAGGGGCCCGTCAGCGCGCCACGCCCGAGCAGGTGCCTTGCAAGCGACCGGCCGAGGAACCCGGTTCCACCTGTGACGACGACCTTCACGAGCCGGACTCTAGCTGCGGGCTGCACTCGTCGACGACTCAGGCGGGTAGCCTCGCCGTGTCGTGGCGATCCTGGTCGATCTGAAGCAGGTGTCCGCGCGCCGCAGCGACAGGACCGTGTTCGAAGAGCTGGCGCTCACGGTGCGCGACGGGGACCGGATCGGCGTCGTGGGGATCAACGGCACGGGCAAGTCGACGCTCCTGCGGCTCGTCGCCGGCGTCGAGCCGCCCGAGACGGGTCGTGTCCTTCGCGGGCGGGGGGTCCGGGTCGGCTATCTGGAGCAGGAGCCCGAGCTCGCCCGGGGTCGGGTGCGCGACGCGGTCGACGCGGGCTGGGAGGGTGACGCGGCCCTCGAGCGCCTCGGCATGGGCCGCCGGTCGGACGCCGATGTCGCCGAGCTCTCCGGCGGTCAGGCCAAGCGCGTCGCCCTGGCGGCTGTCCTCGCGCGTCCCGCCGAGCTGCTCGTGCTCGACGAGCCGACGAACCACCTCGACCTCGGCGCCGTCGCATGGCTGGAGGTGCAGCTGCTCGGCCGGCCAGGCGGGCTCGTCCTCGTGAGCCACGACCGGCACCTTCTCGACCGGTGCACGACGCGGATGTTGGAGCTCGACCGAGGGCGAGGCTACGTCCACGAGGGCGGATACGCCTCCTATCTCGAGGCGCGTGCCGAGCGGGAGGAGCTGGCGGTCTCGGCAGAGCGCTCGCGGCGCAACCTCGCCCGCCGGGAGCTCGCGTGGCTCCGGCGTGGCGCGCCGGCGCGCACCCGCAAGCCACAGGCGCGTATCGACGCGGCGACACGCGTCGTGGAGGGTCGCGCCGAGCCGCCGGCGCGCGCCGGGGAGCTCGCGCTCGGCTTCCGCACGCCGCGCCTCGGTGACAAGGTCGTCGAGATGGCAGGGGTCGCGTTCGCCTACGACGCGGCCGGGCCGCTGGTGCTCGCGGAGGTCGACCTCGTGCTCGATCCCCGCGAGCGCCTCGGTGTGGTCGGCGCGAACGGTACCGGGAAGTCGACCCTGCTCGACCTCGTGTGCGCGAGGCGCGCACCGACGGCCGGCACGGTGCAGGTGGGACGGACCGTCGTGTGTGGCTACTACGACCAGAAGAGCGCGGAGCTCGACCCCGCAGCGCGGGTGCGCGATCTCGTCGCGGGTCCGACGCGTGCTCCGGGAGCCCCCGAGGACGTCGCGTTGATGGAGCGCTTCTGGTTCACGGGCGAGCTCCCCTTCGCCCGCGTGGGGACATTGTCGGGTGGCGAGCGCCGCCGGCTGCAGCTCCTTCTCGTGCTCGCCGGGCGGCCGAACCTTCTCGTCCTCGACGAGCCGACGAACGACCTCGACCTCGACACGCTCCGCATCCTCGAGGACTTCCTCGAGGACTGGCCTGGCGCGCTCGTCGTGGTGAGCCACGACCGCACCTTCCTCGACCGGGTGACCGAGCGTCTCGTCGCGGTCGACGAGACCGGGAGGGTCGCAGCCGTCCCGGGAGGTGTCGCGGGATGGGTGGAGCAGGTCACGCGCCGCGACGGCGCAGCGTCGGCACCTGTCGCTGGGTCGGTGTCGCCAGTGCGCCCGGCAGCGCAGCGTGGCTCTCCGAGGGCAGGTGGGCCCGTGACTCCGGCGGGTAGCCCCCGGCGCCGACAGCCGGATGTCGAGCAGGGCTCGCCGAGCACGATCGCCTACCGGCTACGGCAGGTCGAGAAGGACCTCGCGCGTCTCGCCCGCAGGCGCGACGAGCTCGTCGAGGCGATGCGCGGGCTCGTCGACCATGTCGAGCTCGCCCGTGTCGGGTCCGATCTCGCCGCGGCCCAGGCGAGCCTCGACGAGGCCGAGGAGCGCTGGATCGCGCTCGCCGAGCTCGCCGAGGCGGCGAAGGGCTGACAGGTCGCCGACGGCTCGCCCGTCGCTGTCTCGTGCGACGCGTCGCCACGCCCTGCGCTCGTCTACGAGGTGGGAAGCGGTCCGACGCAGCCTCACCCTCGCGTGAGCGCTTTCTCGAGCGCGCCGGCGAACGCGTCGACGTCGTCGTCGGTGGTGTCGAAAGCACACATCCAGCGGACCTCGCCGGTACCGTGGTCCCAGTCGTAGAAGCGGTAGCGCTCCCGCAGGCGGTCGGCGACGCCCTCCGGTAGGACCGCGAACACGGCGTTCGCCTCGACGGCCCGGGTGACCTGCACGCCGGGGAGGGATGCGACAGCTTCGTGGAGGCGGCGCGCCATCGCGTTCGCGTGGCGGGCCGAGGTCAACCACAGGTCGTCCTCGAAGAGCGCGACGAGCTGTGCGGAGACGAACCGCATCTTCGAGGCGAGCTGCATCCCGCTCTTTCGCAGGTAGTCGATGCCCGTGGTGGCCTGCGGGTCGAGCACGACGATCGCCTCGCCGAAGAGCATCCCGTTCTTCGTGCCGCCGAGGGAGACGACGTCGACGCCCGCGTCTGTCGTGAGAGCCCGGAGGGGCACGTCGAGCGCCGCCGCGGCGTTCGCGAGGCGAGCGCCGTCGAGGTGGACGCGCATCTGCAGGCTGTGCGCGTGGGAGCAGAGCGACGCCAGCTCCTGCACGCTGTAGACGGTGCCGACCTCGCTCGACTCGGTCACGGTCACGACGAGGGGCTGCGCGTGGTGGACGTCGCCGAAGCCCCACGCGTGCCGGTCGACGAGATCGGGCGTGAGCTTGCCGTCGGGAGTTGCGACGCCGAGCAGCTTGATTCCGGCGACACGCTCGCACGCGCCGTTCTCGTCGGTGTTCACATGGGCGCTATCGGCGCATATCGCCGCCCCCCAGCGCGGGAGCATCGCCTGCAGCGAGACGACGTTCGCTCCTGTGCCGTTGAACACGGGGTACACCTCGGCCTGCTCGCCGAAGTGCATGGCCACGACCTCTCGCAGACGCGCGGTGTAGGCGTCGCCGCCGTAGGCGGGCTGGTGGCCGCCGTTCGCCTCGGCAAGCGCCGCGATCAGCTCTGGGTGCGCCCCCGCGTGGTTGTCCGACGCGAAGCTGCGGGCACCTGGGTCGTGGAGTCTCGCCATCTCTCCAGTCTCGTACATCGGCACGCCGGGTCGATGCGAGCCGTGCGCGGTCCTAACCGGGATCTCGCAGATCTCTAACACCGGTCGTCGACACTTGTTACGGGCACGGAGCCCTGGCGGCTCGTGAAGGAGCTGGGTCGCAGACACTGGGAAGGAGCGTCCGATGGTCGTCACGAAGATCGCGAAGCATCCGGGCAGCAGGTGGGTCCCGGGAAGGTGGACGGCAGTTCCGGCAGGGGTCGTAGCCGGCGCCCTCATCCTCGGCGCGCCGGGGATCGCGAGCGCGCAAGGGTCGGTCCCACCAGGTCACCACGGCCCGGCAGGCAAGGGTCACGACGGTCACGGCCCGGCCGGCGCCCGGCGCGGGGAGCGGAGCATCGAAGGCACGGTGGTGAGCCTCGGCACGAGCGGCACGAGCGGCACGAGCGGCACGAGCGGCGGCTTCACGATCTCCGCCGGACGCGACGGGCTGCTGCAGCTCGCGGTCGATGTGAGCACCGGCACCACCTTCCACGAGCGTGGGGCGACCTCTGCCGTGTCGATCGCGAGCGTCGCCGTCGGCGACAGGGTCGAGGTCCAAGGCAGCTTCAAGGCGGCGGACACGATCGACGCGACCTCGGTGCGGATCGTCTTCGACGGCACGGTGCGTTTCGAGGGAACCGTGTCGGCTCTCAGCAGTAGCAGTAGCAGCAACACCGGCGTCACCGGCGTCACCGGCGACTTTACGCTGTCCCGGGGTCGTCACGGGATGCTCTCGGTGACCGTCGACGTCGGTTCGACCACCACGTACACCGAGCTCGGGACCGAGGGCAGGCCGGTGTCGGTCCCGGCGAACCAGTCGACGTCGTCGACCGCCACCGCCGCGGTGGACTTCGCGAGCCTCGCCGACGGTGACCGGGTCGTCGTGCGCGGAAAGGTGACCTCCGCCAACACGCTCCTGGCGACCTCGGTAGCGATCCTCCCCGCGCGCGGTCTGCATCCGCTCGAGAGCTAGCACGGCGCGCGGCCGCTCCTCGGCTCGCGGCTCGTGGTCCGCCGACGCACGGGCCGCGAGCCGAGGAGTGACCTTTGGACGTCGTTCGTGGACGAGGTGGCCAGGCCGGCCGGGCTTTCGCTCTAGGTGGTCTCGTCGTGGGGCCCGGGCTCTCCACCGGTCCGCGCGGGCGTGACGCTCCCGCCGTCCCCGAGCTCGTTTGCCGCCCAGCCTCCCGCGTGGCGGTGTGCCCAGTCCTCGCTGACCGTCCCTGTGACCATGGAGCGCAGCGCCTGCGGGTGCGCGAGGGCGAGGACGACGTGCCCTGTGACGACCACGACGACCACGGTCGCGAGGACGTCGTGGACGAACGTCGCGCCCGTACGCCAACTGAGGGGGAACAGCGTGAACCACTTGAGGACCGACCCCGACGCGAGCATGACGACGATCGCGCCGGCCGTGAATGCCGCGTTGAGCTTCTGGCCGGGGTTGAACTTGTCCGCGAGGCGGGAGGGGACGGCACGGGTGCCGAGGGAGCGGAGCCAGCGCAGCTCTTCGCTGCTCCAGCGGTTGAGGCGGCGGACGTCGCGGCGAAAGCGCGCACCCCACGGACCGGCCAGGCTCGCGCCGAGCGGCACGGGGAGCGCGACGCCGGCCCAGAGGTGGATCTCCGCGACGAGGGCGCGGCGGCCGACGACGCTCTCGATCGAGGCGAAGTAGAGCGGGAGCGCCGTCGCTACGAGGATCCCGAACAGAAGGGCGTTCGCCCAGTGCGCCAGCCGCTCGACAGCGTCGAAGCGAGCGAGCACGACTTTGTGGACCTGACCTCGCTTCCCAGGCGGAGCTGCGCCGAATGTGCCCTTGCGAGGGGGGTCGGTCCGGCTCACTCGATCGGCGCGTCGCTGCGGCCGTTCGACGCACCGACCCAGGCGTTCACCGCATAGCCGTTCTGCTCCCAGAAGCCGGGCTCGACCTTGTCGACGACCCGGATCTCCGACAGCCACTTGAGCGACTTGTAGCCGTACATGGGGGCGACATAGAGACGCACCGGGCCACCGTGCTCCGCGGTGATCGGTCCGCCGAGCATGGAGTAGGCGACGATGACGTCCGGCAGGCGTGCCTGGTCGAGCGTGAGGCTCTCGGTGTCCGCTCCGTCGTAGGAACGGAACGACAGGGCGACCGCGCCCGCCCCGACCCCTGCGAGGTCGAGCAGGTCCGCGAGGCGGACGCCGTCCCAGTGCACGCGGGGGACACGCCATCCCGTCACACACTGGAAGTCCTTTACGAGGCGCGTCCCCGGCATCGCCTGGAGCTGGTCCAAGGTGAGCAGCACGGGGCGCTCCACGATCCCCGAGATGCGAAGCCTGTAGTGGGCGGGGGAGATGACCGGGAACGAGCCGGTGATCGTGTAAAGCCTGAACCGGTTGCCGCCGGGCAGGAAGGCGCCCAGCCCCGAGCCGAGGAACGAGCCGACGGCGCGCTGGATCTTCGCGCCGACCACGACGCCGACGCCCCCGAGTCCCGCCATTGCAAGGAAGACCCGCCGTCCGACCGGTACGCGGCGAATCTCCGGAGACGAGACGACACCCCGGCGCTCCGACAGCTCCATCTCGCGAGGATACGGCGCCACCGTTCCCGCGTCGGCGCGAGCCCGAGATCGCCGACCGCTGCCCTGTGTGGCTCGCGGCTCGGGCTCAGACGACCCGGAAGTAGAGGAGCAGGCCGATCCCGACGACGACGAGACCGACGACCGGGACGAGCATCGACCGCACGGTGCGCCCGAAGACGCGAAGGCCCCCGAGCACGACGAGCAGCACGCCGACGACGATGCCGGCCAACCCGGCGAGATGGTGCTTGTTGACCGTAGCGACGACGAGAGCACCCACGACCGACCCGCGCATGGCTCTCCCCTCCGTCATGGTGCTGGAGCCCTGCACTCTAGTTCTGAGCCGTCACCGCCGTCACCGCCGTCACCGCCGTCACCGCCGTCACCGCCGTCGCGGTCGTAGGAGCGGGTCGGGGAGCGGGGCGGTTCACCGGGAGCTGGCGGTAGTTCGTGCCGATGCGGCACCGGTGGGCGCCGGGGTAGCTGAGCACGCGTCCGGGGAGAATCTTGTCCGGCGTGCCACGGTCGCTCGTGAGGGTGGTCACCTCGTGCGCCGATTCGGGTGAGCGCGTCCAGAGTTCCCATTGCACGCCGTCGTCGCTCAGGTGGGTGCCCGGCTCGCCGGGGGGACTCGACGCACTGTGCTCTGCGGGCTGGAGGGGGAGGGGTCACGTGCGCTGGCGAGAGGCGGGGAGCAGGGGATTTCTCGCTAGCGTCGGTGCCCTGCGGCGCGAAGCCGCTGCGGTCGGCGAGCGGGACGAGGAGGAGCGGTGCGAGCTGCTGTGCTACTGGCTCGATCCGGGGTAAGGGAGGTCGGCGCGGGCCTCGCGGCCGCCGGGCCAGTCCGTGCGAGACGCCGGGCGGGGAGGACGCCACAGCCGGGAGAGCGACGGTGACCGGGATGCTCTCAGGTCGCGTGGAGAAGTCAGGTCGCGTGGAGAAGATGGTCGCACCGGAGCGGGCGCTCCCCGGTCGGACGACGCCGCTCGGGCCGCTCGGCCACCACGCTGTGCTGCGGACGCCGATCGTCCCACCGTTCCCGGGCGGGACGGTGCGGCTCGTCCTCGGGCTCGGCTGCTTCTGGGGAGCGGAGCGCATCTTCTGGCAGCTACCCGGAGTCGTCACGACGGCAGTGGGCTACTCGGGCGGCTACACACCGCACCCGACCTACGAGGAGGTCTGCACTGGGCGGACGGGCCATGCGGAGGTCGTGCTGGTCGTCTTCGACCCGGAGCGTCTTGGCGTCGAGACGCTCGTCTCGGCGTTCTTCGAAGGCCACGACCCGACCCAGGTGATGCGCCAGGGCAACGACGTCGGTACCCAGTATCGATCCGTGCTGTTCGCGACGTCTCCCGCGCAGCTCGAGGTGGCGAAAGCGGTACGCGACCGCTACCAGGAGCGGCTCGACGCCGCTGGGTACGGCACGATAGCGACGGACCTGGCCGAGGCGGGGGACTTCTACTACGCGGAGGACTACCACCAGCAGTACCTCGCGAAGAACCCGCGCGGCTACTGCGGTCTCGGCGGAACCGGTGTCAGCTGCCCGGTCGGGCTCGCTGGCTAGCCACCACCGTGCCGGTCATGCGGAGCCCTGCTCGACGGCTCGAGCGAGGGTGAGCTGCTCGTCGAGGAACTCGACGACGTCGCAGGCGGGTAGCGGGCGCGAGATCGCGAAGCCCTGGACCCACAAGCACCCGAGGTCCCGCAGCTTGGCGAGCTGGCCCGAGGTCTCGACGCCCTCGCCGATGACCGTGATGCGCAGCGCGCGGGCCATCGCGACGATCGCCTCGAGCACGACCGCTCGAGGCGAATCCTCGTCGAGTCGAGCGACGAACGACCGGTCGATCTTCAGCACGTCGATCGGGAACTGCTCGAGGTAGGCGAGAGAGGAGTAGCCCGTCCCGAAGTCGTCGAGCAGCACGACGACGCCGTGGGCCCGCAGGGCCTCGAGTGCGTCGTGGGCAGCCGTCACGTCCATGATGACCGACTCGGTGATCTCGATGCCGAGCGAGCCCGGCGCGATCGGCGAGGCGCGCAGCAGCTCGGCGACGCGACCTGCGAAGCCCGCGACCGCCAGCTGGTGGCCGGAGACGTTCACCGTCATCTTGAGTGGCGGCTCCAGGAGGTGGACAAGCTGCCAGGCGGCGAGCTGGTCGATCGCGGTGCGCAGCACCCAGTCCCCGAGGTCGACGGCGAGCCCCGTCTCCTCGGCGAGAGGGACGAACTCGTCCGGACCGATGCGGCCCCGGCTCGGGTGGTCCCAGCGCGCGAGCGCCTCGAGAGCGACCGGCCGGCCCGTGCGGGCGTCGACGATCGGTTGGTACTCGAGGAGGAGGTCGTCGTCGGCGATCGCAGCCCGGAGGTCGTGCTCGAGCTGCAGGCGGCGGAGCGTCTCGTAGCGGATCGAACGATCGAACATCTCGATGCGGTTCCGCCCACCCGCCTTCGCCCTGTACATCGCCGCATCCGCGTCGCGCAGCAGGGCATCGGCGTCGTAGGCACCCGCGGACGCGGTCGCGACGCCGATGCTCGCGGTCGCCATGTAGTTCGTGCCGGGGAGAAGGGCGGGCTGGCGCACTGCCTCGGCGAGCCGCGTCGCCCGGTCGATGGCATCGAGCGGTCCGGTCAGGTCGTCGCACAGCACGACGAACTCGTCTCCGCCGAGGCGCGCGAGCGTGTCCGTCGGGGCGATCGCGGCGGCGAGCCGCGGGCTGAGCGATGTGAGCACCGTGTCTCCCGTGGCGTGGCCGAGCGAGTCGTTGACGACCTTGAACTGGTCGAGATCTAGCAGGATCATCCCGACGGCGCCCGGCCGGTCACGCAGGCGGGCAAGTGCCTGGGCGGCTCGGTCGAGTAGGAGGGTGCGGTTGTAGAGGCCCGTGAGAGGGTCGTGGATCGCCTGGCGCGTGAGCCTCTCCCGGTCGACGCGGTGCTCGGTGACGTCTCGCAGCTGACAGAAGCGGTAGGCCGGACCGATGTCGGGCGAGACGAGCGAACCTGCCACCTGGGCCCAGACCGTGCTTCCGTCCGGGCGCAAGAGACGACTCTCGCCTTGGGCGGTCCCGGCCCCTGGTCCGACGTGCAGCCACGCAGCTTCGGCAGCGTCCGCCGGGTCGAGGAAGTCGAGGAGGCATCGCCCCAGCAGCTCGTCCCGGTCACGACCGAGCATGGCGCACAGAGCGTCGTTCACCTCCGTGAGGCCGAGGTCGAGGTCGAGGAAGGCCGCCGGGAAGGTGGAGTCCTCGAAGCCGCGGCGGAACCGCCTGTCCACGTCGCGTAGCGTCCTGCCGAGATGCCGCACGAGCATGCCTATGGCGAGGACGGTGACGACGACGCGCGACGAGCGCATGGCAGGATTACGTCATCTCGGCGGCCGCAGTTGAGGACGAGCGCCGAAAGAGCCGGGGGCTCCTTGCTGGCGCGTCGAGGCGCGACGGTCAGCTGCTGCTCGAACGCTCCCACAAGTTGATACCGGCGTCCGACGCGAAGTGGTCGATCTGCCCCAGCTCCTCCCCGGAGAAGTCCAGGTGCCCGAGTGCGTCGAGGTTCTCGTCGAGCTGCTCGACGCTGCGCACGCCGACGAGAGCGGAGGTGACGCGCGGGTCCCGCAGCACCCAGGCGATAGCCATCTGGGCAAGCGACTGGCCCCGCGCGCGCGCTATGCGGTCGAGGCCACGGACCTGCGCGAGCCGCTGCTCTGTCAGCGAGCCCTTCTTCAAGAAATGGTCCTCGCTCGCACGGGAGTGCTCGGGGATGCCGTCGAGGTACTTGGTGCTGAGGAGTCCCTGGGCGAGGGGCGAGAAGGCGATGCACCCGACGCCCTGCTCCGCCAGCACGTCGAGCAGCTCACCTTCGACCCAGCGGTTGAGCATGGAGTAGGAGGGCTGGTGGATGAGGAGTGGCGCGCCGAGGTCGCGCAGGATCGCTGCCGCCTCGGCCGTCCGCTCGGGCGAGTAGGACGAGATCCCCGCGTAGAGAGCCTTGCCCTGGTGGACCGCGGACGCGAGAGCGCTCATCGTCTCCTCGAGAGGCGTCTCGGGGTCGAAGCGGTGGGAGTAGAAGATGTCGAAGTAGTCGAGGCCCGTGCGGCGCAAGCTCTGGTCCAGGCTCGCCGTCAGGTACTTGCGTGACCCGCCGTCGCCGTAGGGGCCCGGCCACATGTCGTATCCTGCCTTCGTCGACACGACGAGCTCGTCCCTGTACGGCGCGAAGTCCTCGCGATAGACGCGACCGAAGTTCACTTCGGCAGCGCCGTACGGTGGTCCGTAGTTGTTGGCGAGGTCGACGTGCGTGATGCCGCGGTCGAAGGCGCGCCGCAAGATCGCCCTGGCGTCGCCGAGCGGCCTCGTGTCGCCGAAGTTCTGCCAGAGCCCGAGAGAGATCGGCGGCAGCACCAGGCCGCTCGCGCCACAGCGCCTGAAGCTGGCGGCCTCGTACCGGCTGGGATCTGGGACGTAGGTCACCTGTTCGTGGGTCCTTTCTCGTCGGCGCCGGACCGGCTGCTGGCTTACGCACACGAGACTAGGCGCCCCGGCGTGCCTGCCGTCGCTCCCGGCGCGCGAGCTGGGGTGCTTGCGCGCGGTGGTCGTCGTCGCTAGGTTCTGGCAGGTCCATTTTGTGACAGTACGGTGACGTTCGACGCAATTGGTCGGACGGTGCGGTGTCTGTCCGGCGCCGCCGGTCCGTGTCCGCGGCTCGGCATCTGGGAGAAGGGGTAAGTCGACGTGCATCGGTGCGCAGCCCACGGGCTGCTCCGGGCACCGCAAGGGTCATGCGCCGAGATCGGCGTGCGGGTCCGGCTGCTGCCGGGTCGCACGGCGACGCGCGTGAGAGTTACATCCGACAAGACATGGGGGTAGCACAAGTATGACCACCAACGAGTCCCACGAGGTCGACCCGAAGAGGTACGACGCGTCCCGGCGCCGCTTCCTGCGGAACGCCGGCGTGGCCGCGGCATCGGTGCCCTTCCTCGGGAGCATGGCGGAGATCCTCGGCGAGCGCGGCGCGAGCGCCCAGACCTTCCGCGACGAGTCGCACCCGATGTTCGCGAAGCACCCGGCTTACCAGTTCACGTTCGTCAACCACGTCACGACGAACCCGTTCTTCGCCGCGACGCAGTACGGCATCGCGGACGCAGCCGCGTTGCTCGGCATCCCGACGCCGCAGTGGACGGGCTCGCAGGACTCCATCGTCTCTGAGATGGTGACGGCGATGGACCAGGCGATCGCCGCGAAGCGCAAGGGCATTGCGGTCGCCGTCATCGACCCGGTGGCGTTCAACACGCCCACCGACAACGCCCTCGCGGGCGGGATCCCCGTCATCGCGTACAACGCCTCGGAGCCGAGCAACAACGCCATGGCCTACGTCGGCCAGAGCAATACCCTTGCAGGTGCAGCGGCCGCCGAGCGCATCGTCAAGGTCGTCCCGAAGGGCGGCCTCGTCGGCATGGTCATCGCGACGCCGGGATCGGGAAACATCCAGCCCCGGATCAACGGCGCCCTACCGGTCTTCCGCAAGGCGGGCTTGCAGACGGCCGTGATCGCGGGCGGGGCACTGCTCAACCAGGAGCTCACGAACGTGGAGTCGTGGTACCTCGGCCACAAGGACGTGAAGTTCCTCTACGCGGTCGACGACGGCGACGGCATCGCCGTGGCGTCCGTCATCAAGAAGTACAACCTGAAGGGCAAGGTCGGCGGCTCCGGCTGGGACGTCAGCGTCCAGACGCTCCAGGAGGTCGCTTCCGGCGGGCTGTCGTTCTCGATCGACCAGCAGGCCTACCTGCAGGGCTTCGTGCCGACGATCCAGCTCTTCCTCTACAACATCTCGGGCGGGCTCATGCAGCCGACCGACACGAACACCGGCCTCGGCTTCGTCACGAAGTCGAACGTCGCTCCCTACCTCTCGCACAAGACGCGCTTCGAAGGTAGCGGCACGGCCGAGACGGCCTACGCTCCTCCGGCACACATCGCCGTCTGACAGCGGTGAGCCAAGCGACGCTCACGCCCGGCGAGACGTCGCCCGTCCCCGCCCCCGCCGCGCCTTCGACGGCGCGGCGGGGGCCGGCCGGGGCGCTCCTCCGGCTCTTTACAAGCCGGCGGGAAGCGACGATCTTCATCGTCGCGGTGGCGATCATCATCTACTTCGCCGCGCGTACGTCGGCGTTCTACAGCTACGCGAACATCGTGACGATCGTGCAGTACATGGCGCCCATCGGCGTGATCGGTGTCGGCGAGGTCTTCCTGCTCACGCTCGGCGAGATCGACCTGTCGGCCGGCCAGATCTTTCTCATCTCCCCGTGGATCGTCGTCTGGCTCCAGCAGGCGGGCCTGCCGATCGGCTGGGCCATCACGGTCTCGCTCCTGTGCTGTGTCGTGATCGGCGCGATCAACGGCCTGATCACAGTGCTGTTGAACGTGCCGTCGTTCGTGACGACGCTCGGTACGTACTTCTCGCTCCTCGGTCTCGTGCTCATCGTGTCCAACGACGCGCAGGCCGACATGCCGGGCACGACCGGCATGTTCGGCCAGGTGTTCGGCATCTCGAGTTGGTCGGAGATCGGCTGGGCGCTCGCGATCGTCGTCGTCCTCCACGTCGTGCTGAAAAGGACGCGCTTCGGAATGCACGTCACGGCCACCGGAGGCAACCTGCTCGGCGCGGCGGAGGCCGGGATCCCTGTCCGGCGCATCAAGGTGTGGTCGTTCATGATCCTCGCCTTCGGCGCGGGGTTCATCGGCCTCCTCGACTCGATCCGCATCCAGAGCCTCGACCCGGCCTCGCCGGGGACGACGGTTATGTTCAGTGCCGTGTCGGCGGCCGTCATCGGCGGAACGTCGCTGCTCGGTGGCCGAGGGACGGTCATCGGTGCGACGATCGGCGCGATCGTGCTGGGCGTCCTCGAGGACGGCTTCAACCTCATCGGCGTCAGCGCGAACGAGTTCACCCTCGTTACCGGTCTCGTCATCCTTGTCGCGATGGCGATCAACGTGCAGCTGTCGCGTGTCGGTGCGAGGTCCAGATAGTGCTGACCAGGTCGGAGGGGCTGCGAGTGGACCGGAGGCAGATGGTGCAGGGCCGTCCCGACCGGGAGCAGCGACCGTGACGGCGCCCGGCGTGGATGCCGGCGTGCCGGTGCTGCGGACCGAGGGCATCACGAAGCGCTTCGGTGCAGTCGTCGCCCTGCGCGGCGTCGACATCGCGCTCGCACGCGGCGAGGTGCTCGGCCTCGTGGGCGACAACGGCGCGGGGAAGTCGACCTTCGTGAAGATCGTCTGTGGGTTCCAGCGGCCGGACTCGGGCCGCATCCTCGTGGACGGCAACGAGGTGCACCTGCATTCGGTGAAGGACGCGCGGGCGCACGGGATCGAGGCCGTCTATCAAGATCTCGCTCTCGTGCCCCAGCTCAGCGTCTACCAGAACCTCTTCTTGAACCGTGAGGTGACGACGCTCGGCCGGCTCGGCTGGCTGTCGACTCGCAAGATGCGCGCAGAGGCCAAGGCGTACCTGGACGACATAAAGGTGAGCATCCCCAACATCGAAGCCGAGGCGGAGACGCTCTCCGGGGGGCAGCGCCAGGCGATCGCCGTCGCAAGGGCGACCCGGCAGAACGCGAAGATCCTCCTGCTCGACGAGCCGCTCGCAGCCATGGGGGCAAAGGAGTCGGCGCTGATCATCGACCTCGTCAAGGACCTCTCGAGCAACCGGGGCGTGTCGATCCTCGTGATCGACCACAACTACGCGCACCTGTTCGAGCTGTGCGACCGGGTGAACGTCTTCCAACAGGGGCGGGTGACGTTCGACCGCCGCGTCGAGGAGACGTCCCTCGAAGAGCTGACCGAGCTCATGGTCTCGGAGTACCGACGTCAGGTGATGGCAGGGCATGTCGAGCTCGGCGACGCGGGGACGGCGTGAGCGTCCGGGAGCTCCGAGCCGACGTCGCGCTGGAGGTCCAGGCGCTGCTCGGGGAGGGTCCCGTGTGGGACGACAGGGACAGCTCGTTGCTGTTCGTCGACATCGAGGGCGAGCGCGTCCACCGCTTCGACCCCTCCACCGGCGCGCACACGAGCTTCGCGACCGGAGCGGTCGTCGGCTCGGTCGGGCTGCGGGCCGACGGCGGCCTCGTGCTCGCGATGCTCGGCGGCTTCGCGCTCTCGGGCCCGTCGGGCGAGGACCTGGAGCCGGTCGCGGGTTTCGCCGCCGACGCGACGAGGGTCCGCTTCAACGACGGCGAGGTGGACCCGTGGGGCCGCTTTGTCGCGGGGACCATGGACTGGGGGAAGACCGAGCCGCTGGGCGAGCTGTACGAGCTGTCGCCGGACGGGTCGGTGACCACGCTCGTGACCGGCGTCACGATATCGAACGGTCTCGCGTGGACGCCTGATCACCGAACGCTGTACTACGTGGACACGCCCACACTCGGCGTCGACGTGTTCGACGTCGACCCGGTCGACGGCACGCTTTCTGGACGGCGACGCCACCTCGACATCGAGGAGGCGGAGCACGGGCGTCCCGACGGCATCGCTCTCGACGTCGAGGGCTGCCTCTGGGTCGCCTTCTACGGCGGGAGCCGCGTCTGCCGCTTCACGCCGGACGGGCAGCTCGACACGATCGTCCGCCTCCCGGCGAGCTGCGTCACGAGCGTCGCGTTCGCTGGCGAGGACCTCGACACGCTCTTCGTCACCACAGCGAGGACCGACCTCGAGGCTTCAGCTCGGGCAGGCGAGCCGCACGCCGGCGACCTCTTCGTCGTCGAGCCCGGCACGTCCGGCCTGTCCCCGGCTCGCTTCGGCTGAGCCTCTAGCCGGGATCGTCTCAGCGCCGCGCGTCACGCCCGAGGTCCCTCCAGGAATGCCGTACCTTCTTGTAGAGAGGTCTCCATGTCGTGCCGAGGGTCGACGCGATCTCGTCCTGGCGAGACGCCAGCACCGACATGGGTGGTCCGAGGTCGTCGGCTCCGGACGCGAGGCAGCGGAGCCAGGCAGCCGCGGCGCCTGCGTCTCGGTAGCGCCCGAGGTGGCCTTGGAGCCCGGCGCAGGCTCCAGCGAGTGCGCGAGCGTCGTCGCCGAGCACGGCTTCGGACATCTCGGCACCGTACCTGAGCTGCTTGGCGCGGATGCGGAGCGTGTGAAGTGCCTCGGCATCCGGGCTCCGGGTTGCAGCACGCGCGCTCTCCCGGAGGTCGCGCCACGGCCTCGCGAGCAGCGGGAGGAGTGAGGTGGACGCGTCCCGTGCGGCGCGTGGCCGCAGGGGCGGTCGACATGCCAGCTCGTCGAGGCTCGAGCGCAGGGCCAGGTAGCGGCGGGACGTCCGGCCGTCTGCGAGAAGGCGAAGCTGCGACGCGCGCTCCGTGGCGAGGCGGGCGGTGATCGCCGCGGCTGCGACCGGCTCGCGCCGGCTGCCGGCGCGGCCGAGGAGCCCGGCGGCGAGGACGTCGCAGTCGCGCACCCGTCCGAGGAGGCCCTCGTACCAGGCGATATCGGCGCGGACTTCACGGGCCCACACGGGGTCGACCAAGGTAGCGAAAGTGCGCAGCTGGGAGCGGATCCTGCGCAGCGCCACGCGTGCGTCGTGGATCTGGTCCGGCGACCGCTCGTCGGCGACATCCCGGTCGTTCTCGTCGAGTGCCGCGACGCACCCCGCCAGCTCGGTGCGCAACAGGCTCCCGAGGTCCACCGACGTGCATTCTAAACCCGCGTGCGGACGCTACGGAGGTCGCCGCTGCGTTGCCGGCAGCGACGGAGACGCGCGTCGCGTAGCGCCCTCATGGCGTGCTGGCGCGGGAGATCGGTGGTCATCGGCGATGATGCATCGATGCGTTGGGCCCTGTTCGCTGCCGGGATCGTGCTGGTCGTGCTTACCTGGTGCAGCCTCGTCGCGACCTTCGTCATGCCGCGCGGTCGCTCGATCTTCCAGCGTGCGTCGTCCTCGCTGGTGCTGAGGGGCGTCCGGGCCATCGTGGTCGTCGCTGCGCGCCTTACGCCGAGCTATCCGGCGAAGGACTCGCTCCTCGCGACGGTGGGGCCGGTGGCTCTCGTGGTGCAGCTTGCCCTCTTTCTCGCGGCCTTCGTCGTCGGGGCCGCTCTCCAGCTCCTCCCGTGGTCCGTGTCGACCGCGGCTGCGTTCCGCCAGGCGGCAGGATCGTTGTTCGTCGTCGGTCTCGTCGGGACCAACGGCCCGACGAACAACGTGATCCGTGTCCTCGCGGCGGCGACGGGAGCGGTGACCGTCGCCCTCCAGATCGGCTACCTCCCGGTCATCTACCAGTCGTTCGCGCGTCGCGAGTCGCTCGTCGCGCTCATGGAGAGCAGGGCCGGGGTTCCGGCATGGGGCCCCGAGGTGTTGATGCGGCACCAGCTCGTCGACAGCGTCGACGCGCTCCCGGGGCTCTACCGGGACTGGGAGCTCTGGTCCGCGGACCTCGCCGAGAGCCATGGCACGCACCCTGTCCTCGTGCTGTTCCGCTCGCCGGAGGTCGGCGACTCCTGGCTGCTGTCCCTGCTCGCCGTGCTCGACGCCGCAGCGCTGCATCTCGCGCTCTGCCCGTCGACCGCCCCGTCGGAAGCAAGGATGTGCCTCCGAATGGGCTTCAGCGCGCTCCGTCGTGTCGCCGCGACCCTCGGCTGGAGCTTCGATCCCGACCCCTCGCCCCTCGCCCCGAGCGAGCTGTCCCGCGCCGACTTCGACGCTGCCGTCTCGCAGCTGCGTGCAGGGGGCTTTCCGGTCGAGCGTGACGGCGACGAGGCGTGGAGCCACTTCAGGGGCTGGCGGGTGAACTACGAGTCCATTGCCTATGCGATGGCCGACTACCTCGTCGCCCCCCACGTCCCGTGGTCGGGCCCGCGCCACCATCTCCCTCCAGACGTCGTGCTCCCGGCCCGGCCGCCGCACCGCTCACCCGACAGGGCCGCGATCGGCGACGACTGGCTCCGTCACGGTCGCTGACAGCTTTCGACCGGCCGGGACCTTCCGCGGCGCTAAGCCGCTAGGAAGATCTCGCGGGCCGCGCCTGGCGGCCGGCCGGCCGGACTGAGCGATGATGGAGGAGTGGCGCATCCCATGTTCACTCCCGACGACAAGCTCACGGAGCTCGTGCTCGACTATTGTCGCCAGCGGCTCGCGCTCGACCCGGTTCCGCTCGACTTCGGCGGGAGCGAGGACGGATTCGAAGTCTTCCTCCACGGGCTCCTCGGTCCGACGGGCAACGATCCCGCCGACGTTCTGCGCTTGTTCTCCGAGCATCTCGCCGCGGCGGTGGTGTCCTGCGACAGCCCGCGCTTCTTGTCGTTCATCCCGGCCGCGCCGACCAAGGCAGCGCTGCTTTTCGACATGGTGGTGTCGTGCTCGTCGCTCCAGGCGACGTCGTGGCTCGAGGCAGCGGGCGCGGTTGCCGCGGAGAACCAGGCTCTACGCCTGCTCGCGGATCTGGCGGGCCTGCCAGAGGGTGCAGGGGGGTGCTTCGTGGCCGGAGGGACAGCGGGCAACCTGTCGGCTCTGCTCGTCGCCCGTGACACCGCTCGGCTCAGGGGGCACGACGTCGCGCGGCCGATGCTCGCGGTGAGCGAGGAGGCGCACTCGTCGGTCGCCCAGGCTGCCCATGTCATCGGCGTCGATCTTCTCACCGTGCCAGCGGTCGACCACCGGCTGACCGGACCCTCCCTCGCCGCTGTGCTGCGGGAGCGCCCCGACGCGGCCCGGGTCGTCGGCGTCGTGGCGACCGCCGGCACGACGAACGCCGGCATCGTCGACGACCTCGCAGGCGTCGGCGAGGTCGCGAGGGCACATCGGCTCTGGTTCCACGTCGACGCCGCGTACGGTGGGGCAGGGCTGTTCAGCCCGCTCGTGCGCGACAGCTACACCGGGATCGAGGGTGCAGACTCGCTCGTCACGGACCCGCACAAGTGGCTCTTCGCGCCGTTCGACTGCGCCGCACTGCTCTACCGCGAGCCCAGGCTCGCGAAGTCCGTCCATACCCAAGATGCCGCGTACCTCGACGTCATCCACGACGAGAAGGAGCAGTGGAACCCGAGCGACTACGCGATCCATCTGACCCGGCGCGCCCGTGGCCTTCCCTTGTGGTTCTCCCTGGCGGTGCATGGCACGGAGGCCTATCGGGAGGCCGTCGAGGCGGCGATCGTGCTTGCGCGGGCAACGGCACGGCTGGTCGAGGCGGCGGCGCACCTCGAGCTCGTGCGGGAGCCGGACCTCTCCGTGGTGCTCTTCCGCAGGACAGGATGGGAGCGGGCGGACTACGACGCCTGGTCCGGCCAGCTGCTCGCGGACCAGACGGGCTTCGTGCTCCCGACGACGTGGGAGGGTCGCCCAACCGCCCGGCTCGTCTTCCTCCATCCCGAGACGACCCTCGAGATGGTCGAGGAGATCCTCGAGTCGATGCGCTGACTCCGACGCGGGTGCGGGCCTCCCCGCGGCCGGCACGGCTTCTCGCTTCCGCCTTCGCCGCCTCCGCACAACCGGGGCCGATCGGCTGCCCTAACAGTATGCCCGATCGGACAATTGTGCCCGCCCCGGTGCCTCCCGGTGCCTCCCGGTGCCTCCCGGTGCCTCCCGGCGCCTCTGTCGGTGCAATCGAGTGTCGAAACCCTTGCCAGGGCGGGGGCTCCCGCCTATGGTGACCGAAGCAG
>JAJZCK010000156.1 GCA_021846125.1 Actinomycetes bacterium | reverse complement strand
GGCGACGCGGCCGACGGCGACGCGGCCGACGGCGACGCGGCCGGCGCAGGATCAGCCGGCGACGACGCTCCCGGGAGGGACACGGCACCACCGGACGCGGAGAGCGACACCTGAGGCGCGGCCGCGGGTCGTCCCCGGACCGACGGCCGCGGCTCGACGCGCGGTCGGGCACGTCGCCGAGCTACGGAGCTACCGACCAGCCTCCCGGAGCAGCTCGCCGAGACGCGAGATGCCCTTGACGAGGTCGTCGTCGGAGAGCGCGTAGGAGAACCGCCCGTATCCCGGAGCGCCGAACGCCTCGCCGGGGACGAACGCCACCTGGGCCTGGTCGAGGACGAGCTCGGCGAGCTCGAGCGTCGTCGCGGGCGTCGTCCCCCGCAGCTCGTGCCCGAGGACCTGCTCGAAGCACGGGAACGCGTAGAACGCGCCCTGCGGCTCGACGCACGTGACACCCGGGATCTCCTCGAGCATCGCGTGCATCGTCCGGCGGCGCCGGTCGAACGCGGCGCGCATCTCCGCCACGGCGGAGAGGTCGCCTGACACCGCCGCCAGCGCTGCTCTCTGCGAGACGTTCGCGACGTTCGAGGTCTCGTGGGACTGCAGGTTCGCTGCCGCGTCCACGACGTCTCGCGGCCCGACGAGCCACCCCACGCGCCAGCCGGTCATCGCGTAGGTCTTCGCGACCCCGTTGACGACGACGCAGCGCTCGGCGAGCCCCGGCACGACGACGGGCATCGAGTGCTGCTCGTTGTCGCCGTAGACGAGGTGCTCGTAGATCTCGTCGGTGACGACCCACCAGCCGCGCTCGAGGGCGAGCTGGCCGATCGCCGCGATGGCCTCCCGAGAGTAAACGGCGCCCGTCGGGTTCGACGGCGAGACGAAGAGCAGGACCTTCGTCCGGTCTGTGGCCGCCGCGTCGAGCTGTGCGACACTCACCTGGAACCCCGTCGAGGAGTCCGTCGGTATCTCGACCGGCACACCTCCCGCGAGGGTGATCGCCTCGGGGTAGGTCGTCCAGTACGGAGCCGGGAGGAGCACCTCGTCACCGGGGTCGAGCAAGGTCGCGAACGTGTTCGCGATGGCTTGCTTGCCACCGTTGGTCACGAGCACTTGGGACGCATCGACGACGTAGCTGGAGTCGCGAGCGGTCTTCGCGGCGATCGCGCTGCGCAGCTCGGGGAGCCCGGCCGTCGGCGTGTAGCGGTGGTTGCGAGGGTCCCGGCATGCGGCGACCGCCGCCTCGACGATCGCCTCCGGCGTAGCGAAGTCAGGCTCGCCCGCACCGAAGCCGACGACGTCGACGCCCTCGGCTTTCAGGGCCTTTGCCTTCGCGTCGATCGCAAGGGTCGCCGACGGCGAGACCGCCGCGACACGTCGGCCGATCCGTGCGCGCCCCCCCTCGCGAGCGGCGTGGGCTCCGGTGGTGTCAGCTGGCAGCGCCATACCTGCAATGCTTTCACATACGGACGAGGCGCCCCAGCACGTCCTGCGCGGTCCGCTACCGGGCCCGCGCAGCCCCACGACGGAGGTAGCACATGGTGGCGATCGAGATCCCCGAGGAGCTGTTGCCGAAGGACGGCCGCTTCGGGAGCGGCCCGTCGAAGGTGCGACCGGAGGCGTTCGCCGCACTCGTCGCAGTCGCCCCGACCTACCTCGGGACCTCGCACCGCCAAGGCACCGTGCGTGACGTCGTAGCCCGGGTCCGCCACGGCCTCGGCCAGCTCTTCTCCCTACCGGAAGGGTACGAGATCGTCCTCGGCAACGGGGGTACGGCGGCGTTCTGGGACGTCGCGACCTTCTGCCTCGTCGAGAGCCGTAGCCAGCACTGCTCGTTCGGCGAGTTCTCCGCGAAGTTCGCCTCGGCCGTTGCGTCGGCCCCGCACCTGGAAGAGCCGTCGGTGCTGCTCAGCGATCCGGGGACGCACCCCGAGCCGGTCGCAGACCCGGAGATCGACACCTACGCCTTGACGCACAACGAGACGTCGACCGGTGTGCAGATGCGGCTCGCGCGCCCACGAGGCGCCGACGGGACGGTCGCCGACGGACTCGTCCTCGTGGACGCGACGTCAGGAGCGGGTGGCCTACGCGTCGACCTCGCCGAAGTCGACGCGTACTACTTCGCCCCGCAGAAGAGCTTCGGATCGGACGGAGGGCTGTGGATCGCAGCTCTCTCGCCAGCCGCCGTCGAACGCTCCGGCAGGATCAGGGCCGGCGGGCGGTGGGTGCCGGCGTTCTTGGACCTCGAGATCGCGATCGCGAGCTCGAGGCTGGAGCAGACCTACAACACGCCAGCCCTCGCGACCCTGCTCCTTCTCGCCGAGCAGGTGGAGTGGTTCAACGACAACGGCGGTCTCGAGTGGGCGGCGTCGCGCTCGGACCGCTCCTCGGAGATCCTCTACGGATGGGCCGAGCGCTCGCAGTTCGCGGCGCCGTTCGTCGCGAAGCCCGACGACCGCAGCCGTGTCGTCGGCACTATCGAGTTCGTCGACGGCGTCGATGCGGCGGCGATCGCGAAGGTGCTCCGGGCGAACGGGGTCGTCGACACCGAGCCGTACCGCCGGCTGGGCCGCAACCAGCTTCGCGTAGCGATGTTCCCCGGCATCGAGCCGGACGACGTCGAGGCGCTCACGACCTGCGTCGACTACATCGTGGAGCGGCTCGCCTAGGACCCACCACGCACACCCGACCCAACGCCGAGCCTGCGGGCCGCGCGTTGCGCAGACCGCACGAGCGGTCCGTCCGGTGCGACTCGCCGAGTCCCGAACGAGCGCTCGACGAGGTCCCGCATCTCGTCCCGTCCCCTGACGAGCCCCGCTGCACGCAGTTGCACGAGGAGGTTGCCGATCGCCGAGGCCTCGAGCGGGCCCGCTACGACCTCGCGCCCGGCAGCCGCGGCGATCAGCTCGAGGAGGAGGTCGTTCGCCGCGCCACCGCCGACCACGTGGACCGTCCCGACATCTCGATCCGCGAGACGAGCTGCCTCGTCCAGCGCGCTCGACACGGCGAGCGCCATCGAGTCGAGGATGCAGCGCACAAGCGCCACGTCGTCCGCGGGCACCAGCTCGCCGCGGTCACGGCACGCGTCGCGCACCCTGGCCGGGAGATCCCCGGGCTCGACGAAGCGGGCGTCTGCGGTATCGACGACGGAGGCGAAGGCCTCTCGGCTCCGGGCAGCGACGAGGAGGTCGGTCAGCCGGCGGGGCCTACCCGCTCGCGCCCAGGAGCGCTCGCACTCCTGGAGCATCCAGTGGCCCATCACGTTCTTCAGGAAGCGGACGGTTCCGTCGATCCCTCCCTCGTTCGAGAAGTTCGCCGCACGGCTCGCCTCGCCGAGCACCGGGGTGTCGAGCTCCAGTCCGACGAGAGACCACGTGCCACTCACCACGTAGGCGAAGCTCGCCGAGCGCGCCGGCACCGCCAGCACGGCAGAGGCCGTGTCGTGCGACGCGACTGCGACCACCTCCGGTCGGCCGGGAAGACCGACGCTCGCAGCGATGTCCGGCAGCATCGTGCCCACGTGCTCGCCCGGCTCGACGACCGGCGCGAAGAGGTCGGCGCGAAGGCCGAGACCGGCGATCAGCTCGCCCGATAGATCCCCGGTGCGGATGTCGACGAGCTGGGTCGTCGACGCGTTCGTCCGCTCGAGGCGGCTCTCGCCCGTCAGCAGGTACGCGACGAGGTCGGGGATCATGAGGAGCCGCGCGGCGACCTGGTAACCGGACGTCTCGCGCTCGGCGAGGAGCTGGAACACCGTGTTGATCGACATGACCTGGATCCCTGTGGTCCCGTAGAGAACATCGGGGCCGAGAGATGCCGCCGCCTGCTCCACCCTTCCCGCCGTGCGGCGGTCCCGGTAGTGGTAGGGAAGGCCGAGGAGCCGCCCGCCTCCGTCGAGAAGCCCGTAGTCGACGGCCCAGCCGTCAATGCCGATCGACGACGGGACGGCACCACGCTCGCGGGCGTACGATGCCAGTCCGGCGAGCATCCCCGAATAGAGGCCGAGGATGTCCCAGTGGAGACCGTCCGGGAGGAGCACCGGAGCGTTCGACACCCGCGCGACCTCGTGCGCGACGAGCAGACCCGACTCGAGGCCCCCGGCGAGGAGGCGCGCGCTCGACGCGCCCAGGTCGATCGCCACGAGGCCGGCCCGAGGACGCGAGCTACGGGCCGCGCGCCCCGACGCTAGCGGGCCGGCCGCGCCGGTCATCGCCCTGCCGACGTCACCGCAGGAATGCCGCTGCGACGCCGGCGTCTACGGGTACGAGCAGGCCGGTCGTGTGCGATAGCTCGCTCCCGACGAGGACGAAGACAGCGCTAGCGACGTGCTCGGGCAGCACCTCCCGCTTCAGTAGCGTTCGACCCGCGTAGTACTCGCCCAGCTTCTCCTCGCTCACGCCGTAGACGGCGGCACGCTGGGCACCCCACCCCCCGGCGAAGATCCCCGAGCCGCGCACGACGCCGTCCGGGTTCACACCGTTGACCCTGATGCCGTGCTCGCCGAGCTCCGCTGCCAGCAGGCGCACCTGGTGCGCCTGATCGGCCTTGGTCGCTCCGTATGCCACGTTGTTCGGCCCGGCGAAAATAGCGTTCTTACTGACAATGTAGACGATGTCACCGCCCAATCGTTGGGCGATCATCGCCCGTGCTGCCTCGCGAGCCACGAGGAACGAGCCGCGTGCCATCACAGAGTGCTGGACGTCCCAGTCGTCGACAGACGTCTCGACGAGGCTCTTCGAGATCGAAAGCCCGGCGTTGTTGACGACGAGGTCGATCCCGCCGAAGGCGAGCACTGCGGCCCGGAGCGCGTCTGTCACCGCCTGCTCCGAGGTCACGTCGACAGTCGAGGGAAAGGCGACGTCACTGCCGCCGATCTCCGACGCGACGCTGCGAGCACGTGCCTCGTCGAGATCCGCCACCACGACACACGCGCCCTCCCGGGCGAGTCGGCGGGCAGTCGCTGCGCCGATGCCGGATCCTGCACCGGTGACAAAGGCGATACGGGTCGCAAGCGGCTTCGGAGCCGGCATGCGGCGGAGCTTCTGCTCCTCGAGCTCCCAGTACTCGATGCGGAACTTCTCGGACTCGTCGATCGGCACGTAACGCGAGATCGCCTCGGCGCCGCGCATCACGTTGATCGCGTTGAGGTAGAACTCCGAGGCGACGCGCGCAGTCTGCTTGTCCCGCCCGAAGCTGAACATTCCCACGCCTGGCACGAGGACGATCGCCGGGTCGGCGCCGCGCATGGGGGGCGAGTCCGACGTGGCATACCGCTCGTAGTAGGAGCGGTAGTCGGACCTGTAGCCGGCAACGAGCACCTCCAAGCGCTCGACGACTTCGCCCAGCGGTGCCCGTGGACCGACGTCGAGCACGAGCGGGCGAACCTTGGTCCGGAGAAAGTGGTCCGGACAGGACGTCCCGAGCGCGGCCAGCTCGGCATGGCGCTCCCGGGCGAGGAAGTCGAGCACCACGCCGCTCGCGTCGTAATGTCCAACCTGGCGGTGCTCGCCGCTCACGAGGCCCCGGAGCACCGGGAACAGTGCAGCTGCTCGCTCGAGTCGCGCGTCGTCGGGCAATGCCGCAAAGCCGGGCACCATCTCCCCGAACGGGTCCGGACGACCGTGCTCGTCGATGTAGGACTGCGCTCCACGGATGATCTCGAGAGACCGCGCCTCGCATTCGTCGCTCGACGTCCCCCACGCCGTGATGCCGTGGCCGCCGAGGACGACACCGATGGCATCTGGACGCTCGCGCTGGACAGCCGCGATATCGAGGCCGAGCTGAAAGCCGGGCCTGCGCCAAGGAACCCACGCAACCCTGTCGCCGAAGCACGCCTTCGTCAGCCTCTCGCCGTCCGCGGCCGTCGCGAACGCGATACCCGCGTCGGGATGAAGGTGGTCGACGTGGTCGGACTCGACGAGGCCGTGCATCGCCGTGTCGATCGACGGCGCTGCGCCTCCGCGCCCGTGGAGACAGAAGTCGAAGGCAGCGACCATCTCGTCCTCGCGCTCCGGACCAGGGTAGACGTCCACCAGGCCCCGGAGACGATCGAGCCGGAGCACTGCGAGGCCATCCGCGGTGAGCGTCCCGAGGTCACCACCCGAGCCCTTCACGTACAGGAGCTCCGTAAGCGAGCCGGACACCGGGTCGTCTTGGAGCACCTTGCAGGACGTGTTACCGCCGGCGTAGTTGGTGTTGCGGCGATCTGCTCCGAGGCGGTGGGACCGGTCCAGGAGCTGCTGGACCGATGCAGGCACTGGACGTGTCGTCATCTACTCGACTCCCCTCACGCGCCCCAGCCGGCAGCTTGGCCACCGACGCGTTCGGCGACGACCTTGTCGTAGTAGCCCGAACGCGCGTACGCGGCGATCGGATCCCGGTCGAGGCCCATCTCCTCACGCACCTCGGCGAGAAGCGGCCGGACGTCGGTGTTGAACGCGTCGACGAGCACCGCATTGGCGCCGAGGACGTCGCCCGAGGCCTGCGCTGACCGCAATGCCTCGCCGTCGACTAAGAGCGCCTTGGCGGTCGCCTCC
>JAJZCK010000155.1 GCA_021846125.1 Actinomycetes bacterium | reverse complement strand
ACGCGATCCTCACGCTCCACGAGAAGGTCCGGACGGGAGAGATCACCCGCCGGCGCGACGCCGCCGGCGCAGGAGCAGGCGTCGACCTCGCAGGCGAGGTGCCCGGCTGGACCCAGCCGCTCGAGCACCCGGTCCACATCGGGACTCCCCGCTGATGGTCGAAGAGAGCACGGCGAGCGTTCAGCCCGCCGCCGCCGGAGAGACCGCGTCCGGCTCGGTCGCCGCGGAGCTCGTTGATCTCGCGGGCGTGCCCGTCATGTTCTTTCGTGGAGACGAGATCCTCTTCCCGCCGCGCGAGCGCTACCTCGCTGTCGTCGCCGCGCTGAAAGGGGCAGGCTTCGTCATGTGCTCCGACCTGTGCGCGGTCGACTATCTGACGCACATGGCACGACCGCTGCCGGAGGGATTGACCGGGGAGCGCTTCGAGATCGTCGTCAACCTCCTGAGCCACTCACGTCGGCGCTACGTGCGACTACGCGTCCAGGTGCCGGCCGGCGACGCTGTCGTCCCGACGCTCTTCTACCTCTACCCGGGCACGGAGAACATGGAACGGGAGGTGTACGACTTGTTCGGCGTCGTCTTCAGCGACCACCCGGACATGACGCGGATCCTCATGCCCCAGGACTGGGAAGGCCACCCGCTGCGCAAGGACTACGGGGTCGGGCGTGTCCCGGTGCAGTTCAAAGAGTCACCAGGTCCCCGATGAACGACGAGACGGAGCCGGTGTCGGCTGCTGCGAGCTGGATACCCGGCTCGACCGGCGAACGGGCGCACGATCGCGGTGCGGGCGCCGGCGAGGGAGCGGTCGCCGTTCACGACGACGGGGAAGCCGTCGACGGGGACGACGGAGGCGTCGAGCTCGAGAAGCTGTTCGAGGCAGAGACGAGCGAAGGGGACCAGGAGCTCCATCTCGTCGGCGAGACCGACGAGATGGAGCTGTTGATCGAGCGTGGAGCCGTCTTGCGCTTGCCGGAGGACGCGGCGCCGGCGGTCGACTCGGGAGCCGACGGCGGCGCGGCGGACGCGCACTTCGGCGACGGCGAGACGATGATCATCAACCTCGGCCCGCAGCATCCGTCGACCCACGGGGTGCTGCGGGTGATGCTCGAGCTCCAAGGCGAGACCGTGCTGCGCTCGAAGCCGGTCGTCGGCTACCTCCACACCGGCATGGAGAAGACGGCGGAGGAGCTGACCTACGTCCAGGGCGCCACGAACGTGACCCGTATGGACTACCTCTCCCCGTTGAACAACGAGCTCGCGTGGAGCCTCGCGGTCGAGAAGCTCCTCGGCGTGGAGCTTCCGCCCCGGGCGACGTGGATCCGGATGCTCATGTCCGAGCTCAATCGCATCTCCTCCCACGTCATGTGGGCGGCCACGAACGGGATGGACCTCGCGTCGACGACGATGATGATATTCGGCTTCCGGGAGCGGGAGATGGTCCTCTCTTTCTTCGAGAAGACGACGGGGCTGCGGATGAACCACAACTACATCCGTCCGGGCGGGGTGGCGGCCGACCTGCCTGACGGGTGGGAGGACGACGTCTCGGTCATCGTGGACACGATCGCGGGTCGTCTCGACGAGTACGACGAGCTGCTCACGGGCCAGCCGATCTTCCGCGAGCGGACGGAGGGCATCGGGGTCATCGGGCCGGACCTGGCTCTGGCGATGTCTGCGACCGGTCCGATCCTGCGAGCGGCCGGTGTGGCCTGGGACCTGCGCAAGTCGATGCCTTACCTCGCGTACGAGGAGGTCGACTTCGACGTCATCGTCGGCACGGTCGGCGACACGTTCGACCGCTACGCGGTCAGGCTCAACGAGGTCAGGGAGTCGATCAGGATCGTGCGCCAGGTCGTCGAGAGGATGCCGAGCGGCGACTACAAGGCGCAGGACAAGAAGGTGACCCCCCCGCCGCGGGCACGTATCGACGAGTCGATGGAGGCCCTCATCCACCACTTCAAGCTCTATACGCGTGGCTTCGAGCCACCGGAGGGCGAGGTCTACGCGTCGATCGAGTCGCCGCGGGGTGAGCTTGGCTGCTACATCGTCTCGAACGGCTCGAACAAGCCATACCGGATGCACTGGCGCGGCCCGAGCTTCGTGAACCTCCAGAGCGTTCCGGCGCTGCTGCGGGGAAGCCTTCTCGCGGACGCCATAGCGATCCTGTCCTCGGTCGACCCTGTGCTCGGGGAGGTGGACCGCTGATGGCCCATTTGAGCGACGAGAACCTCGAGCGGGCACGACGGCTCGTGGCCGTCTACCCCGAGCCTCGGTCCGCGCTGATACCGCTGTGCCACCTCGCGCAGGCGCAAGACGGATGGCTCACACCCGAGGCGATGGAAGACGTCGCCGCGCTCGTCGGCGTGACGCCGGCCGAGGTGCACGGGACGGCGACGTTCTACGACATGCTCCACACCGAGCCCGTCGGCAGGCACGTCGTCGCCGTGTGCACGAACGTCGCATGCATGCTCGCCGGCGCGTACGAGCTGCTCGAGCACGCCCAGGATCGTCTCGGCATCCACTCGGGCCAGACGACCGACGACGGCGAGTTCACCCTGGAAGAGGCCGAGTGCCTCGCTGGCTGCGACACGGCACCGTGCGTCCAGGTCAACCACCGATTCTTCGGACCTCTCGACGCTGCGTCGTTCGACCAGCTCGTCGAGGATCTCCGCACGGGTGTCCTGGCCGGACAGGTCCCTCGCCACGGGGTCTTGTGCCGCGTCGAGCGCACGGTCGGCCTGCTCGCCCACGGAGCGGATGACCGCGACGTCGGTGGCGTCGGCACGGCAGAGGGGTCCGCAACGTGATCACCGGCGCGCCACCCATCGTCACGGGTCGGATGGCCTACGCCGACGCCCACACCCTCGAGCGCTATCTTGCGACCGGCGGTTACGACGGTTTGCGGAGAGCGATCCTCCTCGGGCCCGATGCCGTGCGCGAGCAGGTCGACAAGGCAAGTCTCCTCGGCAGGGGAGGAGCGGGCTTCCCCGCGGGCCGCAAGTGGTCGATGCTGCGCAAGGCGGACGTGTCGTACCTCGTCGTCAACGGCGACGAGAGCGAGCCGGCGACCTTCAAGGACCACCTGCTCGTCGAGCGAGACCCCCATCAGGTCGTCGAAGGAGCGATCATCGCCGCCTTCGCTCTCGGCGTGAGCCAGGCTTTCATCTTCTGTCGTGGCGAGTTCGCGCTCGGTCTCGAGCGCCTCCAGCAGGCCTGCAACGACGCGTATGCGTACGGCGCGCTTGGTGCCGGCATCCTCGGGTCGTCCTTCTCGCTCGACCTCGTCGTCCATCCGGGCGCCGGGGCCTACATCTGCGGCGAGGAGACGGCGCTGCTCGAGAGCCTCGAGGGCAAGAGGGGCTTCCCTCGCATCAAGCCGCCGTACTTCCCCGCAGCGATCGGCCTCTACGGGGCTCCGACAGTGGTGAACAACATCGAGACCGTGTCGAACCTCCCGTGGATCGTCGTCAACGGTGGCGAGGCCTTCGCCGCCCTCGGCGCGGGTTCGTCGACAGGCACGCGGCTCTTCGCGCTCTCCGGACGCGTCGAGCGCCCCGGCTGGTACGAGCTCGAGATGTCGAAGACGACGTTCCGCGACCTCGTCTACGACCCGTCACTCGGCGGAGGCATCCGTGACGGTGGCGCGCTGAAGGCCTTCATCCCCGGTGGGGTGTCGGCTCCGTGGTTCGGCCCGGACCAGATCGACCTCGGGCTCGACCAGGACGCGGTCGCTCGCGCAGGCTCGATGCTCGGCTCGGGCTCGGTGGTGGTCATGGACGACACGACCTGCGCGGTGCGGGCGGCCTGGCGGATCACGCGGTTCTTCGCACGGGAGTCCTGCGGGCAGTGCACGCCGTGTCGTGAGGGAAGCGGTTGGATCGAGAAGATGATGCGCCGCATCGAGGAGGGGAACGGCCGGGAGGCGGACCTCGATCTCCTGATGGACGCGTGCGACAACATCGCGCCAGGCGTCTCGTGGCCCCCGCAGCAGACGACGATCTGCGTGCTCGGCCCGTCCATACCGTCGTCCGTGGCCTCGGGCATCCGGATGTTCCGGGACGAGTTCCTCTTGCACGTCAAGGAAGGCGGCTGCCCCATGCGAGCGGCACGATGAGCGCGTCCGACGCGGTCCACGTCGTCATCGACGGGCGCCCGGTGGACGCTCGCCCGGGCGAGCTCGTCATCGAGGCGGCGGAGCGTGCAGGGGTCTACATTCCCCGTTTCTGCTACCACCCGCACATGGAGCCCGTGGGCATGTGCCGCATGTGCCTCGTCGAGGTCTCCGGGCCCCGCGGCTTCAGCCTCCAGCCCGCGTGCTACCTGCGCGTCGCCGAGGGCCAGGAGGTGGTCACGCGCTCGCCGAAAGCGCGCAAAGCGCAAGAGGGCGTGCTCGAGTTCCTGCTCGTCAACCACCCACTCGACTGCCCGGTCTGCGACAAGGGCGGCGAGTGTCCCCTCCAGGACCAGGCGTTGTCGCACGGACCCGGCGAGAGCCGCTTCGTCGAGGAGAAGCGGCACTGGGCGAAGCCGATCGAGATCGGCCCCCTTGTCCTGCTCGACCGGGAGCGCTGCATCCAGTGCGCGCGCTGCACCCGCTTCGCCGGGGAGATCGCCGGCGAAGCGCTCATCGACTTCGCCTTCCGCGGTTCGAGCATCGAGGTCGCGCCGTTCCCGGACCGGCCGTTCGCCTCTTACTTCAGCGGCAACACGATCCAGATATGTCCCGTGGGGGCGTTGACCTCACCGGCGTACCGCTTCAAGTCACGTCCATGGGATCTTGAGCAGGTGGAGACGACGTGCACGACGTGCGCGGTGGGTTGCCGGGTGGCGGCACAGTCCTCTGCCGGGGTCCTCGTCCGCTACCTCGGGGTCGACTCGGATCCGGTGAACCAGAGCTGGCTCTGCGACAAGGGGCGCTACGGCTTCGAAGCCGTCAACACGTCGGCGCGTCTCAGTGAGCCGCTCGTCCGCCGCGGCTCGGGTCTCGAGCCAGCCCGGTGGCACGACGCCCTGGGCGAGTTCGCCGCAGGTGCCCGCCAGGCGCGCGCGACCGGCGGCGGTGGAGCGATCGGCATCGTCGGTGGAGCGCGACTGGCGAACGAGGACGCGTATGCGTGGTCGAAGCTGGCGCGGGTCGTCCTCGGTACGGACTCGGTGGATGCGCAGCTCGGTGACGGGCTCCCGGCAGAGCTTGTCCTCGGGCTCCCCCGGGCGACGATCGACGAGGCGGCGTCCGCTCGCGTCGTCGTGCTCCTGGCGGGTGACCTCCGCGAGGAGCTTCCCATCCTCTACCTGCGCCTGCGCGAGGCGGCGGGTCGTGGCACCTCTGTCGTCGACATCTCGGCGGTCGCCAACGCGTCGGCGTCGTTCGCCACCGTCCAGCTCATGTGCAGGCCGGCCGAGACCGCTCTGCTCGCGGCGGCTCTCGTCTCGTCGGAGGTGCCGGGGGATGTCGCCGGCGTCGCCGGCGAGAAGATCCAGACAGCCCGTGACCTCCTCGTCGGCGTGCCAGGCACGTCGGACACACCTGGCGCCGGGGTGGTCGTCGTCCTCGGGCGGCAGTCGCTTGCCGAAGGTCCGGAGCCGGTCGCGGCCGCAGCCGCGCTCCTCCACGAGTCCCTACCAGGTGCCCGGTTCCTCCCCGCGCTGCGCAGGGCGAACGTCCTCGGAGCACTCGACATGGGTCTTGCACCCGGGCTCCTCCCCGGACGGGTCGCCGCGGACGACGCCCGGGAGTGGTTCTCCGCGGCCTGGGGCGCGACGCTGCCGGAGGGTCGTGGCCGCGATTCCGCCGGCATTCTCGCCGCCGCCGCCGAAGGCGAGCTGCAGATGCTCGTGCTGCTCGGCGCAGATCCGCTCAGCGACTTCCCGGACAGAGAGCTCGCCGCCGCGGCCCTTGAGCGCGTCCCGTTCCTCGTCTCCATCGCCACGCATCGCGATGCGTCGTCAGCCCATGCCGACGTCGTGCTGCCCGTTGCAGGCGATGCCGAGCGGGCAGGCACGACGACGAACATCGAAGGCCGCGTGACCAGGCTTGCCGCCAAGGTCGTGCCGCCGGGCACGGCGTGGCCCGCCTGGACCGTCGCCGTCGAGCTGGCTCGGCGCCTCGGCTCGGACCTCGGCTTCGACAATCTCGAGTCGATCTCCGAGGAGATCGAGCGACTGGCTCCCGCATATCGTGGCGTGACGCCCGAGATCCTCGCTCGACCGTCCGGGAGGGATGGCATCGTCGTCCCCATCGGCGCCGTACCGGTCGGGATCGCCAAGCGCGGGTCCGGAGCGCGTCTGATCGACCCGATGGCGACACCGGGCATCACCTCGACCGACGAGCAGGGCGCGCCGTTGCGCGTCGGCGCCGCACGTCCGCTCGGCGGCGCGGGCGACGTGGAGCCACAGCCGACCGATGCGGTCGACGTGCGCCCCGCACTCGTACCGTGCCCCGGCGCCGGCACGGCGCCGGTTGTGGCGCGCCTCGACGCGTACTCCCACCGGCTCGTCGTCCGGCGCTCCCTCTACGACGGCGGCACGCTCGTCGCCTCGTGCCCGTCCCTT
>JAJZCK010000154.1 GCA_021846125.1 Actinomycetes bacterium | reverse complement strand
TACGAGCGAGTCGCGCTGGCGCGCCTCGACGAGCAGAAGGCGATGGTCGACTACGTCTCGACGAAAGGCTGCCGGATGCGCTTCCTGCGCACCCAGCTCGACGACCCGGATCCTACAGATTGCGGACGGTGTGACAATTGCGCGGCGATGCGCCTCGCTGCGCCGGCGGGCCCGACGGCCGTCGCTGTCGCCTCCGCGTGTCTCGCGAGCCCAGGTGCCGCTGTCGACGCGAATCTCCCGTGATCGCTCTCGCTCGACGCCGTCGGCCATCTTCTCCTCGGCCATCGCCTCCCCGGTCTGGTTCGGTCGGTCACGCCGGCTAGAGCCGCTCGAGGCGGACGAGCATGCTCGTGGCGTCGAGTGCCGTCGGCAGCTCAAGGCCGAGGTGCGTGAGCACCGCGCCGCTCGTCTCTGCCCCGGAGTCGCAGTCCCGGTAGGTGGCCGCCTCGTCGAGTCCGGCGAGGCGGATCCGGGACGGCCAAGGGCGCAGCGGGCGGGGGCCCGAGAAGGCGATCACGACCACGTCGTAGCCGCCGGGACCGAGGTACTCGACGGCGCCGAGCGGTCCCTGGCGGGTGCTCGCTAACCGGTAGAGGCGGCCATGCTGAACCGTCGGCCGGATCTTCTTGTAGAGGGCGACGAGGTCGCGCGCCTCGGTTCGCTCCTCGTGCGACCACTCCGCGAGGTCGCCGCCGATTCCGAGCGACCCTGCCATCGCGACGTGGAAGCGGAAGCTGAGAGGAAGCCGGCGGCGGGTGAGCGGGTTGGGGCTGTCGGTGACCCACGCCATCATCGCCTGGGCAGGCCAGGCCTGGCTGAAACCCTCCTGGATCGCGATGCGGTCGAGCGCGTCGGTGTTGTCCGACGTCCATACCTGCTCGGTGCGTGACAGCATTCCGAGGTCGATCCGGCCGCCTCCGCCCGAGCAGGACTCGATGTCGACGTCGGGATGCGCCGCGCGCAGCCCGTCGAGGACGGCGTAGAGGTTGCGGGTGTAGTCGAGCCAGACGCGCTCGGGGTTGTGCCCTGTCTCGGCGGGCCAGCCCGGCTCGGAGAGGTGGCGGTTCATGTCCCACTTCACGAAGTCGATCTCGTGCTCGGTGAGAAGGCGGTCGAGGGTCGCGAAGACCCATCCCGCGACGTCGTCGCGAGCGAGGTTGAGCACGAGCTGGTTGCGGCGCTCGGTGCGTGAGCGGTTCGCGAAGTGGAGCGTCCAGTCCGGGTGCGCACGGTACAGATCGCTGTCGGGGTTGACCATCTCGGGCTCGACCCAAAGGCCAAACCCCATCCCGAGGTCCTTTACCCTCGCTGCGAGCGGGGCGAGGCCGTTCGGGAACTTCGTCGGGTCGACGACCCAGTCCCCGAGAGCGGCGTGGTCGTCCCTGCGTCCGGTGAACCAGCCGTCGTCGACGACGAAGAGCTCGACGCCCATCTCCGCCGCGAGCTCGGCGAGGCGCGTCTGGCCGGCCTCGGTGACCGAGAACCCGGTCGCCTCCCAGGAGTTGTAGAGCACGGGTCGCAGCGGCGGGAGCACCGCTTCCTCCCCGGCGCCTGGCTCGGGACGCGTGACCAGCGATGCGCGGCGGGCGTGCTCTGGACGCGCGGGTCCCGAACGGGCCGGGAACGACGGGCTCCCACCCGTCCGCGCCGCGTGGGAGAGGACATGACCGAGCTGGTAGGCGTGCCAGGCTCTGCTCGCCCCACCGTGTCCTGCCCCGCTGTAGAGGACTGCCAGGACCGGCAGCACGAGCTCGGTGCCGGGCGCGAGCAGGAGCGGGGCGTCGAAGTCGTTGAGGCCCGCGCACGCGTGGACCCTCCCGCCGGGAGTGGTCTCGAGGACGATCTTCCAGGATCCGCTCCACGCGAGGGAGCCGCTGTAGACGGCGCCGTGCTCCTCGGTCGCCTCGCCGCACGGGTCGAGCGCGAACCATGGCGAAGCCTCGTGGCTCGTGGTGCCCCGGCGGCTCTCGAGGACGAACCTGCCCGGACGGAGCACCGTCTCGGTGATCTGGTCCTCCGAGCCCCAACCGCCTTGCAGGTACCGCAGGCGCCATGACCGCTCTATCGGCATCCACAGGTTCGCGGAGAGTGCCTGGCGGACGACGATCGGATCGTCCGAGCCGGAGTTCGAGAGCCGCGCCCACCGCTCGATCACGTCGGAGTCGTCGAAGACGCGGTAGCAGAGGTCGACCGTGAGCGGGTAGGCGAGGTCCTCGAGCGTGAGGACGAGCGTCGTCCGGCCCTCGTCGCCCTCGTCGCGCTCGATGCGGTGGCCCGTCACCTGCCACTCGATCCCTCGGGTCCCGTCCGCGAAGTCCACCTTGAGAGACGGCTCGTCGTAGCGCTGCCCACCCCACGGCGTGTACTCGAGGGGGTCTTCACCGCCCCAGGTGATCCGCTCGACGGCGTGTGGCGCGTCCGTGGAGAGCGCCATAGCCGCCGCGCTCTCGAGGTCCACCCGTGGTCCCCAGTGGATGTGGCGGACCTGGCGACCGTCCCCGGTGGCTGCGAACGCATAGGAGGTCGAGACGGTGTCGAGCAGGAAGACCCGGCTCGCCTCGTCGTAGCGGATTGGCGTCATGAGTCCTCCGGGATCTCGTTGGTGATGGTCCGCACGCCGACAGGGCGCAGGAGGGATTGGATCGCGACCGCTGCGGCACCGCGCGCCCATTCGCTGAAGGCGAATGGCTCGACGTCGAGGTCGAAGGGAGAGGCGCCCCAATGGATCCGCGCGTCGATCCCTTCGCGTACCGCATCGGGAGCGATGTCGTACATGCCGATCCCTTCCCCGGAGAGCACGATGCGGTCGGGTCCGATGACGTTCGCGATCTCAGCGGTCAAGACGCCGAGCGCGAAGCATGCCTCGTGGAAGACCTGCAGCGCCGGTGGGCTGCCGGCGCGTGCTGCGTCGAGCGCCTCGGCGAAGCTGGACCATTTGGAGTCGAACGAGGCCGCGAGGGATCGTGCGATCGAGCCAGAGGTCAGGTAGGCGCTCGCGCATCCTCGATGGCCCCGCCGGCAGATCGGGCCGCCTTCGTGCACCGGGACGTGGCTCACGAGGCCGGCATGCCCGTCGTAGCCAGCGACGACGGCGTCGTTGACGACGAGGCCGCAGCCGATGCCCTTGCCGACGGTGAGCACGCCGAAGCACCGGCTCTGCCGGCCGGCACCGAACCAGTGCTGAGCGGCCGTGAGCGCTCGGACGTCGTTCGAGAGCACGATCGATCTGCCCGTACGCTGCGCGAGGAGACGAGCGAGGGGGACCTGCGACCAACCGAGGTAGTGCGATGCCCGCACCACGGAGTCGCCCGGCCGAATGTTGGCCGCGAGGCTTACGCCCACCGTTCCCACCTCGCCCGCCGGATCCAGCTGCTCGACGGCGCAGGCGATGGCCTCGACGACCGTCGCGACGTCGTGCCCGGCGAGGCGGCCGTCGTGCTCACCGCGTACGACAGCCCGAAGGTCGGTGCGCACAGCGTAGAGGTCCTCCGGGTTGATCTTGACCCCGACGACGTGTTGCCAGTCGGGCAGGATCTCGAGAGGCTGAGACGGTCGCCCGGTCTCGGGTTGGAGCTGGCGACCACGCTCGACGAGCAGACCACGGTCGATGAGCGGACGTGTCAGCTTCGTCAGGCTCGCGGGCGACAACGAAAGGCGCCGAGCGAGCTCCGCACGCGGACGGGGTCCGTGCAGGAGCAGGTCGACGAGGATGGCTCGCATCGAGTCCGTCATCGCGTTCCAGCGCGAAGCATCTACACGCACGACGTCGCCCATCCGAGCCCCCAGCCATTAGCAGCGAGGCGAACCTAGCACGAGTGTTGCGTGGATGAACAAAGAGCTGCCTGTGGCCCTCCTCAAACGGTCTCGAGGGCGAATCTTGACCATTGAAGGTTTATCAAGTAAAGTCCGCGCCGGGCGCGCCGACCACGTGGGACGACGAGACGTCAGCGGTCGCGCCGACCTTTGCGGGGGTGACGATGGAACGATTGCACGGTCGAAGGCGCCTCAGAGGTAGGGAGACCTTCGATGCACGAGCGCCCCGTCGGGGAGACGTGCTCGTCCGAGCCTCCGAGGGAAGCGCGCGCCCGCCGGTGGTCTGCGGGACGCTCGGAGCGTAGAGGTGAGAGCTCCACCCTTGACCGACTGTCCACGGGGCGGTACCGTCCTCGAAATTGAATCAGTTCGACCTGGGGGGGCCGTGCCGGCGACGATCCGAGATGTGGCGACACATGCAGGAGTCGCGCTCAGCACGGTGTCCTATGTCCTCACGGGTAATCGTCCCGTGTCGGCGGCCACGCGCCAGCGCGTCGAGCAAAGCATCGCGGAGCTGAAGTTCCGGCCGCACGCGGGGGCCCGATCGATCCGCGCGAGCCGCACGGGCGTCATCGGCCTCGTCGTGCCGTTCCGTGCAGGCACGAGCAGCCGCGTTCGCATGGATTTCGTCGCCGCGGTCGCAGAGGCGGCGAACCGGCGACATCTCGACGTTCTGCTGCTTACCGCCGAAAGCGGTCATGCCCAGATCGAGCGCGTCGTCGCGTCTGCGATGGTGGACGGCCTCATCGTGATGGACGTCGATCTCCACGACGACCGGATCGCGCTCGTCGCCGAGCTCGGCAAGCCGGCAGTGCTCATCGGCATGCCGGACCAGTCCGCCGGACTGCCCTACGTGGACCTCGACTTCGTCGCCGCAGGGCGGTTGTGCGCCCGGCATCTCGTGGACCTCGGTCACGAGAGGATCGGGCTGCTCGGCTGCTCGTCGACGTTCTACGAGCGCGAGGTAGCGTTCGTCCACCGGTCGCGCGCCGGCGTGTTCGAGATCCTGCGCAGCTACGGCTTGCCGGAGCTGTTCGAGACGGTCGAGCCCGTGCCGACAGGCGCGGACGATGCGCTGCGCGCGTTGTTCGGGCGAGAGCCGGAGCTGACGGCGCTCGTCGTCCACAACGACATGGCGATCGGCGCGGTGCTCGAGTCGCTGATGCGCTCGTTCCGTGAGGTTCCACGCGACCTTTCCGTCGTCGCGATCTGCCCTGAGGACCTCGCCAGCCAGCAGCGTCCGGAGCTCACGTTCGTGGCGCTCCCCGCCGCCGTGCTCGGAGCGCGTGCGGTGGAGCTCCTCGTCGCGCAAGACGGGGGCACGCCGGTCGAGTGCGAGCTTTTCGAGCCCGCGCTCCACCTCGGAGCGAGCACGGGCCCGCCGCGTCGAGCTGTCCGGCGCCAGCCGTGATGCGCGATCCGTGGGGCCCTTGCGGCCAACCGCGATCGAAACGGTTCGACACCGCGCGGCTCGACACCGCGCGGCTCGACACCGCGCGGCTCGACACCGCGCAGGCGCGCAGCTCGGGGTGCTCGGATGGGACGTGCTGCGCCGGCCGGCCAGTGCCCTGCCGAGCCCGTCTGCGTGCAAGTGTCGCCGCTGCAAAGTTGCCGAGGCGCGAAGGAGGTGGTTCGTAGCGGACAGGCGGAGAAAGAGGAAATTTGCACAGGTAGCTGCATATGTGTGTGCAGAGGATGTACGTTCTGCATTCTCGTGAACAAGCTAGGGGGAGTTCGATGGTCGGGAAGATGAAGAGGATGCGCCGGATCAGGGGGCAGTCGCGCGACGCGCTCCAAGACAGCACGAGCAGCAAGGCGGCGAGAGCCGGGAAGTCGAAGGTCTTCCTCGCAGGTGCTGCAGCCCTTACGCTCGCGAGCTACGGCTCTACCGCGGCGTCGGCCGCCGCGCCGCGGAGCACGAAGCATGCAGCGGTGGTCAACCTCACGTGGGAGACCATGTGGTCGGGCAACACTTTGACCCTGCTCAACCAGATGACCACTGCGTTCAATGCGAGCCACCCCGGCATCCACGTCACCGAGGAGGCGATCCCGAGCTCGACCGGCGACGCGAAGCTGCTGTCGCAGATCGCCGCCGGCGACCCACCGAATGTGTTCACTGAGTGGAACCCCGTCCTCGGCGAGTATGCCGCCGACGGCACCATCCAGTCTATGAACCCATTCTTGAAGGGGCAGTATGCCGGGCTCAAGAAGTGGGAGTACCCGATCGCGCTCCAGGGCGGGCTCTATAAGGGCAAGCTCTACGCGATTCCGATGTCGATGAACTCCTGGGCTCTTTACTACAACAAGAGCATCATGAAGGCGGCCGGGATCGCATCGCCACCGAAGACGCTTGCACAGTTGCTCGCCGACTCGAAGAAGGAGTGGAAGGTCTCGGGCAACAAGCTCGAGCAGATCGGCTTCTACCCCAATGGCGGGTTCGAGAACTTCTCGAGCTTCTTCAACGCGGTCAACTGCTTCAACAAGGCGGGCAAGTACGACTTCGCGAACTGCAAGGGTGCTCAAGTGGAGGCGAAGTTCTTCGCCTCCTACGCCAACGAGCCCTACGCGCTGTTCAACTCGCTCTCGACTGCCTACGGTGCGGTGGCGGGTGGAGACGACGACCCGTTCGTCGCGGGCAAGCAGGGCTTCACAATGGACGGCCCGTGGGAGGGCGCGCAGAACATCCCCGTCACGAACCCGGCGATGGAGCACAACTTCGGCGTCGAGGCGTTCCCTGGGATCCGTCCCGGGCCCAGCACGTTCGGCCAGGGCAAC
>JAJZCK010000153.1 GCA_021846125.1 Actinomycetes bacterium | reverse complement strand
AGGCGCGAGAACGACGCGACGACGATGCGGCCAGCTGCGACCTGCTCGCCGGCCTCTGCGAGGAGGTAGAGCGCCAGCGTCGTGCCGAGGGACGCTGCGAGATCGGGAGCCGCGTCGGGCGCGACCTTCAGCTCGACGTTGAGCGTAGGGACGTCGCAGGCTGCGACCGCGTCGAGCAGGTCCGCGACGGTCGGGGGGATCTCCGCCCGCGTCAGCTCGTCGAGCCTGCCCTCCGCCACGTTGCGGTCGTGGTGGACGACGAAGGCACCGTCGCGCGTCAGCCACGTGTCGAGCTCGATGCCGTCGACACCGGCCCTCGACGCGTCACGGAACGCAGCAAGGGTGTTCTCCGGACCACCAGGTGCCGCGGACAGTCGGCCACGGTGCGACCAGATCGCGGTCCGCTCTGCACCCCTCATCTTGCACCCCTCATGTTGCACCCCTCATCTTGCACCCCTCATCTTGCACCCGTCATCTTGCACCCCTCATGTTGCACCCCTCATCTTGCACCCGTCATCTTGCACCCCTCATGTTGCACCCGTCGTCTGGTGGCCTCAGCGAAGCGTGGTGAGCAGCTCGTCGAGCACGCCCGGAGCGCAGACGACGAACGCAGCTCGAGACAACGTGCCGTCGGTGCCGAGGAGGGGGTCGACCCGGCTCGCGGAACGGACGGACGCACCGGACTCCCGGGCGACGAGGAGGCCGGCGGCGACGTCGATGGGGTGCACGGCACCGAACACCGCGGCCGCGGCACGACCCGCACCCACGCTCGCGAGGGCGAGAGCGGACGAGCCCATCACGCGCGTCACGCATCCTTTGGCGGAGAGGGCGAGCTCCATCTCGGTCATGCCGTCCCAGACGCGCGTGCCCTCGAGCTCGGAGAGCACAATCCCGCCGACGAGGCTCTCCGGCGTGGCACAGGTGACAGGTATGGCGTTCACCCGCGCACCGCCGCCCCGGACCGCGCTGAACACCTCCCGCCGGTGCGGGTCGGCGACGACGCCGACGCAGAGGCCCGCGTCGTCGGCGACGGCGAGGCTGAACGACGACCACGGCAGGCCGTGGACGAAGTTCGTCGTGCCGTCGACGGGGTCGCAATACCAGACCGGTCCGCCGGCGTCGCGCGCCTCCGAGAGGCCGTACTCCTCGCCGACGATCCCGTGCCCGGGGAACCATGCCGCGAGACGGTCCCGGACGTGCGCCTCGATCGCGAGGTCCACCGCGGTCACCCAGTCGGCCGCGTGGCTCTTCGTCCAGACGTCGACACCTCCGGGGCGCTCGCCGCTCATCCGGCCCGTCGCGAACTCGGCGAGCTCGAGCGCCGCCTCGAGGCAGCGGGCCACCTCCGCGTCGGACAGGCTCACTGCACTGCCTCCGGGGCTCTGCCGAGCACTGCGAGCAGATCGGCCACGCGGTTCGTCACGATCGCGTCGACGCCCCATCCGACACACGAGGCCATGTCCGCCTCGTTGTCGACGGTCCAGGCCGAGACGAGCCGTCCCGCGTCGTGGTGGCTCCGTACCACACCCGGACCCGAGAGCGCCCAGTACGGGTTGAAGTACTCCACCTGGAGCTCGGCGAGGAGAGTGTCCGACGGCGGCTCCTGCTCCGGCCACGTGAGGCCGATGCGCGCGCCGGGCTCGAGGCGTCGAACCAGCTGGAGCGACTCGACCGCGCCGACGAACAGGCAGCGGGGTCCCGCCGAGGCGGCTCGCACCTCCTCGAGCACCGCGGGGACGGCCGCGGGCTCCGGGAGGTCCACCATCACAGGGAGCGCGACCTCCGCGAGCACCGTGGCAAGGTCGGGGATCCTCGGCGTGCCGTCGCCCGGCCGGCCCCCGCCCGCAGCTGCGATCTCTTCCCAGGTGAGCTCGGCGACCGGTCGAGGCAGGCCCCACAGGCGCTCGAGAGTCGGGTCGTGCACGACGACGGAATGTCCGTCGGCGGAGAGCCGGCAGTCGATCTCGACCATGTCGGCTCCGAGGGCGACGGCCGAGAGGAACGACTCGACGGTGTTCTCCCGGTGGCCGACCGGGTCTCCCCGATGGCCGATCACGAGCGTCACGGCGCCACGCCGGCCCGTGAAACGCCGATCGCCGCCTCGACGGGTGCGGATGCGGCGACCTCGTGGACGAGATGGCCGTCACGGTAGAGCAGGGCCCGGGCGAAGCTCACCGAGACACGCCCGGTGGACGGCGTCTCCGAGCTCACGTAGGCCCGCAGCGCCGTCGAGCCGTCGCCGTCGAGCCGGAGCACGAGCTCCTTGAAATGCCCGTGCGGGATCTCCTTCACGACGCTCGCCGTGGGCTCGCCTCCAGCCTGCACGCGCACGTCTTCGGGACGCACGCCGACGGACCACTCGACGCCGGCCTCGATCCCCGGCGACGACGCGAGTGCCGGGCACGCGACGACGGCCGTGCTGGCGCCGAGGAGGAAGCCCCCGTCGCCGACCCTGCCCGGCATCGTGCTCATGACACCGATGAAGCTCGCGACGAAGGAGGTCCTCGGCAACCGGTAGAGGCCGTCCGCGTCGTCGTACTGCTCGATGCGGCCTCCGGACATCACGGCGATCCGGTCCGAGATCGTGAGTGCCTCGTCCTGGTCGTGGGTGACGAAGACCGTCGCGATGCCGAGCCGCTGCTGGATCTCACGGATCTCCTCGCGCACCCCGACTCGCAGCTTCGCGTCGAGGTTCGACAACGGCTCGTCGAGGAGCAGCAGGTCCGGCTCGAGCACGAGAGCACGAGCGAGGGCGACGCGCTGCTGCTCGCCGCCGGACAGCTGGGAGGGGTGGCGGTCCCGCTTCTCCGCGAGGTTCACGAGCCGGAGCATCGCCACGACCCGCTCCTCGACGACGTCCTTCGCGAGCTTGCGCAGCCTGAGACCGTAGGAGACGTTCTTGAACACGGTCATGTGCGGCCAAAGCGCGTAGTTCTGGAAGACCATCGCGGTCGGACGGCGCTCCGGGGGGACCGTCGTCACGTCCTTGCCGTTGATCGCGATGGTCCCGGAGTCGGACTCGAGGAATCCACCGATCATGCGGAGCGTCGTGGTCTTGCCGCAACCCGACGGCCCGAGAAGGCAGACGAGGTCGCCCGGTGCGACGCGCAGCGAAAGGTCGTCGACGACGACGCGACCACCGAGTGATTTGCTGAGATGCTCGATGACGAGCCCGTCCATCGCCGGCTACCGTAGCTCGAAGCCGCGCGCGAGCGCGCCGCCGAGGACGTGCTTGCGGACGAGGAGCATGAGCGCGACGGACGGCACCGAGAGAAGGACTGCGAAGACCGCGGCGGCCTGGGGAGGGTAGTCGCTCACGAGCGAGTACATCTGCACCGGCATCGTGACGTAGTTGGGAACGCCGACGAGGAACGTTCCCTGCGCCTCGTCGAACGACGCCAGGAACGCGAGCACCATCGCCACGAAGATGCCGGGTGCGGCGAGCGGGAGCGTGACGGTGAAGAAGACCCGCAGCCGCCCTGCCCCGACGTCGCGTGCTGCGTCCTCGAGCACCCGGGGGATCGAGGCGAACGACGCAGCGGGGATCCAGGTCATGAAGACGACCGTGCCGAGGAGCTGGATGAGCACGACGCCGAAGAAGGTGCCCATCAAGTGCAGTGCGTAGAACAGCCCGGCGATCGTGATGTAGAGCCCGATCTTCGGGAAGGCGTTGCTCGCGAACAGCACGACGAGGAGTGTCCGTCGTCCCGGCACGGGGAAGCGCGCGAGCGCGTAGGCCGCCGGCAGGCAGACGACCGCCGAGACCAGGGTGACGATCGGGGCGAAGGTGAAGCTCAGGCCGACGGAGCGCACGAGCTGCGGGTAGTGGAAGATCTGGCGCCACCACGAGAGCGACCAGCTCTGCGGCAGGAGCGACGGGTAGTGCCACACGCCGGCGAAGGCCCACAGCATGAGCCAGAGCAGCGGGCCGAAGATGAAGGCGGCGAGGAGGGCAATGCCGATACCGACGCCGACACGGCGCACCGTCAGCGGCCGGCGGCGCCCGGCTCGCGGCGTGGAGCGCGCCGGCGCCGCCATTGTCTCTTGCGACGTCCTCCCTGGCGCCGGGGCTCCGGCGGTCACGGAGCTCATGCGGCACTCGGTGCGTCGTTGTTCGAGCGGTACGTGGCCCACAGGTAGGGGACCGCGACGACGATCGCCAGCGCGAAGATGACCATCGCGATCACCTCCGCCTGCTGGGGCTCGTTGAAGGACTGGAACGTCTGTGCGGCGTCGGGACCGAGCAGGTTCGGCGAGGTCGGGCCGACGAGGTAGGGAACCGTGAAGCTCCCGAGGATGGAGATCCCCGTGAAGCTCGTCGCGATGATCGTCGGGACGAGGTTCATCGGGAGCAGCACCGTCCAGGCGGCCCGCGCCACCGACGCGCCGGCGTCGCGTGCCGCGTCGAAGGCCGAGTCGGGGATCGACCGCAGCCCGGAGCCGATCATGAGCACCGCGAACGGCAGGCTCACCCAGACCTCCGCGAGGACGACGCCGCCGAGGGTGTAGCCGAGAGCGGGGAAGCCCGGTAGGCCGACCGCGTGCGCGAGGGTCTTCACGAGGCCGCCATAGCTCCAGAACTGCAGGATCGCGTACGAGCCGATCACGACGGGGATGAACAGCGGCACCACCGCGAAAGACGTGAGCAGCCGGGCGACGCGTGTGTCGGCGAGCCGGCCGTAGAGAGCGACGAGCCACGCGAGGAGGAGGACGAGGCCGACCGAGGCCGCCGTCACCCAGACGGTCGCCACGAGGTCTTCGAGGAAGCTGTGGCTCGTGAGGACGGCGCTGTAGGCGCCGAAGGTGGCGAGATGCCCGTGGGAGGAGACCTGGTGGAGCGCGATCGAGGAGATCGCAGAGTTCGCACCGCCGAGGTGGCCGAGCGTGTACGTCACGGTCACAGCGATCGGGAAGCCGATGAAGACGGCGACCAGCACCACCGGCGGGCTCGCCGCGAGGAAGTACCAGCCGCGCTGGATCGCCGTCTTCATCTCACCTGCCTAGGCGTCGCGTTCGACTGCCGTCGAGGACGGGACGCGCTCGGCCGACTGTGCTCTCGACAAGCTGTTGCTCAGCCGACCGTGCTCTGCCACTTGCTGTTCATATCGCTGTCGGTGTTCGCAGAGTAGGGGAGCTCCGGCGAGGAGCTGTAGCTCGCGAACTCCGCGGCGATCGACTTCGGGAGGTACTGGAACTCGATCGCGGGCGTGCCGTTCATCGCGCGCACGATCCCGACCTGCTGCGGGTTCTGCAGCGTCCAGTTGATGAACTGGAACGCGAGCGCCTTCTCGGTCGCCGAGACGTTCGACGGGACGCCGAGGTAGTCCGGGCCACCTGCGAGCGGCGGGGTGAGCTCCGTGAGCTTGATCGACTTCGGCAGCTGCCCGTTGTGCAGGGCGGTGGTGGCCTGGTCCGACCACACGGCACCCATCGAGACCGCACCCGACGCGAGGAGCGTCATGACGCCTTGGTTGCTGTTGGGGTACTGCTGCTGGAAGATGTCCGGCGTGAGCGACTTGAGCTCGGCGAGCCCGCTCGACCAGCTCGACTCGGACTTCGGCGAGTAGCCGAGCGCCATCTTCAAGTTGTCCGCCGCGGGCGTGTACTTCGCGAGCACCGCTTGGACGAACGCCGAACCCGAGCCGCCGTCGGCGGGGTTGCAGTACGTGAACTGACCCGGGTGCGCCTTGATCCACGCGAGGAGCGCGTCGAGCGTCTTCGGGGGGTTGGGGACCGCCTGGGAGTTGTACGCGATGAGCACCTCGGAGCCGCGCAACGGGATCGCCTCGCCGTTCACCACCTTGAACGCGTTCGGGTTGATCTCCTTCATGAGCGGCACCTCTGCCGGGGTCACCGGCGTGAGGAGCTTCGCGGCGGCGGCCTCTGCGGGCACCGCGCCGTCGACGATGTCGTACACGCTGTTCTTGTGCGCCTTGGCGGACGCCGCGAGCTCGTCGAAGACCACCGAGTTCTCCGAGGAGCTCGTCGAGAAGACGAACTTGACGTGGTCGCCGGGGTGCGACTTCTCGTAGCGGGGGATGAGGGTGTTGGTCCAGAGGTTCTGGACGTTGACGTCGCCCTGGGAGAACACGGTGATCGTGCCCGTCGGGCCCGAGCTCTTGCGGGGTGCCGCGGAGCTCGCGGCTGCGCCGGCGACCGTTGCCGACAGCGCTCCCGCTCCGAGCATCCCGCCCGCGAGGAGCACGCGTGCTCCCCGGCCTGACATCTTGCGCCACTTCTTTGCTTGCATCTGGCCACCTTTGTGTGAGCTCTGGAGTGTGGGACGACGACCGGACCTGCGCCCGTGACAGTTCGCACGATAGACGGGCAAGGTGAACGCCAGCCGACGCTCAGGTGAACGGGCGGCGCACTCGAGCAGCATGTCTGTAGACCCCACCACCCCCTCCAGCTGCGCACGAAACCGGGCGGTACCGACGACGCCGGCTCGTCGCGTCGCCACGGCTCACGGGCCTCCGACGGGCCAAGACTCACACAGCCTCTCCGTGCTGTCAAGAAGGTGTCCTGACATCTTGACATTATGCTGCAGGTGGGACAAGCGAAGCACGGGCAGCCCGGGCAGCCCGGGCAGAGGCGT
>JAJZCK010000152.1 GCA_021846125.1 Actinomycetes bacterium | reverse complement strand
ACGCATGCCGCCGATGCGGAAGTGCTTCGTGAGCCCTTTCGTCTCGAGCACCGCCGTGCCGGCCGCCAGGTTGCCGTTCGCCGGGCTCTCTGTCGCCGGGCTCTCTGTCGCCGGGCTCTCTGTCGCCGGGCCGTCATTCACCGCGCGTCCCGTCGCCTTGGTGCAGGAGGCAGCGCACGTGCCGGTCGCCGATCGTGTAGAGGGCGGGCTCGACGGACGAGCAGAGGGGCGTCGCCTTCGCGCAGCGGGGGTGGAAGTGGCAGCCGCTCGGCAGCGCCGAGAGGTCCGGCGGGCTGCCAGGCACGCCTTCGAGGTGGACCTTCGGCCCGTAGATCGAGGGGAACGCCTCGAGCAGGCCGATCGTGTAGGGGTGCAGCGGGTCGTCGAAGACCTCATCTGTCGGCCCGAGCTCGGCGATCTGGCCCGCGTACATGACGACGAGCCGGTCGGAGAAGTGGCTCACGAGCGACATGTCGTGGGTGACGAAGATGACGGCGAAGCCGAGCTCGCGCTGGAGCTCCTTGATCTGGACCATGAGGGAGCGCTGCGCGACGACGTCGAGCGCCGAGGTCGGCTCGTCCATGACGACGAGCTCCGGGGAGAAAAGCAATGCCATAGCGATCATTGCCCGCTGGCGCATGCCACCCGAGAGCTGGTGCGGGAAGCTCTCGAGGTGGACGGGGTCGATCCCGACGAGAGCGAGGACCTCCTTCGACCGTGCGGTGATCGTGGCCTTCGAACGCGTCCCGTGGGCCTCCATCGCGTCGGCGAACTGCGCGGCGATCGACTTCACGGGGTTGAGCGCGTTCATCGCGCTCTGCATGACGACCGAGTAGTCCTTCCAGCGGACCGTCCGGAGCTGCCTGTCGGTCATCTGGACCATGTTCCTGCCCTTGAACACGACCTCGCCTGTCGAGATCTCCGCCGGAGGGCTGAGGAGCTGCGCTATCGCGAACAGCAGCGTCGACTTTCCACAACCGGACTCGCCGACGATGCCGAGGAACTCGCCCGGTGCGAGGTCGAAGCTCACCTTCTCGACCGCGTGCGCGGGCTCGCCGCGGGTGAGGTACTCGACGCTCAGCTCACGGACCTCAAGGATGGCGTCGGCCACGAGCCCTCCGTACCGGCCTGAGAGCCGGGTTGCCGATCTCGTCGAAGGCGAAGTTCAACAGCGAGAACGCTCCACCGAGCATCGCGATGGCCACCCCCGGCATCACTGCCCACAGCGGCATGCCGGCCTGGAGCGCCTCGTTGTTCTCCGCCCAGTAGAGCATCGTCCCCCAGCTCATCGAGCTCGGGTTGCCGAGGCCGATGAACTGCAGCCCGGCCGCCGCGAGCACCGCGTAGAGCGCGGCGCCGAGGAAGTTGGCGACGATGAGCGAGGTCATGGTCGGCAGGATCTCGAAGACGACGATCCGCCATCGACGCTCGCCCCGGAGCTTGGCCGCGACGAGGAAGTCCCGGCTCCGCAGGGAGAGGGCCTGCGAGCGCAGCTGGCGGGCGCCGTAGGACCAGCCCGTGGCCACGAGCACCGCGATGAGGATCGTGTCCCCGCCGTTCTTCGAGTAGGCCGCGATGACGACGATGAGAGGGAAGGCAGGGATGACGAGGAAGACGTCGGTGAACAGCGAGAGCACGTCGTCTGCGATCCCCCCGAGGTAGGCGGCGGTGACGCCGATCGCGACCGAGAGCACCGTGGCCAGGCCGCCGACGACGACAGCGATGACGAGTGACTGCCGCGTCCCCCAGATCAGCTGGGAGAAGACGTCCTGACCGTAGGACGTGGTGCCGAGCAGGTGCGCGGCCGACGGAGCGGCGCCCCGTGCGTAGATCTCCGCGTTCGGGTCGTCGGCTGCGAGAACGCCCGGAAAGAGCGCGCAGAAGGCGAAGAACGCGAGCATCGCGCTCCCGACGAGCGCCTTGCGGTTGCCGGCGAGGGCGCGAGCGAGGTTGCCGACCGTGCCGGCGCGAAGGCGTGCGACCGCCTCTTGGACCCGAGCCGGTGGCGGGCGGAGGGTCACGGTGCCCATCTGCGCCTCACTTCTCCGAGCGCGTGCGCGGGTCGAGCACGAGCGTCACGAAGTCGACGACGAGGATCGCGACGAGCACGGCGATCGTGATGAGCAGGAAGAGCGTCTGCATGAGAGCGAAGTCCTCGTTCTGGACGGCCTCGAGGAGCATGTAGCCGAGGCCGGGGTACGAGAAGACGTACTCGACGAGGATCGCTCCGCTCACGACGAAGCCGAGCGACATCGCGAAGCCCGTGAGGTTGGGCAGGATCGCGTTGCGCCCCGCGTAGTCGACCATGATCCGCGCCGGCGACAGGCCCTTGGCTCGCGCCATGCGCACGTAGTCCTCGGCGAGGGTCGTGATCATGTTGTTGCGCATCGTGAGGATCCAGCCGCCGATCGAGGTGACGAGGATCGTGCATGCGGGAAGGATCGCGTGGTCGAGGACGTCGCCGACGAAGTGCCAGGTCCAGCCGATCGTGTCGGTGTTCGAGTAGCCGAAGCCGAGAGGGGTCCAGCCGAGGGTGATCGAGAACGCGAGCAGCAGCAGCAGGGCGACGAAGAAGTACGGGAACGCGGAGGTGACGACGAACACGGGAGGCAGGATGCTGTCGAGCTTGCTCCCCCGCCGCCACCCCGAGATCATCCCGATCAAGGTCCCGAGCACGAAGCCGATGATCGTCGTCACGCCGACGAGCACGACTGTCCAGAGGATCGCGGACCGCACGACCTGCAGAACGGTGTTCGGGAAGAAGGTCAGGGAGACCCCGAGGTGGCCGGTGAGCGTGTTGCCGAGATAGCCGAAGTACTGGGCTATCTCGCTCTGCCTCGTGTTGACGCCGAAGGCGATCTCGAGAGCGTGGAGCACCTGGCCGTTCACCCTTCCCCGGAACCTCGCCATCATCGCGATGGCGGGGTTGCCGGGCATCAGCCGTGGCAGGACGAAGTTGATCGTCAGGCACGACCACAAGGTGACGACGAAGAAGCCGAGCCGGCGCAGCACGTACCTCACGAGACCGCAGCGCTCACTTCTTCGGGGTGAGGTGCAGGAGCAGCACCTCGTTGTCGGGCGTGTTGTACGGCGCCGGCTGCGCGTAGGGGTTGCTCGGGGTCGGCCAACCGGAGAACGCGCTCGTGCTGTACTGGAACCAGTCGACCGACTCGGTGATCGGGATGACCGGCACGTCGGCGAGCATCACGCCTTCCAGCTTGTTGACGATCTGGTGCTGGGTAGCGGTGCTCGTGGTAGCCGCGTACGCGTTGATCAGGCTGTCGGTGGCCGGGCTCGAGTAGCGCTCGTAGTTGGTGGAGGCCAGCTGGCCGATCGGGGCCGTGTTGGGTCCGTAGAGAAGCTGGCGGAGCTCGTAGTACGGACCCGGCCCGCCGGTCTCGTTGTCGAAGGCGAGCTGGAAGCTGCCCCTGTAGAGGTCGTTGTCGAAGTCGGTCCCGGCGAGGTTGTCGACCGTCACCTTGATCCCGACCGCAGCGAGCTCCTGCTGGACGATCTGGAGGTCGGCGACCCAGTCGCTGTTGCCGCCCACGTTGATGATCGTGAACGACAGCGACTTGCCGTTCTTCGCGAACACGCCGCCCGCACCCTTCTTGTAGCCGTCCTTCTCGAGGATCGCTATGGACTTGGCCGGGTCGTAGCCGTAGCCGTACTTCGCGGCCGCGGGCTTGTCGAGCCAGGAGGAGAACGTCGGCGTGACGATGCCCGCCTGGTTGGCCGCCGGCTCGTAGCCGTACTCGCCGATCGACGCGACGCGGCTCCGGTTGATCGCATAGGCCATGGCCTGGCGCACGGCCACGTCGTTCAGTGGGGCGACCTTCTGGTTGATGAACAGCGAGACGTTCGCGACCGGCGGGAACCAGTCGTGGTTGCTCGTGGACTTGTCGAGGTAGAAGGCCTTGATCCCGGGGATGAACTGACCGCCCCACTGCGCCTGGCCGGTCGCGAGGTAGGTGTTCGCGGGCTGGTTGGAGGTGAAGGCCGGGTACTCGAGAGTCGCGACCTTGGGCAGGCCGGGTTGCCAGTAGTGGGTGTTCGCGGCGTAGGTGATGTTCTGCCCCGAGCAGGACTTGACCGTGTAGGGACCCGACCCGACAGGTGAGGTGTCGGGGTAGGTGACGGGGTTCTTGATCTTCGACCAGATGCTCTCGGGGACGATGGAGACCTGGTCGGCGACGTAGTAGAAGTAGGGCACCGCGGCGGTCTTGAACGTGAGGACGACCTGGTCGCTCCCCTTCTGGACGACGCTGTCGAGCACGGACCAGACCGCGTTCAGGTCGAGCGCGGGGAACTTCTTCAGCAGGTTGAAGCTGAACACGACGTCGGCTGCCGTGAGCGGCTTGCCGTCCGTCCACTTCACCCCCTTGCGCATGGTGAACGTGAGGACCTTGTTGGCGTTGCTCCAGGCGTAGCTCGAGGCGAGCCAGGGAGTGGTCTTCGCGTTCTGCAACGTGTTGACGAACACGAGGGGCTCGTAGACGAAGCCGGCCGCCTCCTGGAACACCGCGGGGTTGAACGGGTTGAAGTCGCACGTCCACAGCGAGCCGGACTCGTTCGAGATCGTGAGCGTCCCGGTGGGACCGGAGGCGTGAGGGGTCGCGTGCACCCGGGCGGCCGAGGCGGGCGCTCCGGCTGTGAGCCCTGCGGCGAGCACCGCGACGGGCACCGCGACGGTTGCTGGCAGCCAACGTCTCTTCATCTGCTGTCCCTTCTGTTGTCGTTCGCCACGCAGCTCTTGCGTGCCGGGTCCTCGAGAAGCGGTCGTGCGCGCTCGAGTGCCATCTCGACCGCGCCGAGCAGCGCGGCGTCGTAGGGGTGTGCCGCGAGGACGAGCTCGGGCGGGTACGGCACCCCCGACTTGAGCGCCCGCTCGAGCGGGACGCAGAGCCGCTCCCACGAGCGCGCGAGCCCACCACCGACGGCCACGCGGGCGGGGTCGAACGCGATCACGAGGTTGACGAGATGTGTCGCGAGCAGGTCGACGAACTCGTCGAGCAGCCCTGCGAGCGACCCCGAGCCGCTCGTGGCCTCGAAGACCTCCGCCGCGGTCACAGGGCGCCCGAGGCGCCGGGACGCGACGGACGCGAGGCCCATCCCGCTCACGACGCCTTCGAGCATCGGGCGGCTGTCGAGAGCGGCGTGGACGTCTGCCGGGTCGAGCAGGTTGTAGCCGATCTCTCCCGCAGCGCCGTGCGCGCCTGCGAGCACCGTGGTGCCGACGACGAGTGCCGCGGCGAGCCCTGTGCCGAGGTTGAGGTAGAGGCCGGGGTCGAAGCCACGCAGCGCGCCGGACCTGGACTCGGCGAGCGCGGCGGCCTTCACGTCGTTGCCGACGGCGACCGGGACGCCGAACGCGTCCTCGAGGTGACGGGCGAGCGCGACCCCCTCCCATCCCGGGATCGCAGGAGCGAGCTCGACGGAGCGCTCGTGCGGGATGCCGATCGTCGACACGCCCGCCGCGACGAGCGCCGCCCGGCGCCCGCCGCGCGCGAGCTCCGCGCGCCGGAGCCCGTCACGCCCCGCGGCGACCAGGCGGGCGAGCACCGCGCCCGCGCCGTCCCCCGCTCCTGTGGCGACGACGCTCGAGGAGAGCCGCCCCCCCGCGCTGTCGCACACCGCCGTGGCGATCTTGGTCCCGCCGACGTCGAATGCGAGCACCACCGGAAGCTCGACAGCGGTATCGGACCGAGTGGAGAGCATCAGTGAGGAAAGTTACCTATCTAGAGGCGCAGTAGCAATGGGCTATCGTGAACGCATCGTTACGCAGCGAGCCGAGCGCACCGACCAGGAGGGCACGGTCCCGGGCGCCGGTCGCGGCGGGCGCCCGCAGCTCCTGCGCGCCATCAACGAGCAGGTGCTGCTCAACGCGCTCCGCAGGCTCGGGCAGCTCACGCGTGCAGACCTGACGCAGATCGCCGGGCTGTCGAAGCCGACCGTGGGTGCAGGGCTCGTCAACCTCGAGCGGGACGGCCTCGTGCGCGTCGCCGGACGGCGGACAGGGGGGCGCGGCCCGACGGCCCTCGTCTACGAGCTGCGACCAGACGCAGGCTTCGTCCTCGCTCTCGACGTGGGAAGCGAGTTCTTGCGAGGTGGTGTCGCGGACCTCACCGGCGCGATCCGCGCCCGGGGTACTCGTGGCGTGCACGCCGCGAGCGGTCAGGCGCGTATGTCCGGGATCGTCGAGCTCGCGGGCGAGCTGCTGCGCGAGGCGGGGATCGCCTCGTCGGCGGTCGTCCAGACCATCGTCGGCAGCCCCGGAGTCCACGATCGGGCGCGTGACGCGCTCACTGTCGCGCGGGGACTGCCCGGGTGGGAGCGGCCCGGCGTGCTCGCGGAGCTGCGGCGCTCCTTCGGTCCGGCGACCCTCGTGCAAAACGACGTCAACCTCGCGGCGCTCGCCGAGAGGGACCACGGGCAGGGACGCGACGTCGACACCTTCGCTTTCGTGTCGGTCGGGACCGGCGTGGGCATGGGCCTCGTGCTCTCCGGCCAGCTCCACTCCGGCAGCCACGGCACTGCGGGAGAGATCGCCTATCTCCCGATCGCCACCGACGGCAGCGTCGACATGCGCGACGCGCGCCGGCGCGGCTCGCTCGAAGCG
>JAJZCK010000151.1 GCA_021846125.1 Actinomycetes bacterium | reverse complement strand
GTCAAGGTGAAGTGCCCGAGCTTGGCCGTCGAGGCGACGTGCGGTCCGCGGCAGAGGTCGACGAACGACTCCGAGTTGCGGTAGGCGGTCACGGCACCGGCCGGCCCGACCGCGTCCCCGCTCGCCGCGCCACCGCCCGCCGGCGCGCCCGTACCTGCCTCGGCTGCGAGCTCGGGGTCAACAGACTCGCCCGACGCGGCTGCGCCGACGCCCTCGATGATCTCCTGCTTGAACGGCTGGGCCGCGAACAGCTCGAGCCCCTCGGCGAGCGTGTGCTCCTCGCGCTCGAAAGGCTGGCCCTCGGCGACGATCTCGCGCATCGCCTGCTCGATGCGCGCGAGGTCCTCGTCGTGGAAGCGCGCGCCGTCCGGCAGCTCGAAGTCGTAGTAGAAGCCGTCCGCGATCGCGGGGCCGATCGCGTAGCGCGCGCCGGGCCAGAGCGAGCAGACGGCCTGGGCGAGCACGTGCGCCGTCGAGTGGCGCAGCACATGGCGACCTTCCTCGCTCGCCGCGACGACGACCCGCACCTTCGCACCGTCGCTCAGCGGTCGGGAGAGGTCGGCGAGCTCGCCGTCGACCTCGACGACGATCGCGTCTCGGGCAAGTCGGCGCCCGATCGCCGCCGCGAGGTCGGCACCGGTCGCGCCCGAGGGAAGCGATCGCCTGGAGCCGTCGGGCAGCTCGACCTCTATCGTGGGCTCGGGCAACGGCTCGCTGGGCTCCTCGGGCGTCGGGTTCGGACGCCCGTCGCCGGTGGCGACGGGTCCGCTCAGCCTACCCGGACCGGCCGACGTGCTCCCGGGGCGACCGTCCGGGCCTGCGGCTCGACGACCACCTTCGAGACGGGCCCGCGGCGCTAGAGCTCGACGCCGAGCAGCGCCGCGGCGCGCGAGACGCCACGGCCTCCACCTGCCGCGTCGTCGATGGCGAGGAGCGCGCCGGGAGCGTCGAGGTCGTCGTCGAGCCGCTCCCGCACTGCGTCGAGAGCTGCTTCGCCCTGCCCCGCCGAGCGCCAGAGCTCGAGGCGGGCCTCTGCCGCGTCGAGCAGGCCTCCGGTCCACTCCCAGCTCGTCCGGTAGTGCTGGGACAGCAGTGCGAGACGGACAGCCGCGGGCTCGTGCTCTCGCAGCAGCTCGCCCACGAACACGAGGTTGCCGAGCGACTTCGACATCTTCTCGCCGTCGAGGCAGACCATCCCGACGTGCATCCAGTGCCGGACGAACCTGTCGCCGGTCGCCGCCTCGGACTGGGCCGTCTCGCACTCGTGGTGGGGAAAGACGAGGTCCGATCCCCCGCCATGGAGGTCGATCGGGTGGCCGAGCTCGCGCATCGCGAGCGCCGAGCACTCGATGTGCCACCCCGGCCTGCCCGGTCCCCAGAGCGACTCCCACGCCGGCTCGTCCGCCAGAGACGGCTGCCAGAGCACGAAGTCGAGCGGGTCGCGCTTGGCCGGGTCGTCCGGGTTGCCTCCCCGCTCGCGCGCGAGCTCGAGCATCTCGGCGCGGTCGAGGTGGCTCACCTGGCCGAAGCGCTCGAAGGAGGAGACGTCGAAGTAGACCGCACCGGCGGACTGGTAGGCGTTGCCCGCGTCGAGGACCATCGCGACGAAGCCGAGGATGTCCGGGATCGCTGAGGTCGCACGCGGCTCGCTGTAGGCCGGCAGGAGGCCGAGCGCGGACATCTGCTCGCCGAAGCGGGCCACCTCCGCTGCCGCGAGGTCGAGGTAGTGGACGCCGAGCTCGCGCGCCTTGCGCAGGATGTCGTCGTCGACGTCGGTCACGTTGCGGACGCAGCGGGTCTCGTGACCGAGGTCGCGCAGCCGGCGCTGGAGGACGTCGTAGGCGAGGTAGGTGGCGGCGTGACCGAGGTGCGCCGAGTCGTACGGCGTGATGCCGCAGGTGTAGAGGCGCACCACGGGTCCCGGCGCGAAGGGCACCACCTCGCGCCGCGCCGTGTCGTAGAGCTGCATCGCCACAGCGCTCAGGCGCCCTCGGCGCGCAGGCCCTCGAGCCTCACGGCGACGTGCGAGCGGTAGCGGATGTTGACGTTGACGAGCACGGCGGTGAGCGCCTCGACCGGGCCGGCCGACGCGAGAGAGCCGGCATGGACGGCGCGCAGCCCCGGCACGCTCTCGACGAGAGCGCCGGTCGCGTCCGCGGCCCGCGCCGTGCTCGCGCACACGAGCACGTCGGCCCGGAGCTCGCGGTCGAGCGCCGCGAGGTGCTTCGCCGGGAGGTGCTGGAAAGCGGCGGTGACCTCGGAGCGCGGCAGCACGGACTGCACCGTAGCGGCGACCGAGCCGAGCGCCGGCACGAGCGCGTGGAGCTCGCCCCCGACACGGCTGAGAGCGTTCACCATCGAGACCACCACGCGCCCCGCGAGCGCGTCCGCGAGCGCGGCGACGGTCTCTGCCGCGGCGTCGAACGGCGTCGCGAGCACCACGATGCCCGCGCGCGCCGCCTCGTCGTTCGAGGCGCCGGAGAGTGTGAGCGACCGGTCCGGCCATCGGCCGCGCACCTCTGCCGCGACCTCCTCGCCGCGCGCCGCGGACCGCGACCCGAGCAGGACCTCCGCTCCCGAGGCCGCGAGACGGGCTGCGAGCGCCCGCCCCGCTGGACCTGTCCCGCCGATCATTCCCACCGTCGTCGCCATCTCCTTACCCTTCCACACCGTCCGCGCCGGGAGCATCCCCGCCAGGTCGCCGGCGGTCCGGACCGCTCCGAGCCCCGGGATCAACAGCGTGCTCGGCCACGCTGCGCTCGAAGCTGGCGAAGCGCGGCAGCTTTCGCGCGAGGGCCGCCACCCCGACGAGGCACAGCAGGCCACCGGACACGACGGAGACCTCCGTGCCCGCGAGCGAGGCGACCACGCCCGCCTCGAGGTCGCCGAGGCGTGGTCCCCCCGTGACGACGGCGGTCTGGACGGCCTGGAGCCGGCCGAGCAGCTCGTCCGGAGCGTCCAGCTGGAGGATCGTCCCACGAAAGACGGCGGAGACGACGTCCGCGGCTCCGGCCACCGCGAGGAGCGCCAGCGCTGCCCCGAGCATCGGCACGAGCCCGAACGCCGTGATCGCGACGCCCCAGACGGCGACCGCGGCCAGCACCGCTCGTCCCTGACGGCGCACTGCTGCGACCCAGCCGGTGAGCAGCGCCCCCACGAGGGCCCCGATGCCCGGCGCCGCGTAGAGCAGGCCGACGGTGCCGGCGCCACCGTGGAAGCGGACGAGCCCGAGCGCGGGGAACAGCGCTCGTGGCATGCCGAACACCATCGCGTTGACGTCGACGAGGAAGACCGCCTGCAGGACCTGGTGTCCGCGCAGGTAGCGGAGGCCGCCCGCCACCTCGCCGAGCCAAGGTGGGCGGCTGTCCCGGGAGCGCGCGCCCGGCACCGGCGCGAGGCGCGCGATGCACGTGAGCGACACGGCAAAGCTCGCGACGTCCACCCAGTAGACGGGCCGGAGGCCAAACCGCCCGAGGATGAGGCCGGCCGCGGCCGGACCACCGATCTGTGCGAGCTGGTAGAGCACCTGCCAGAGCGCGTTCGCCCCGACGATCGACTCGCGGTCGACAGCGCTGACCACGATCGCGGCGCGCGTCGGTCCGTCGACCCCGGAGAATCCCGCCTGGCACGCGCTGCAGACGAAAATCGGCCAGAGCGCGGGGTGCGAGGAGTCGGCGTTCAGCGCGAGCCCGACGCTCGTCGACGCGAGGAGCGCCTGCGAGGCGAGCAGGAGCCGTCGGCGGTCCACACGGTCGGCGATCGTCCCGCCGACGAGCGATCCGACCAGCAGGGGCACGAGCTGCGCGAGGCTCACGAGGCCGACGTCGAGCGACGAGTGCGTGATCCGGAAGACCTGGTACGGCACGGCGACGACCGTGAGCTGGTTGCCGATCGTGGTCACCACGTAGCCGGACCACAGCAGCCGGAACTGTGGGAACTTGCGCAGCGGGCCGACGTCGACGAGCAGCCGCGACCTCGCCACGACGGCCGAGGTTAGCGAGCGGGCACCTCGCGCCCGTCGGGGACCGTCAGGATCGAGCAGCCCTCGCGCGCAGCACCTCGAGCGCCCGGTCCGCGTGGACCGCCATGCGCGTCTCGCTCGAGATGACCTCGATCACACGTGCGTCGGTGTCGATGACGAAGGTCCGCCGCTTGACCGGCAACGGCCCGAAGCTCCGCTTCACCCCGAAGCGCTTGGCGACGGTACCGTCCGCGTCGGACAGCAGCGGGAAGTCGAACGCGTTCTTCTCCGAGAACGCGGCCTGGCGATCGACGGCGTCCGCGCTGATCCCGACCCGCTGGGCACCGAGCGCCGCGAACTCGGCGCCGAGGTCTCGGAAGTGACAGCTCTCGGCCGTGCAGCCCTTCGTCATCGCCATCGGGTAGAAGTAGAGGACCACGGGTCCCGACTCGAGCAGCCCGGAGAGCGACCTCGTGGTCCCGGTCTCGTCAGGCAGAGAGAAGTCCTCGACGACGTCGCCTTTGTCCATCGGTCCTCCCGCGCCGGTCGTAGTGTCGGGACGAACGCGAGCGGCGTGGGCTCGTCCGGTCGCCCCCGTCGAGGCCCTCGGTCTGTCGAGGCCCTCTGTCAGTCGAGGCTTGCAAGCTCCTCGGGGCTCAGCACCAGCTCGGGCGCGCCGACACAGTCGAGGATCGACTCCGGGCGGCTCGCTCCCGGGATCGGCACCACGTGCTCGCCCTTCGCGAGCATCCAGGCGAGCACGACCTGGTGGACCGATACGCCGTGTGCCTCGGCCACCGCCGGGAACGAGGGGAAGTTCGCGCGCAGCGCTGCAGCGTTGCCGATCCCGCCGAACGGGCTCCACGGAAGGAAGGCGACGCCGAGCTCGCCGCAGTGGCGCAGCTCGCCCTCGCTCGAGCGGAACGACGGGGAGAACTGGTTCTGCACGCTCACGAGATTGCCTTCGCCGAGGATCGAGAGCGCGAGGTCGATCTGCTCGACGTTGGCGTTCGAGATGCCGACCATCCGGACCTTGCCCGCGTCGAGGAGCTCCTTGAACACGCCGACGGCGTCCGCGTAGGGCACCTTCGGGTCCGGGCGGTGGTACTGGTAGAGGCCGATCGCCTCGACGCCGAGCGCTTTCAAAGACGCCTCGGCGGCGCTGCGGAGGTAGGCAGGGCTGCTGTCGACGGTCCACGTGCCGTCGCCGGGCCGGAGGTGGCCACCTTTGGTCGCGACGAGGACCGTGTCGCTGTCGCCGCTCCAGGTGCTCAGCGCCTTCGCGACGAGCCGCTCTCCGTGACCGGTGTCCGCACCGCCGAGGGAATAGGCGTCTGCCGTGTCGACCAGTGTGACACCGGCGTCGAGCGCGGCGTGGATCGTGCGGAGGGACTGTGCCTCGTCCGGGCGGCCCTCGATGGACATCGGCATCTCGCCGAGCCCGATCGCTCCGACGCTCGCGGAGCCGATCTTGCGCTGCTGCATCGCATGCCTCCTGGCAGTTTCGCCGCCCGCGCCCTCGCGGAAGGCTTCTTCCATCTCACCCTACATCGGCCCGGCGGGGCCGTCTCCGGCCGAGCGCTGCGAGCGAGGCGTATCGTCTGGCGATGGCGAGGCACCCGGCGATCCGCGCAAGTGGCTGAGCGCGACCTTCCTCCGGGACTGCGGGCCCAGCTCGAAGGCCCGTCGTTCCAGGGCGTCGCGACCTTCGCGCAGCGCCCGTTGCTCACCGAGCCGTCCGACCTCGACCGCTGGAAGCCCGCCGTGGCGATCGTCGGCGCGCCGTGGGACGACTCGACGACGCACCGGCCGGGCGCGCGCTTCGGCCCCCGCGCGCTCCGTGCCCTCGCGTACGGACCTGGCACCTTCCACCTGGACCTCGGCATCGAGGTCTTCGACGAGATCGAGGTGGTCGACTACGGCGACGCGATCTGCCCGCACGGCATGGTCGCGCAAGCCCATGCTGCGATCCGGACCCGCGTCGCAGAGGTCGCCGAGCGCGGCATCTTCCCCGTCGTCCTCGGCGGGGACCACTCGATCACCTGGCCGTCGGCGACCGCCGTGGCGGCGGCGCGGGGCTGGGGGCGCGTGGGCGTCGTCCACTTCGACGCCCACGCGGACACGGCCGACCAGATCGACGGGAACCTCGCCAGCCACGGCACGCCGATGCGCCGGCTCATCGAGTCCGGAGCGGTGCGCGGCTGCAATTTCGTGCAGGTCGGTCTCCGGGGGTACTGGCCACCGGCCGAGACGTTCGCGTGGATGCGTGCACAAGAGATGCACTATCATCTCATGGACGAGATCGTCGCGAGAGGGCTCCCTGCCGTGCTCGACGACGCCGTCCGCGAGGCGACGGACGGCTGTGACGCGATCTACCTGTCGGTCGACATCGACGTGCTCGATCCCGGCTTCGCACCGGGCACCGGCACGCCCGAGCCGGGTGGCCTTGCCCCGGTCGACCTTCTCCGTGCCGTCCGCAGGCTCGCGATCGAGGCGCCCCTCGTCGCTCTCGACGTCGTCGAGGTCTCGCCACCGTACGACTGGGCCGAGCTCACCGTGAACAACGCGCACCGCGTCGTGCTCGAGGTGCTCGCCGGCCTCGCCGTCCGCCGTGGCGCGACGCCCACGACGGTCTGAGCACTGCGTCAGCCCTGCGGGAGCACTGCGTCAGCCCTGCGGGAGCACTGCGTCGAGGAG
>JAJZCK010000150.1 GCA_021846125.1 Actinomycetes bacterium | reverse complement strand
AGTCGCCCTCGACCCCCTCTCGGGCGCTTTGCTGACCCTGCCGCGACTCCGGGAGATGGTCGACCGGCTCTTCGCAGCCGAGCGCCCGTGGCTCGCCGCCTTCGGTTGACGAGAGCCGGTGCGCGGGACGTCGTGCCCCGCGCACCGGCTGGCTGGCCGCTCGGCGCGTACCTCTCAGTGGCTGAAGCGCACCTCCGGGATGACCCGGGCGAGCCACGCGGGCTTGCGCCATATGCCGTGCCCTCCGAGGCGCAGCAGCACGGGTAGCAGCACCATCCGGACGAGAACGGCGTCGAGCGCGACGGCGACCGCCAGGATGACACCCATCTCCTTCGGCGCGAGGGGCCCGGAGAGCGCGAACGTCAGGAACACGGCGACCATGACCAGGGCCGCGGAGAGCACGACGCGGCCCGACGTGCGCACGGAGGAGACCATCGCGTGCTCGGGATCGACGTGGGTCTCGTAGATCTCCTTCGCCGCCGAGAGCAGGAAGAGCGTGTAGTCCATCGCGACGCCCGTGACCATCGCCCCGAAGAAGATCGGTCCCCAGGCATCGACGAAGCCCTGGGGGGTGAAGTGGAGCAGACCGGCACCGTCGCCGTTCTGGAACACGAGGCGGGCGACGCCGAACGCCCCTGCGACCGAGAGGCCCGTCACGACCACGCCGGCAAGCGCGAGAAGGGGAGCGCCGAGCGCGACGAGGAGCATGAGGAAGCCGACGAGGAGCAGCAGGCCGAACACGAGCGGCGTCCTCGAGGAGAGCGCGTGCTGGAGGTCGACGTTCTCCGCCGCGGCACCGCCTACGAGGCTCCCGTGTGGGAGCGCTGCACGCATGGCGGCGATGGTCGCGGCGGTCGCGGGTGCCGAGGGACCCGAGGTGGGCACGACCTCGTCGAGGGTGAGCCCCGCGCTGGTCGCGCCGGGAGCGACACCGGCCACGCCAGCTAGGTGCCCGAGCGTCGCGAGCGCAGCATGCTGCTCGCCTGCGGGGACGAGGACCTGCAGGGCGCCGGGCGCGCCGGGGCCGAAGGCCGCGCTCACCTCGCCGTAGCCGATCCGCGCGCTCGCGGTCGCCGGGATGATGGTGATCGAGGGCATGCTCGTCCTCAGGCCGAAGAGCGGAGCGATCAGCAGGCCGAGCGCAAGCAGGGCGACGAGCGCCGCACGCAGCGGATGGCGCCAGAGAAACCCTCCCCACGCGTGGAGGTGGCGCTCGATCGCATGGCCGGCCGGCAGGTGACGGTTCCGTGCACGGCCGGGGAACCGGACGCGTCCTGCGTTCACGCGCAGCCCGAGCTTGCCGAGCACCGCGGGAAGCAGAGTGAGCGTCGCAGCGAGGACGGCGAGGACCGAGACCATGATGCCGAGCGCCATGCTCCGGAACGCCGGGCTCGGGACGAGGAGCACGCTCGATAGCGAGAGCAGCACCGTGACCGCGCTGAACGCGATCGCCTTGCCTGCGGTCGCCATCGTCTCGGCGACGGACGCGACCACCCCGTCCTGGTCGCCTGGTTGGACCTTGCGTCGCTCGAGTGCCGCCCGGAAGCGGACGACGAGGAAGAGCGCGTAGTCGATGCCGAGCGCGAGGGCGAACATCAGGGCGAAGTTCAACGCCCAGATCGACACCGGCGCGACATGGGTCGCGATGACGAGGGCGCCGGCGGCGACGAGCAGGCCGGCCATCGTGAGCATCAAGGGCAGCCCGGCGGCGACGAGGCTGCCGAACGCGAGCACGAGGATGACCATCGTCACGGGCCACGAGAGCACCTCGGAGCGCAGCATCGCGCTGCGGTTCGCCGAGTTGAACTCGCTCCAGAGAGCACTGTCACCGGTGAGCTCGACGCTCACGGATCCGCTCGAGAGCCTCGACAGCGGTGCCTCGAGAGCGGTCGCTGCCCGGACCATGGCGTTGGGGCCGACTGCGGCGCCACCCGTGACGACCGCGACGCGGCCGTTGGCCGAGAGGCTCGTGCCCTGCGACGGCGGGACGACTGTCGAGATGCTCCGATCGGAGCGCAGCGTCTGCTCGACGCGCCGGAGGATCGCGGCTGCAGCGGGATCGGTCGCGATCGAGCCGGACCGGTCTGCGACGACGACCTCGATGGCTGACGAGCCAAGACCGTGGAAGTCCTTCTGGATGATCGTGCGCGCCGCGACGGACTGGCTGGTCGAGTCCTCCCAGCCCGCTCCGGCAAGGGCGGTCTCGACGTGGGGCGCGAAGAACCCGAACACGACGAGCACGACGAGCCAGCCGAGCAGGACCTGTCGGACGTGGGTAGCGGTCCACCGACCGAGTCGGGCGAGACCGACGGGACCGTGCGGCGGGGTGCTGACGGCACGCTCGGGGCGTGCCGCCGGCTCGAGGACGTCGGTCGCTGTCATCTGGGAAGTGCTCCTCCTCGGTCGGGAGACCGGCTTTGGACTGTACGGGGCAGGGTATTCGTGGGAGCTGCGCGGTCAGGTGACGGCGCTGCACAGCTGTCCGAGAAGTACGTGGGTCCCGCCGGCACCCGGGGCCTCGCTGTGCGGGGGCTCGCGTTGCGAGCAGAGCAGGCCGGGTCTTCGGCGGTCCCGGTCACCTGAGCTCAGGTGACCGACGTCCACAAGCCGTCGACGTGCCATGCTCCGTCGACGTGCGGCGCCACCGTGGGACGCGGTTCACGCAAGAGACAAGAAGAGCCTCTCCATGTGCTCCGCGTCGAGAGCCGAGACGCCGCCCGGTCGGGACGGGTCGACGCACTGGCGCATGCCGGACGCGACGATCTTGAAGCTGGCGCGGCTGAGCGCGCGGCTCGCGGCAGCGAGCTGGGTCAGCACCTCCTCGCAGTCGCGACCGGACTCGATCATGCGGACGATGCCCGCGACCTGACCTTCGATCCGGCGCAAGCGGCGAGTGACGTCTTCTGCGGTGGAGGCTTCTACCTGCATGTCCGAGATCGTACCATACCCCGGGGGGTACACGGCACCGCCCTCGGCCCTGCGGCGGGCGCGGCCCGCGTGGCGGCCCCGTCCGGTGGCCGGGCGCGGCGGTCAGGCGCGCGTGACGCGTGCCTCATGCGTCGGTGTCGAGCCAGCGTCGCTCCACCGAGAGCACCTCCACCTCGGGGTGGGACCACACGAAGCGCTCGACGCTGTCGAGGACCTCCGTGACCTGCGTGGCGTCGCCCGCGACGGCCGCGAAGCCGAGCTCGCAGCGTTGCCACTGGTCCTGGTAGGCGGTCTCGGCCGCGGCGACGTGGAAGCGGGACCGCGCCGTGTCGAGGAGGTGGCGAACGATCGACCGCTTCGCCTTGAGCGACCCGCTCTCCGGGATGTGCAGCTCGACTGCGAGTGCGCACGCGTGCATCGACGGATCCTCTCGCGTCCGTTGACTACGAACGTGCGTTCGCACACCGGCTAGCATCGCGGCATGCTCGCGTTCCAGGCGTCGCTTCTCGACCTCGACGACGAGCCGGGTCTGCGTCCCTTGCGTCGCGCTGCGGTGTGCGAACCCGACCCGAGCGGCCGCGCTGCTCGGTCGGACGGGCCCACCATCTCGGACGGGCGGACCGAGCTCGCAGACGGTGCATGGGTGGAGCTCCAGCGTTCGTGGCTGACGGGGGCCGACGTCTTGTTCGAGCGCCTCCTGCGCACGGCGGCATGGCAGCCGGACAGGCGTCCGATGTACGACAAGGTCGTGGACGTCCCGCGGATGACTGCCTTCTACGACGAGGGAGCCGGGCTGCCCGACCCGGTCCTCGGCGAGGCGATGTCGGCCCTGTCGGCGCACTACCGCGACGAGGAGGGGAGCGAGCTGCGCACCGCAGGGCTCTGCCTCTACCGCGACGGGCGCGACAGCGTCGCGTGGCACGGGGACACCGTCGGCGCAAGCGCCACGGCGGACGTCCTGGTCGCGATCGTCTCTCTAGGGGCGACCCGGAGGCTGCTCCTGCGACCCCGCGGGAGGGGCCGGTCCTCGCGGGTCGAGCTCTCGAGTGGAGACCTTCTCGTCATGGGTGGAAGCTGCCAGCGGACCTTCGAGCACTCGGTGCCGAAGACGGCACGAGCTGTCGGTCCGAGGATCAGCGTGCAGCTGCGCCCGGCCGGGGTGCGCTGAGGCGCCGTCACTCCCGGGCGGGGCGCGGTCGCTCCGGCGGCTGCGACATGGAGTCGCCAGTGCCAGTCCCCCGACTGCCGCGGAGCGGGGCTGTCCGGGGGCTCGCCTCGCCGGACACCTGGCGCAGGGGTATGACGTTGGCGTTGCGAGCGACGTCCCGCTCGCCCTCGGCTCGGTCGAGGATCCACCGCACGAGATCGTCGGGCTTGAGCGCCCCGCGGAACAAAAAGCCTTGCGCTATGTCGCAGCCGTGGGCCTCGAGACGCCGATAGGTGGCCATCGTCTCGACGCCTTCGGCGACCACCTGGAGGCCGAGGTGGTGTGCGAGCTGGATGACCGACGCGACGATCGCGTCGTCGGCGGTCCCCGAGGCGAGGTCGGTGATGAAGGACTTGTCGATCTTCACCTCGCTCACCGGGAGGTGCTTGATCCGCGCGAGCGACGAGGTGCCGACGCCGAAGTCGTCGATCGAGAGCCGCACGCCCAGCTCCGCGAGGGGGCCGAGGACGTGGTGGTCGTCGTCGGGCTGGCCCGCGAGCGCGCGCGACTCGGTGATCTCGAGGGTGAGGGCCGACGGGGGAAGGTCGTGCACCTCGAGCAGGCGCCGCACGTCCGCCGCGATCGAGGGGTCGTCGAGCTGGACGGGGGAGAGGTTGACCGCCACGTTGATCTCGATGCCCGCGTGGTGCCAGGCGCTGCACTGCGCGACGACCGACCCGAGCACCCACCGCGTGAGCGGGCGGATCAGACCAGAGGTCTCCGCGACGCCGATGAACTGCTCGGGGTCGATGACGCCGTAGCGGGGATGCGTCCAGCGGATGAGCGCCTCGGCCCCGGCAACTGCGCCGGTGTCGAAGCGGATCTTCGGCTGGTAGCACATCTCGAGGCTCGACGTGTTGATCGCCTCGCGCAGGGCCGCGATGAGCGACGGCCGGTCGATCTGGCGATCGTGGTGGTCGTCGTGGAGGGCGACGCCCCCGCCGTGCTGCTTCGCCCGGTACATCGCGAGGTCGCTGTGGCGCAGGAGCGTGAAGCGGTCCTCGCCGTGGAGGGGCGCGATGCTCACCCCGATGCTCGCCTTCAAGCAGACCTCGGTGTCCGCGAGCGCGACGGGGGCCCTTGCCGCGGTGCTGAGCGACTCCGCCAGAGCGAGGACGTCCGCAGGGCTCGCCGAGTCGTAGACGACGACCGCGAACTCGTCGCCTCCGAGCCGCCCCGCGAGGCCGCGGTCGCCGACGACGTCCCGCAGCGAGCCCGCCAGGACCTGGAGGAAGGCGTCGCCAGCCTCGTGGCCGAGGGTGTCGTTGAGGCTCTTGAAGCCGTCGAGGTCGATGAGAAGGACCCCGACGTAGCGGCCCTCGTGGCGCTCGGTGATTGCGCGGTCGAGCTCGGTGGAGAAGAGCGTCCGGTTCGCGAGGTCCGTGAGCCCGTCGTGGGAGGCCTGGTACTCCTTCTGGGCGATCTCCGCGTGGAGCCGGCCGAGCAGCTCTCCGCTGCGCAGCGCCATCGCCGTCGAGGTGACGAGCGTCTTTGCGAGGCCGACGTCCTCCTTGCCGAAGGTGACGTGGTCGCCGCCGAGGCGGTTCGCGACGACGAGGACGGCGACGGTCTCGGCGACGTCGCTCGGGAGGCGGAGCGCGATCGCGTCGCGAAAGCCACGCGACTCGAGGGCGCCGCGGACGCGGGCGTCCCGGACTCCCCTCGGTGCGAGCAGGGGAGGGCTTTGCGCGTCGATCAGCTCCGCGACGAGATGCCGAGCGTCGTGGCGTGCGGGGTCCTCTTCGCCCGCCCGCAGCGAGTAGCACGTGCTCGTACCGTCAGCCGGGAGCACGAGCTCCACGACCTCGGCGTTGAAGAGGGTGAGCGCCTGGCGCAGGACGGAGGCGATCACGAGGTCGGGCTCGACGATGCCCGCGAGCGCCTTCTCGAAGTCGTAGAGCTGGCTGAGCGTCGTGTGCCGGACGCGGAGCCGACCGTGGCTCGCGTACTCGGCGCCGACCGCGCCCGCGACGGCGAGGAACAAGAGGCCACCGAGCGGGCTCGCCCAGACCATGAGGACCGCCGCGAGCCCGAGCGTCGCGTTGATCGCGGAGACGGTGAGGAAGGCGGTCAGCACACCACGGAGGTTCGGGGGACGGAAGGCGGCCGCGCGCCCCGCCGCGAGCGCCATGACCGCGCGGATGCACACCTCCGTGACTGCCTCGGCCGACAAGACGGCGGCGAGCGCCGCGAGCCAGCTCCGCCCGGAGAGCATTGCCGCGCCGCCGAGGACCGCGTGGAACGTGCCGAGCGCGACCGTCGCGGCGAGGCCGTGGACGACGACGTTGAACACTGCCTTCAGCGGCTGTCGCCGGACCCAGAGGGTCCGGACCGCCGTGCCGGCCATCGCCGCGAGGATCACGGAGCCGCCGTGGGAGAACACGAGCGCAGGGAGGAGCATGACGTCGGTCAGGTCGACGATGTGCGACTGCTTGCGGAACTCAAGGCGGATGCCGGCGAAGTGGCCCAGCGCGAAGCCGGCCGCGAGGAGCGGCCAGGCGAGGTGGATGGGTGCGGCGAGGTC
>JAJZCK010000149.1 GCA_021846125.1 Actinomycetes bacterium | reverse complement strand
CGGGGGTCCCTGCTCGCTCCCGCGGCTGTCACGCCGGTCGCCCGGGCGTCCCGGGCGCGGCTCGCCTGCCCGGTGCGCTGGCGCCCGCCCGCGCCCCGGGTCCCGCGCCCTGCTCCGTCGGGCGGGAGACCCTCGCCGGAGCGAGCCTGGGCCGGCCCGTTGGCCGGCTTGCCCTGCCGGCTCGGTCCCGTCCTGCGTCCGCCCCGAGAGCTCTGTGCCATTTCGGGCGAGTCTAGGAGCACGCGCCGCCTGCCGCCCGCAGCGCCGCGGCAGCCCCCGCTGCTCTCCCGGAAAATCCCGAGACCACCCACGCCGGACGGCGGCAGCAACCGTCGCTAGACCCGCGTCACCTGGCGAGGCCGCGGATCGTCTCGTAGCGCTCGAGGTACTGCCCGGCCACCTGCGTGAACGAGCAGGTCGCCGCGCGCTCGCGACCTCTCGCGACGAGCCCGTTCCTCCTGCCCGGGTCCGCGAGCAGCTCGGCGAGCGCGCGGGCGAGCGCGGCCGGGTCGCCGGGTCGGACGAGCTGCGCCGCACCTCCCGTCGCGTCGCTGTAGCCGGGGATGTCCGACGCGAGCACAGCCGTCCCCGCCGCCATCGCCTCGAGCAGCACCACGCCGAACGACTCGCCCCCGAGCGACGGTGCGACGAGGACGTCGGCGCCCGCGACTCGTCGTGCCAGCTCGTCGTCGTCCACCTGGCCGCACCACTCGACACGGGGGTCGCTCCCGTGGCGCCTTTTCAGCTCGGCCGTCTCGGGTCCCGAGCCGAGGACCCACAGCCGGGCACCTGCCGGCAGCGAGCCGGCGGCCTCGAGCAGCACGCCTAGCCCTTTGCGGCGCTCGTGGCGACCGACGAACACCGCTGTCGGGCCGGTCGTCGGCCACGGTGCCGCCCTGGCGAAGCGTTCGAGGTCGACCCCGTTGGCGACGACGCTGCATCGCCGAGCGACGTCCTCGCCCACGACGGCCGCGAGGGTCGCCCGTGCCTGCTCCGAGACGGCCACCGCGTCGTCGATCCGGGAGAGCACCACACGCGCGAGCGGTCCGAGCATCCGGTACGCGGTGCTCGCACCCGAGCGATGGAAGGTCCCGACGACCGGTGCAGGCCGGGTCGAGGTGAGCACGAGCGGGACGAGCGGGACGAAAGGCTCGTGGACGTGGAGGATGTCGGGTCGCCACAGCCGGACCGCCGCGAGCGCCCTGCGAGCTGCACGCGGGTCGAGCGCCACCGGGGCCCGCGAGCCGTTCGCAGGTATCCGAACGGTCGTCCCCGCGCTCACGAGCTCGATCGAGCGGTCGGCAGCGTGTGGCGGTCCGTCGGCGGCCCTGCCGCTCGCCCGCTGGCCCGGCTCGTCACCGAGCTCGGCGGCCGGGACGTCGCTCGGAGCGACGACGAGGACCGCGGCGCCGAGGTCCGCGAGTGCTCCCGCTATCCCGAGCACCTGGCCCTGGACGCCGCCGGGCACCGACAGCGCGTACGGGCAGACGAGAGCGACGCGCGTCGCAGCGCCGCTCACTGCGCCTCGGGGGCCTCGGACGCCTCGGACGCCTCGGACGCCTCGGGGGCCCCGGGGGCCCCGGACGCGCGGTGCGAGGCGAGGCGAGGCGGCGTCGCCGGCCAGTTGGGCTGGAAGACGTGCCACTGCTCGGGCGCCAAGCGGACGAGCACCTCGAGCTCGTGGGCGAGCCTCTGGCTGAGCCGCGCCACATCCGCCCGCATCCTCCCGGCGCGCTCCGCCGGAATGGGTGGCCGGACGACGATGCGGTGCGCCCCGCCCCGCTCGAGGTAGATGGCGACGGGGACGAGAGGCGCGCCGCTGCGCAGCGACAGGGCTGCGGGGCCGCCGGGGATGGTCGTCCTCGCGCCGAACAGCTCCACCTCGACGCCGTCGCCGGCGACGTCCCGGTCCGCGAGCAGGGCGACGAAGCCCCCGCGGCGCAAGACGGCGAGCAGCTCGGTCACAGCCGAGGCGCCGAGGGGCAGGACCCGCATCCCGAGCGCCTCGCGCTCGGACACCAGCCAGGCGAACAGCTCGGGAGGCTCGACCGGCTCGGCGACGGTCGTGAGGGGAAAGCCCTGCTCCGCCGCCCAGACCGCGCCGATCTCCCACGAGCCGAGGTGCGGGAGCGCGACCACCGCCCCCTTTCCCGCGCGGTGCGCAGCCCGCAGGTGCTCGACGCCGTCCACGGTCAGCCCGCAGGCGAAAGGGTGGCGGTCCCGGGGGTCGAGCGAGGCGGCGTCGGCCCAGTAGCGGCCGTAGGAGGCAAAAGCACGCCGCACCGATCGGGCGAGCTCCTCCGGCCCGACGCCGGGGCCGAGCACGTGGCGGAGGTTCTCCTCGACGACCGACCGCCGGTCGCCAGAGCGGAGCTCGAGCACACCGCCTGCCGCAGCCGCAGCCGCCGCGCCGATCGGAGCCGGCAAGGCGCGAAGCACCGCAGCGAGCGAGCGGTACGTGAGATAGGCGCGGCGACCGCCGCGTGGGGCGCGCGGCGCCCGCCCGGCGGGCGTCGTCGTCAGCGGGAGCGACCGTCGTCCATCCGGCGACGCAACGCCCGGGCCGAGCGCTCGGCCCGCGGCGCCTTGCGCTGGCGCGTACGGCCCGCGTCCTGGGTGCTCAACACCCTGCGCAGGCGCGTCGACAGCGTCGCCTCACGCCGGCGGTTGCGCCAGCGCGCGCTCGGGGCGCCCGAGAGCCTCCCGGGGACAGGGCTTCCCGTCTCGCGCAGCTGGCGCCAGCGGGAGTCCACCTTCCCCCGGCGCCACAGGCGCGCCGTCACGGGGACCGTCGCAGGCACGGTGCCACTCGCCTGACGCCAGACCCGGACGAAGCGCCCGACGGCTGTCGCGGTCGTGAGCACGAGCAACGCGACGAGAAGCGGGACCATGACGACGTGGACGAGCATCGCGAGCCCGAAGCCGATGAGCCGCTCCGCCCGCTCCATGAGACCGCCCCGGGCGGTGAAGCCGAGCGACTCGGCCTTCGCCCGCTCGTAGGAGATCACCGAGCCGACGGCGAGGATGGCGACGGGCAGCAGTGCCTCGCTCGGGTGCGGTCCGACTGCGAGATACCAGGCGAGCCCGCCGAACAGCAGGGAGTCCGCGACGCGATCCGCCACGGAGTCGAGGAACGCTCCTCGCGGCGACGAGGACCCCGCTGCCTTCGCGACGACGCCGTCGAGGGTGTCCATGAGCCCGCCCACGATGAGCAGCGCACATGCGACGTAGAGGTGCCCGGTGCCGATGACGACGGCATTCACCGCCGCGATGAGCACCCCGAGAGCAGTGACAAGGTCGGCGGAGACGCCGAGGCGGACGAGACGAGCACCGATGCCCCGGCGCCGCGCGACGCTCTCGTCTCCTGCCTGCGGCTCCGTCGTCCGGTCACGCCGGCCGTCGATCATGGAACCTCCTCGCCCTTGCACCTCAACGCTACCAGAGGCGCCGCTGACGCCCCGGGCCTGCCGGGAGCCCCGGGTGGCCCGCCGGAGCCGCCCACGACTGCTGGACCGCTCAGCCGGGCAGCGACGCCCAGGCGCGCGCCACGTCCTGGCGCCCCGTCACGGCGAGCACGTCGGGGCCCAGCCGTCCCCAGCTGAAGAGGAAGATCTCCGACGCGGTGCCGATGAGGACCGTGTCCGCGGGCCCACGCCCGCGGCGCGAGCGCACGCGCCCCGCGGAGACGTCGACGACGAAGGACGCGTCGGCGTCGCTGCAGACGAGGCACGTCGAGCCCCCGAGCGACACCTCTGGCGCGCGCGCCACCACGACCGGCAGCAGGACCTCGATCCGCTCGGCGATCCCGTCGACCGCGAGCTCGGTCTCGATTGGCGTCGACGGTCCGTAGGCACGCTCCGCGTCGACGCGGTGCACCGCCGTCTCGAGCGCGACGCGCCGCGCCACCCAGCCGGAGACGAGGTCCGTCCCGGAGAAGTTCCAGCACGCCGCGTCCGGACCGAGCTCCGCGAGCTGTCGAAGCAGCGCTGCCGCGGCGTCGTCTAGGTGGTCCCGGGTCCCCGGAGACGCGTCCAGCGGCGCGGCGACGGCACTTCGCGACGGGTCACCGGCTGCGAGCTGGGCCGACCAGCGCTCGTACACCGTCGTCACGTGGCCGAGGAGCTCTGCGACGCTCCAGCCCGGGCACGACTGCACGGCGGCGCCCAGACCGGCCTCCGACGCCTGGCCGAGCCGGTCGACATCCTCCCCGATCGCGTCGAGGTACGAGGCGAACGCGAGCGCGCCGACCCTCCCGGTGCCGTTCACCGGGGCCACGCGGCGCGCAGCTTCGCCCACGAGTCCGGGAGCGCCTCGGGCAGCACGCGGGTCGACGCGACGCTCGTCATGAAGTTCGTGTCGCCGACCCATCTCGGGAGCGCGTGGAGATGCACGTGGCGCGGGATCCCCGCACCCGCGGCCCTGCCGAGGTTCGCGCCGAGGTTGCAGCCGTCCGGCGCGTAGGCGACCTGCAGGGCCTGCACCGCGCGGCGCGTCGACTCCCACAGCTCGCTCGACTCCTCCGCCTCGAGCTCCCACAGATCAGCCACGTGGCGCCTCGGCATGACAAGGACATGGCCGCTCGCGTACGGGTAGGCGTTGAGCAGCACCACGCTCGAGCGCCCCTCCCACACGACGAAGCGCTCCTCGTCCGGCACGCCGCTCGAGAAGATCCTGCAGAAGACACAGAGCGCCTCGCCCCCGGGGTCCTCTGCGGCACCTGCTCGCTCCGCTGGTCCCCCGACCGCTCGCCACGCTGCCGATCCCCCCGGCTCGTCATGGCGCGGCTCGTCATGGCGCGGCTCGTCATGGCGCGGCTCGTCGACGAGACCGTGCGCGGACCCCGGTCCGGCTCCGGCACCCTCCGGCAGCCCTGGTGGCGGGCCGTCGGCGTCGGAGACCCAGCTCACGTACGCAGAGCGCCATCCGGCCCAGAGGTGGTCGAGGCTCACCGGGTCACACGCCGCAGGGTCACGCGCCGCAGGGTCACGCGCCGCAGGGTCACGCGCCGCAGGGTCACACGCCGCAGGGTCACGCGCCGCAGGGTCACGCGCCGATCGCTCCCGCGCCGCCGGGCTCGTGGTGGTCGGGCTCGTGGTGGTCGGGCTCGTGGTGGTCGGAGTGGACCGCGCCCAGATGGCCGGCCTCCGCGCCGCCGGACACCACCGACGGCGCGACCGCACGGGACGCGGCGTCTGCGACGATCCGCTCGACGAGCGCGCCGACAGCGACGCCGCGCTCGGGCGCGTCCGAGGCACGCACGTTGACGCCCACCGTTCCCGACGCCACGTCGTCGTCGCCGAGCACGAGCAGGTAGGGCACCTTCTCGAGCTTGCCCCTGCGGATGCGCGCGCCGAGCGGCTCGGACGCGCTCTCCGAGTCGGCTCGCAGCCCCGCGGAGCGGAGGCGCGCGAGCAGAGCCGCGGCCGGCGCGTCGTGGTCGTCGCGCACGGGGAGCACGCGGGCCTGGACCGGAGCGAGCCAGGTCGGGAAGGCGCCCGCGTAGTGCTCGACGAGGACGCCGAAGAACCGCTCGATCGAGCCGAACAACGCGCGGTGGATCATGATCGGCCGGTGGCGCCCGTTGTCCGCGCCCACGTACTCGAGACCGAAGCGCTGCGGCAGCTGGAAGTCGAGCTGGATCGTGGACATCTGCCACGTCCTGCCTATGGCGTCACGCGCCTGGACAGAGATCTTCGGGCCGTAGAAGGCGCCACCGCCCTCGTCGAGGACGAGCTCGAGCGACTGCGCGACGGCCACGGACCGCAGGGCCTCCGTCGCCTCCTGCCACTCCTCGTCGCTGCCGACGGCCTTGCCGGGCGGACGCGTCGAGAGCTCGAGGTAGAAGTCGTCCAGGCCGTACGTGCCGAGCATGTCGAGCACGAAGTCGAGCAGGGAGGTCAGCTCCTCGCGCATCTGCTCCCGGGCGCAGAAGATGTGCGCGTCGTCCATTGTCAGGCCGCGCACGCGCGTCAGGCCGTGGACGACACCGGACTTCTCGTAGCGGTAGACGGTGCCGAGCTCGAACAGCCGCATCGGCAGCTCGCGGTACGACCGCTGGCGGCTGCGGTAGATGAGGATGTGGAACGGGCAGTTCATCGGCTTCAGGTAGTACCGCTCGCCGCCGTCGAGCTCCATAGGGGGGAACATCCCCTCCGCGAACCAGTCGAGGTGCCCCGAGGTCTCGAACAGCTGGGACTTGGTGATGTGCGGCGTCGAGACGAAGTCGTAGCCCGCCTGCTCGTGACGCTCCCGCGAGTGCTCCTCCATGACCCTGCGGACGAGGCCACCTTTCGGGTGGAACACCGCGAGACCCGAGCCGATCTCCTCGGGGAAGGAGAACAGGTCGAGCTCCGCGCCCAGCTTGCGATGGTCCCGGCGCTCCGCCTCGGCAAGCCGGTGGAGGTGCGAGTCGAGCGCCTCCGCGCTCTCCCACGCGGTGCCGTAGATCCGCTGCAGCTGCTGGCGGTGCTCGTCGCCGCGCCAGTACGCACCGGCGACCCGCGTCAAGGTGAAGTGCCCGAGCTTGGCCGTCGAGGCGACGTGCGGTCCGCGGCAGAGGTCGACGAACGACTCCGAGTTGCGGTAGGCGGTCACGGCACCGGCCGGCCCGACCGCGTCCCCGCTCGCCACGCCACCGCCCGCCGGCGCGCCCGTACCTGC
>JAJZCK010000148.1 GCA_021846125.1 Actinomycetes bacterium | reverse complement strand
GATCTCGGGTCACCGAAGGCCCGCAGGTCGGCCACCGTCACCTCGTCGCCACGCGCCCTCAGGCGCGCGACGACGTGACGGCCGATGAAGCCCGAACCTCCGGTGACGAGCACTCGCATGTCGCATCTGCCTTTCTGGGCGCCGCTACGGCCCGGGGACCAGACCGCGGCGATGCCCGCGGGACGGAGCCTCCGCCTCGCTGAACGCTGCCTGTATGCCGGCACGGACCTCGTCGCTCATCGCGTCGATCGAGGCGCGTGAGACACGCTGCCGGCCCCGCCGGTCGACCTCTGCTTCCCCGGGGAGGATCGGGGCGCCGACGACGACCCGGACGAAGACCGGTCGGGGGAACTTCGCGCCGCGCGGCATCGAGCGCTCGAGGCCGGAGACCCCGACGGGCACGACCGGCACGCCGGCGCGCAGCGCGAGGTAGGCCGCGCCCGCGCGCAGCTCCCCGACGACCGGTCCCGAGCCGCGCGTCCCCTCGGGGAACATGACGAGAGGCTCGCCCGAGGCGAGGACCTCCGCTGCTCGTGCCAGCGCCTCCCGGTCCGCCGTGCCGCGACGGACCGGGAAGGTCCCCAGCAGCTCCAGCAGGCGACCGACCGACTTGACCCTCCAGACCTCGCCCTTTACGAGATAGCGGAGCCTCCGCCGGGTGACGCGCGCGACGACGAGCCAGTCGACGTTCGACCGGTGCACGGGAGCAAGGATGTAGGAGCCGGACCGGGGCAGGTTCTCCCGGCCCGTGACTGTCCCGGGATACCACAGACGGCTCGCGCCGACAGCGATCGCGCGGCAGACCGCGTAGAAGGCGAGCGCTCTCCAGGTCATCGAGCGGGTCGGCGCGGCGGGACCCCGATCGACGGCGGACGCCGGCGTGCTCACAGCAGCGCCACGATCTCGTCGACGACCTCGGCGACGGACCTCTTGGTGGAGTCGACGACGACGGCACCCTCGGCGACGACGAGCGGCGAATGGGTGCGGCCCGCGTCGAGCCTGTCACGGCGCTCGATCGCCTCGCCCGTCGCAGCGACCTGTGCGTGGGCAGGGACGCCACCCGCGTGCTCGCCGGCACGCCGCAGGGCCCGCTCCGCCGGCTCCGCCGTCAGGTAGACCTTCAGGTCCGCGTCCGGAAGCACCACGCTCGTGATGTCCCGGCCCTCGACCACAGCCGAGCCGCGCGCTGCGACCCACTCCCGCTGCCGACCGACCAGCTCCTCCCGGACCCCGCGATGGCTCGCGACGCTGGACACCACCGCGTCGACGTCGTGGCCGCGGATCGCCGCGGTGACGTCCTCGCCGTCGAGAAGGACCCGCGGGCCCATCTCCATGTGGAGGCCACGCGTGACGGCGGCGAGAGCCTCGCCGTCGCCGGGAGCGATCCCGCGGCGAAGCGCGGCGAGAGCGACCGCCCGGTACATCGCACCGGTGTCGAGCCACTCGAGACCGAGGCGCGACGCGAGCGCGGCGGCGACCGTCGACTTCCCCGAGCCGCCCGGACCGTCGATCGCGACGACGGTCACCGGAGCGACTCGAGCGTGGCGAGAAAGCCCGGCCAGCTCGTCTCGACGGCGCCGAAGCCGTCGATCTCGAGCATCGAGCCGGCACCACCCGCGAGCGCGGCGACCGAGAGGGCCATCGCGATCCTGTGGTCGCCGTGGGAGCGCACAGCGCCGGTCGGGTGGAGCCCGCCACCGCGCACCACCATGCCGTCCTCGGTCGGCTCGATGTCGGCACCGATCCGCCCGAGCTCTGCCGTCGTGGTCGCGATGCGGTCGCTCTCCTTCACCCGCAGCTCCGCAGCGTCGGCGAACACCGTGGTCCCGTCCGCGAAGCAGGCAGCGACGGCGAGCACAGGGATCTCGTCGATGCAGTCGGGCACCTCGGCGCCGCGCACCTCCGTGGCCCGAAGCGCACTGTGACGCACGACGAGGTCCGCGGTCGTCGCGTCGTGGCGCACGAGCTCGATGTCGGCACCCATGCGCAGCAAGACGTCGATGAAGCCTGCCCGTCCCGGGCCGACGTAGACGCGCTCGACGACGACCTCGCTCCCGGGGACGACGAGGGCGGCGACCACGAGGAACGCCGCCTGGGACGGATCTCCCGGCACGTCGATCGCGAACGGCGCCAGCTCGCCCGCCCGGACACGCACGACGTGGTGACCGTCCTCTTCCCCCACGTCCGCCGGAGCACCTGCGAGCGCGAGCATCTCCTCGGTGTGGCGACGCGTCGGGTGCCGCTCGCGCACGACCGTGTCCCCGCTCGCGCCGAGTCCCGCGAGCAAGAGCGCCGACTTCACCTGCGCGCTCGGCACCGGAGGTGTGTAGTCGATCCCCCGCAGGTCACCCCCCCGCACGACGAGCGGTGCGAGACGGCCCTCGTGGCGACCGTCGATCGCAGCGCCCATCGCGCGAAGCGGCGTCACGATGCGCTCCATCGGCCGGCGATGGATCGACTCGTCGCCGACGAGCACCGTGAGAAACGCGAGGCGCGCTGCGACCCCCGCGAGGAGCCGGAGCCCCGTGCCGGAGTTGCCGACGTCGATGGGCCGCTCCGGCTCGGCGAGGCGACCCGCTCCCCCGGCCACGACGACGCGGCCCCACTCGCCCGCGTCGACGCGCGCCCCGAGCGCCGCCATCGCTCTCGCAGTCCGCACGACGTCGTCGCCCCGGGAGAGGCCCTCCAGCACCGAGGTGCCGTCCGCTAGTGCCGCGAAGATGAGCGCACGGTGCGAGATCGACTTGTCTCCCGGGACGCGGACGCGTCCCGTAAGGGGACCCGCGCCGCCCACGCGGGCGACGTCGCCCCCGACGCCCCCGACGCCCGGTGGCTCTGTCGTCATGCGAGCCTCGAGATCGCGGGCCGGTAGCCGAGGCCGACGAGTGCGACTCGAGCCCGCTCCGAAGCCTCCGAGTCGATCACGAGGACGAGGACTCCCCTCTCGCCCTCGGCCGAGTGCGCGATCTCGATGTCGCGGATGTTCGCGCCGAGCTCGCCGAGGACGGTGGTGACCTCTGCGAGCACTCCGGGCCTGTCCGGCACCGGGAGCCTGCACTCGACGACGAGCTCCGGACGCGGGAGCCGCGGCGGGAGGTTGCGCCGGGCCGCTCGAGCGTGCTCGAGGAGGGCGACGAGCGCGTCACGGTCCCCCTCGACGAGCATCCGGCGCGCCTCGTCGAGACGCGCCCGGAGATCGTCGAGCGCCTCGAGCACCGCAGCCGCGTTGTCCCTGAAGATGTCCGGCCAGATCGACGGCTCGCCCGCGGCGATCCTCGTCATGTCACGAAAGCCCCCCGCTGCGAGCCGCAGGAGCACCGCGTGCTCCTCCGAGGCGTCAGCCGCGAGCGCCATGAGGTTGGCCGCGGCGAGGTGTGGCAGGTGCGACACGATCGCGACGAGCGCGTCGTGCCGCTCCGGCGACAGCTCGACGGCGTCGGCGCCGAAGGACGTCACGAGCGAGCGCACCTTGCGAAAGGCATCGGGGCTCGTCGCGCCCGTCGGCGTGAGCACCCACGTCGCGCCGACGAACAGGTCCGCGCTCGCGCCGTCGGGCCCCTCCTGCTCGGAGCCCGCCATCGGATGCCCGCCGACGAACCGGGAGTCGGCGACCTGTGCGACGATCTGGCTCTTCACGCTCCCGACGTCGGTCACGACGAGATCGTCGTCGCCCGGACGATCCGCGAGCAGGCGGCATACGACCTGTCCGACAGTGGCGACCGGGGTCGCGACGACGACGAGCGAGACGTCCGGCGCGATGCCGACGGCGTTCACGACGCCGATCTCGAGCGCCCTCGAGGCGCGCGCCTCGTCGACGTCGATGCCTCCTACGTGCCAGCCCGATGCCCGGAGCGCGAGCGCGACGGAGCTGCCGACGAGCCCGAGACCGACGACGCCGGCCCGCCCGCCCGCAGCTGGAGCGCTCACCGGGCACCGCCCCGGTCGAGGTCCTGGCCCCGGTCGAGGTCCTGGCCCCGGTCGAGGTCCTTGCGCAGCGCTCGGGCGCCTTCGAGGTAGACGTGACGCAGCTCGGAGCGCGGTCGGGTCGAGTAGCAGTGCACGAGCACCCTGATGCAGTGCGGGAGGGCCCCGGTCACCGGTGCCTCGACCGCCCCGAGGAGCGCGACGTCGTCGAGGCCGAGAGCGCGAGCGGCAGTGGCCGGGAACGACGAGACGATGTCGGTCGTCACGGTGAACACGACGCTCACGAGGTCCTCGGGAGACAAGCCGTTCGCGTCGAGCAGCTCACGCACGAGAGCCTGGGTCCGCTCGACGACCTGTAAGGCGGTGTCGTCGTCGACCGTGGTCGCGCCGCGGATCGCCCGGAGCACCGCTTCCATCGGCGGGCAGCCTACTGGGCGCCGCGGCGGTCCGTCCCCGGCGCGTCCGTCCCCGGCGCGTCCGTCCGCGAGACCTCTGGCTTTGTGCCGCCTAGCGGGGCGCCCGGCGCGTCGGCGGCACCGGCCGCGTCCGTGAGCGACCTCACCTCGTCGATCCCGAGCAGCCTCCACGCGCCCGGTGCGAGGCGGCTGTCGCTGATCGGCCCGATCCTCGTCCGCACGAGGCGGCGGACCGGGTGCCCGACTGCCGCGCACATGCGCCGCACCTGGTGGTAGCGGCCCTCGTGGATGACGATCCGGACGACGCCCGGACCGCGGCGGCTCGCTCTGGCCGGAGCCGTCACGACCCCGGGCTCGATCTCGACACCCTCGCGAAGCGCTCGCAGCGCCGACGGCCCGGGGTCACCCTCGACCTCGGCGAGGTACTCCTTCTCGACGCCGTGGCTCGGGTGGGCGAGAAGCTGCGCGAGCTGCCCGTCGTTCGTCACGACGATCAACCCCTCCGTCGCGACGTCGAGCCGGCCTACGGCGAACACCCTCGGCTCGCTGGGCACGAGCCCGACGATCGTCGGGCGGCCCTCGGGGTCGCTCGCCGTCGTCACGACTCCAGCCGGCTTGTTCACGAGGTAGGCGACGAGCCCGGGTAGGACCCCGACGGGACGTCCGTCGACCTCGACGACGTCGCGGGCGACGTCCACCCTGCGCCCGAGGACGGCGACGTTGCCGTTGACCCGGACGCGACCGGCTGCGACGATCTCGTCGCAGGCGCGCCGGGAGCCGAACCCGACCCGTGCGAGGACCTTCTGCAGCCGCTCGCCGTCCGAGCGGTCGAGGCTCACCCGTCGGAGCTCGTGCGCAGCACGCGCTCGAGCGCCTCGACGGTCCCGCTGTCCGGGACGAACTGTCCGAGCGGGGGCAGCGCGGCCGTGCTGTCGAGCCCGAGGCGCTCGAGGAACAGCGACGTCGTGCCGAACAGCACGGCCTGCCCGGGACCGTCGTCACGGCCCACCGGCTCGACGTAGCCTCGGCTCGTGAGCAGACGGATCACCCCGTCCGCGTTGACCCCCCGGATCGCCGCGACCTGGGCGCGCGAGATCGGCTGCTTGTAGGCGACGATCGCGAGCGTCTCGAGCGCGGCACCGGACAGCTTCTGCGGCGTGTCGTCGAGGACGAAACGCTCGACATAGCCACGGTAGGCAGGGTGGCTCTGGAGACGGTAGCCACCGGCTACCTTCACCAGCTCGAAGCCGCGCTCCTCCTCCTCGTAGGCAGCCGCGAGCGAGCCGCAAAGCTGGTCGACCCGCTCGACGGGCACCTCGAGAAGCTCCGCCAGGAGCCCGGGAGCGACGGGCTCGGTCGCCACGATGAGGACCGCCTCCACGGCGGCCGCCTCGGCGCGCCACTCGAACGGCAGCGGGCTCACGTCGCGCTCCCCTCCGGCGCAGGGCACGACGCCAGCTGGCCGTAGTCGTCCGCGACGACGGCACCTGCGCCGGCGTCCTTCGAGGCGGTCCAGACGACCGTGAGGTCGCCGAACGTCGAGACCTGGTCGAGATCGACCATCGCCCGCTTGTAGAGCTCGAGCAGCGCGAGGAAGCACGCGACGACGTGCGCCTTGGACTCGGAGCTCGCCGTGAGGTCGCGGAACGTCACAGCGCCTCGCCCCGGGAGGCTCGCGACGAGCTCGTCGAGTGCCGCCTGGACGCTCACCTCGTCACGCACGAGCTGCACTGTCGGCACCGTCTCCACGGGACGGCCTGCGAGCGCGCGACGTGCCGCGGCGAGGAGGTCCTCGGCGGTGACGCCCGCGAGAAGGTCCGGTGCCGGTCGCTCGAAGCGCTCGTCCGGTCCGGCACGCCGGGCGAGCGAGCGAGCCGCCGCGTGCTCGAGCGCGCCGAGCACGTCGGCCGCGGACGAGAACGTCCGGCACTCGACGAGCCGCGCCAGCAGGTAGTCCCGGGCCTCGAACAGCGCGAGGTCCTCCTCGAGGTCCGAGTCGTCGCGTCCGGGCAGGAGCCGCCGACACTTCAGCTCGACCAACGTCGATGCGATGAGGAGGAACTCTGTCGCGAGCTCGAGGTCCAGCTCGCCGAGGCGCCTCGTCTCGGCGAGGAAGGCGTCGACGATCTCCGCGAGGTGGACCTCGTAGACGTCGACCTGCTGGGCGCCGATAAGCCGGAGCAAGAGGTCGAATGGCCCATCGAAGACCTCGGTGTGGACTTCGTAGGCCATGACCGGGAAGGCTACCCGGCCGACGTGCCGGCCCCGGGGCGCCCGTCGTGCCGGCACGAGGTGGTCGTCGTGCCGGCACGAGGTGGCCGGAC
>JAJZCK010000147.1 GCA_021846125.1 Actinomycetes bacterium | reverse complement strand
AGCTTCTCGTGCCAAAGTGCCTGGGAGATGCTGTGCACGAAGTTCATCCCGGCCATCTGCTCGTGACCGACCTCGGGGTTGACGCCGACCATCTCGTGGTGCTCGAGCGAGGAGATGAACGCTAGGGCGCTCCCGACCGTGGGCAGCAAGATGTCGCCGCGGGGCTCGTTTGGCTTCGGCTCGATCGCGAACCGGATCGCGTAGCCGCGGTCGAGGACGTACTCGGCGAGCAGGTCGATCCCCTCGCGGTAGCGCTCGAGAGCGGAGCGGACGTCCTTCGCCGAGTCCGTCTCCGCGCCCTCGCGGCCGCCCCAGAACACGTACGTCGTCGCTCCGAGCTCTGCCGCGAGGTCGAGGTTGCGCATCACCTTGCGGAGCGCGTAGCGGCGGACGCCGCGGTCGTTGCTGGTGAACGCGCCATCCTTGAACACTGGGTGCGTGAACAGGTTCGTAGTGACCATGGGCACGACCATGCCGGTCGCGTCGAGTGCCGCCCGGAAGCGCTTGACGTGCTGCTCTCGCGTGCCGGGATCGGCACCGAACGGGATCAGGTCGTCGTCGTGGAAGGTGACGCCATAGGCGCCGAGCTCGGCGAGGCGGTTCACCGACTCCACGGGGTCCACCGCCGCACGCGTCGCGTCCCCGAAGGGATCCCGCGCCTGCCAGCCGACGGTCCAGAGACCGAAGGAGAACTTGTCCTCACGTGTCGGCGATGCTGGCATGGCGTCCGCTCCTGCTCGAGTACCGGATTCGTTCGGGAGTTGAACTTAAGGCTAAGATCCGCATCCGTCAAGCAGCCGCACGACGCAGGCCTGCGGGGCGCCGGTCGGGCCGGGAACGGAGCGTCCCGGGGAAGGAGGGGTGATGCACGTCGCGCGCTTCACGCGTTCGCCGGGCGCGCCAGTCGAGCTCGGAGTCGTGACGCCCGAAGGTGTCGCGCCTTTCGGCGGAACTCTCGCGGCGCTTCTCGGCCTCGAAGTCGACGAGATCCGACGGCGCTGCGACGCAGCGCTCGCCGCCGTCCCGGGAGACCGTCGTCTCGAGATCGGCTCGTGCACGTTCCTACCGCCGGTCGAGGCGCGCATGGAGGTGTGGGCTGCGGGGGTGACCTACGAGCGCTCGCGCGACGAGCGGATGCGGGAGAGCGCGGCTGCGGCCTCGGTCTACGACGAGGTCTATGCCGCGGACCGACCGGAGATCTTCTTCAAGTCCGTGCCATGGCGGGTCGTGTGCGACGGCGGGCCGATCGGCGTCCGCTCCGACAGCGCGGTGGACGTCCCCGAGCCCGAGCTCGCGCTCGTCGTCGGGGCGTCCGGCCAGGTCGTCGGCTACACCGTGTGCAACGACGTGTCCTCGCGCAGCATCGAGGGCGAGAACCCGCTGTACCTTCCGCAGGCGAAGATCTACGCGGGCAGCTGTGCGCTCGCCGCGCTCATCCGGCCCGCATGGGAGATCGCAGACCCGTACGCGCTCGGCATCGCCATATCGATCGAGCGCGAGGGAACGCGCGTCTACGAAGCCGAAGGCTCGACGTCGCAGCTGCACCGTCGCCTGGACGACCTGGTCTCGTGGCTCGGGCGCGAGATCGCGTTCCCCGACGGCGTCGTGCTGTCGACTGGCACGTCCCTCGTTCCCGACCTTCCGTTCAGCCTGCGGCCGGGCGACGTCGTGCGGATCGATGTGGACGAGGTCGGAAAGCTGGAAAGTCGCGTCGTCGACGCGAGGGAGCTCATGGCGGAAAGAGACAGCTCGCGGTCCGCTTCCGCCCCTTCGGCGCGAGGGAGCGGGAACAGGAGCACCGCGAGCAAGGCATAGAGCGGCATCGACCCGACGTCGTCCGCCGTTCCGGTGAGCAGTCCCCCGAAGCTCTCCCCGATCGCCCAGAAGATCGCGCAGGCGACGAGGGCTGCCGTGAGGAGCCATCCCCGTGCGCGCCCGTCGAGCGCGCCCGCTGCGGCGATCGCGAGCTCTGCCGCCACGGCTGCCCCGGTCGCGATCGTGCCGTGGGCGAGCGCGAGGAGGCCGAGCCGACGGTCGACGGTCGCGAGTGCCGCCGGTTCGCCGAGCGAGGTCATCTGGAGGTTCGCATAGAGCTTGAATCCGAGGGTCCCGACGGGCGTGACCTGGAGGATCGCGGCCGTGGACCAAAGAAGCGCCCAGGCGGCGCCGGTGCCACGGTCGCCGAGCGCTCCGGCGCCGGCGGCGGTCCGGGCCTTTGCGGGCGAGCCGCACGTAGGCTCCGGATGTCTTCTGGAGCGACCAGGGAGCACCGCCACGGCTGCGACCGCGTAGAGGAGGGCTGCTCCGGGGGCACCGCTGGGCAGCATCGCGAAGCCGGTGGCGAGGTTGCCGCCGCCTTCGCCGAGCACCCAGACGCCGATCGCCCACGGGATCGACGCGAGCAGCCCGGCGCGTCGAGATCGGCGGTGGATGATGGCACCGCCGATCAGGAGCTGGACAGTGGCGATCACCGCGCTGAAAGCGACCGGATCGTGCCCGACGAGCTCCCCCGCCCGCTCGAGCAGGACCCGGGCCCAGGCGGGCTGTCCCATCGCGTTTTCCGTGACTGCCTTGGCGGCAGCGGGGCCGAGATTCGCGGGCTGCACCTGGAGGAGCGCGTCGACGATCCACAACGAGCCGAGCACGATCTGGGCCCGTGCGAGGCGGTGCTGGCAGCATCCGGGCACGTGCTCGCCGTCCTCTCAGCCGACTGTCAGCGCGCCGGTCATGAACGGGTGGATCTGGCAGTAGAAGGTGTAGGTGCCCGGGGTGCTCGGGGCGGCGACAGACTTCGTGGTGCCTGGCGCGATGTCGCCGGTGGTGAAGTGGCCGACCGGCGTCGTGCCTGGCATCGCCGTGAAGGTGTGGGTGACGCCGTCGTTGTTCGTGACGACGATCCGCTCGCCAGGAGACGCTCGGACGTGTGCTGGCAGGAACGCGAAGTTCGAGATCGTCACGTGGACCGAGCCGGTCGCCCATGCCGCGCCACCGGCAGAGGTCACCTTGGTGCCGGTTCCACCGCCGCCGCCCGGTGACCCGCCGTCTCGGGCGCTCGTGACGGCGAGGGCGAGCGCGACGGCGGCAAGAGCACCGAGCGGCGCGAGCGCGCGGCGACCAAGCCGTACGAGCCGGAGGGCCGCTGCTCCACGAGCTACCGCCGTCGAGGCCGCGTAGGCGCCGAGGAGGACGATCGCCAGCACTTCGAGCGCTCCGGCGGCGATTCCGGAGGTCGTCCGCACCTCGTGGAAGCCAAACAGCCCTGTCCATAGGCTGAGGATGTACCCGCCGAGCGTCGCCCCGGCACAGCCCGCCCCGGCGAGTGCCACGACCGGCTGCGCGATGACGATAGACGCGGCACCGAGGAGGAGGGCCGCGACGAGCTGGAGCAAGAACAGCGGGCCGATCGTCGGTATGTGCCGGTAACCGGTGAGGAAGAGGTCGAGGTGGATGCCGCCGGTCGCGAGCAGGAGGGTCCCTCCCGTGCGGCGCAGGACCGTGCCGCGAAGCGGCGCAGGCTTCCAAGCCCCTTCCTCTGCTCCGTCACGCGTGCTCGCAGCTTCTGCCTTGCTCGGTCCCATGTGCACTAGTACGGGGCTGCCGGCTCCATGGATCGCAAGATGTGGCTAAGATCGCTGGGACCGACCGAACGGGTCGGATCGATCGTCGGCTCCGATGCCGACGGGGCCTCGGGAAGTCACATCTCCAGTTGGCCTGTACTCCCTGCCGACTGGAGCCCCTGTGCCTGTTGCATTCGCCGACCTCGGCGTCCCGTCCGACCTCGTCGCGTTGCTCGCGGCCCGGAACATCACCGAGGCGTTTCCGGTCCAGGCGGCGACGCTGCCGGACGCGCTCGCCGGCCGCGACGTGTGCGGGCGCGCGCCGACCGGCTCGGGCAAGACGCTCGCGTTCGGTATCCCTCTCGTCGTAGGTATCGAGAGGTCGAGCCCGAAGCGGCCGCGCGGCCTCGTGCTCGTGCCGACCCGCGAGCTGGCCGCGCAAGTTGCGAAAGAGCTGACGGCGATCGCCGGCACGCGGCGGCTCTCGGTCGCGTGCTTCTACGGGGGGACGGGCTACGACGGCCAGCTCCGCGCCCTGCGGCGGGGAGTCGACGTCGCCGTGTGCTGCCCAGGACGGCTCGAGGACCTCGTCGCCCGGGGGGCAATCCATCTCGACGAAGTCCAGCTGGCCGTCGTCGACGAGGCGGACCGCATGGCCGATATGGGCTTCCTTCCCGCCGTGCGGAGGATCCTCGACGGTGCCCGAGCGGACCGCCAGACGCTTCTGTTCTCTGCGACGCTCGACGGCGACGTCGAGGTGCTCACGCGCCGGTACCAACGCGACCCGGTCCGCCACGACGTCGCCGACGTCGAGCGCGAGCTGGGTCCGGTCGACCACCTGTTCTGGCGGTCGGAGCGTGACGAGCGCGTCTCGCTCACGGTCGACGTCGTGGTCCGGCACGGTTCGGTCGTGGTCTTCTGTCGTACGCGTCACGGCGCGGATCGCCTGACCAAGCAGCTGGTGGACGCCGGGATCGGCGCGGTCCCGATCCACGGCAGCCGCACACAGCGCCAGCGCGAGTCCGCGCTGGCGGCATTCTCCGCCGGGCGGGCGCAGGCTCTCGTCGCGACGGACGTGGCGGCACGCGGCATACACGTCGACGACGTGGCCTGCGTCGTCCACTTCGACCCGCCGGCAGACGAGAAGGACTACGTCCACCGCTCCGGCCGGACGGGCCGGGCCGGAGCGCGGGGAACGGTGGTAAGCCTCGTCGTCGCGGACCAGGTAGCGGCCGTCCGCTCGCTCCAACGTGCGCTCGGGTTCCCGCAACGCCTCGGCCGTCCGGAGGACGTGCCGGGTGACCCGGTTGCGGGTGCGCAGCGCCAGGCGGCCGCGCCCCGGTCGTCGCGGCCTGCCGGCGATGCGAACGCGTCGGGCACGGTGAAGTGGTTCGACGAGCGACGTGGCTACGGCTTCGTCGCCGCCGAGACGGGTGGGCCGGACGTGTTCGTCCACAAGAGCCGGCTCGCTCCCGGCGGCCGCAGCCTGCGCGAGGGGGACCTCGTCGAGCTCGTCGTCGGCGCCGGGCCCCGAGGTCTCGAGGCGACCGAGGTGCGGCTCGCGGGGGCGCCTGCGGGCGGGCGGCCGCCTTCTGGACGGTCGACACCTGGACGGACCTTCGAAGGACGGTCTGGCGCGCACGCCACCGCGCCCTCGCGACGTCCCGGGCCCACAGGGCGAAGCCGCGCGGACGAGCGCGGGGGTCGGGACCGGCGGGCGAAGCGGGCATCCTAGCGGGCGTTCTGGAGTGCTCGCCGTCGAGCTTTCGGCGAGCAGGCGTCGTGGTGCGAAGGTGAAGCGGCGACGCGGCGACGCGGTGGCCGCTCGTGTGGTGACGAGGAGGTCGTCGTGGAGCAGCGCGCATTGGGTGGTCTAGGGCTCGTCGTCTCGGCGCTCGGGCTCGGTTGCATGGGCATGAGTGAGTTCTACGGTCCTGCCGACGACGCCGAGTCGGCCGCCGTCATCCACCGTGCGCTCGATCTGGGCGTGACGATGCTCGATACAGCTGACATGTACGGGCCGTTCACGAACGAGCGTCTCGTCGGTCGCGCGATCGCCGAGCGTCGCGACGAGGTCGTCGTCGCGACGAAGTTCGGGAACGAGAGGCGGGCGGACGGCACCCGGCTCGGTGTCAACGGCCGGCCGGAGTACGTCCGAGCGGCATGCGACGCGTCGCTCGAGCGGCTCGGGGTGGAGCGCATCGACCTCTACTATCAGCACCGGGTCGATCCGACGGTGCCCATCGAAGAGACTGTCGGGGCGATGGCCGAGCTGGTCGCGGCAGGCAAGGTCGGCTACCTGGGCCTGTCGGAGGCATCTCCCGCGACGCTGCGGCGGGCTCATGCGACCCACCCCATCTCGGCGCTGCAGACCGAGTACAGCCTGTGGACCCGCGACTGCGAGGACGAGGTCCTTCCGACCGCTCGTGAGCTCGGTGTCGGCTTCGTCGCGTACAGCCCGCTCGGCAGAGGCTTTCTCACGGGCCGGTTCGCGTCCGCCGCTGCCATCCCTGCAGGGGACTTTCGGGCCGCGAATCCGCGGTTCTCCGGAGAGAACCTCACGGCCAACCTGTTGCTCGTCGGAGCGGTCGAGGAGGTCGCCGCGTCGAAGGGGTGCACGGCGGCACAGCTCGCGCTCGCCTGGGTGCTCGCGCGTGGAGACGACATCGTCCCGATCCCCGGGACGAAGCGCCTCGCCTATCTCGACGACAACCTCGGTGCGCTCGGTGTCCACCTCGACGCGTCCGAGCTCGACGTGCTCGACCGCAGGATCGCGAAGGGCTCGACCGCTGGCGACCGCTACGCCGACATGAGCACGATCGACAGGTAGTCGGGCGGGCATGCACGGATCCCTGACGCGTCGCGACGTGGCCGCACCGCAACGGCCCCGGCCGGGGGTTGTGGTCGCGGTCGTCGACGCCGTCTTCGAGGGCTCGACTCCACGCTGACGCGGCCAGGATCCGCGTCGTCGACCGGCGCGTGCAGCGTCTTCGTGGTCCGTTTGCACCATCGCGCGCTGGTGCTTCGGGCGGACCCGGCTTCGGGTCGGATGGATCTGTGCCGGGAGAGGCGCATCCGTCACAATCTGGGGGCGACCTCGTCCGTGTGTCTGGCGGGGCGGCTCGCCCACCCCGGCGCGGTCGACGAAAGTGAG
>JAJZCK010000146.1 GCA_021846125.1 Actinomycetes bacterium | reverse complement strand
TCGTACTCGGCGGGCGAGGTGGTGTTCCCGATCCTCGTCATCGTCGCCCTCGTGGTCTGCCTCACCCTCACCGCCGACGCGCTGCGAGACCGGCTCGACCCCCACCACGGGCACGTGTCGTGACCGAAAGCTCCCTGCTCAGCGTCAAAGAGCTGCGTGTCCTGCACGCGGGTCCGTACGGCGAGGAGGCGCTCGTCCACGGCGTGTCGTTCGAGGTGTCTCCCCGCCAGACTGTCGCGATCGTCGGCGAGTCCGGCTCGGGCAAGAGCCTGAGCGCGCTCGCGATCATGCGCCTGACCGGTCCGGGGATGCGCGTCACGGCCGAGACGCTGCGGATCGGGACGGTCGACGTCCTCTCGCTCCGGGAGTCGGAGCTGCGGGACATCCGGGGCGAGCGGATAGCCATCGTGTTCCAGAACCCGATGTCGTCGCTCAACCCGGTGCTCTCGGTGGGCCACCAGCTCACCCAGGCGATCAGGGCCCACGAGCGGCTCGACCGGCGCCGGGCACGCGAGCGAGCAGTCGAGCTGCTCGCGCTCGTCGAGGTCCCCGAGCCGCACCGGCGCTTCGAGCAGTACCCCTTCGAGCTGTCCGGCGGGACCCTCCAGCGGGTGACGATCGCCATGGCGCTGTCCGCACAGCCGGACCTGCTGATCGCGGACGAGCCCACGACGGCGCTCGACGCGACCTTGCAGGCCCAGATCATGGAGCTCTTGAAGAAGCGCCAGGGCGACCTCGGCATGGGCCTGCTCCTCATCTCCCACGACCTCGCCGTGGTCGCCCACGCAGCCGACGAGGTCGTCGTGATGTACGGCGGGCGGGTCGTCGAGCACGGGGACGTCCGGTCGGTGTTCCACGGCCCGCTGCACCCGTACACGCGCGCGCTCCTCGCCACGGTGAAGGAGATGAGCTCGGACGACGACGGCGAGCTCCACCCGATCCCGGGCCTTCCTCCACGGCTCGACCGCCTGCCGGTCGGCTGCCCGTTCGCGCCGCGATGCCCGATGGCCGTCGAGCGCTGCCGCGTGGAGCCGCCGTCGCTCGACGCCGCGAGGGAGGGCCACGAGGTGGCCTGCCACCGGTGGGACGAATGAGCGCCGTGCTGCAGGGCGGTCCGGCCGAGCCGCTGCTCGGCGTCGACGGGCTCGTGGTGTCCTTCGGCGCGCGTGGTCACGCCGGGCGCAGGGGCCGGCGGAGCATCAAGGCGGTCGACCACGTGTCCTTCTCGATCGGGCGCTCGTCGACTCTCGGCCTCGTGGGCGAATCGGGGTCCGGCAAGAGCACGACCGGACGGGCCATCCTCCAGCTCGTCGCGGCGGAGGCCGGCACCGTCGTGTTCGAAGGCGTCGACCTCGGCTCTGCGGGAGCAGAAGGCCGCCGCCTGCTGCGCCGCCGGGCCCAGATGGTGTTCCAGAACCCGCTCGGGAGCCTCAACGCGAGGCTCAAGGTCGGGCGCAGCATCCGTGAGCCGCTCGACATCCACAAGATCGGCACCCCCGCCGCGCGACGGGCTCGGGTCGCCGAGCTCGTGGACCTCGTCGGGCTGCCCGACGACGCGCCCGAGCGGTTCCCGCACGAGTTCTCCGGGGGCCAGCAGCAGCGGATAGCGCTCGCGAGGGCGCTCGCCGCCCGACCGTCGCTCATCGTGTGCGACGAGCCCGTCGCGTCGCTCGACATGAGCATCCAGGCCCAGATCCTCGAGCTGTTGAGGAGCGTCCAGCGCGAGACCGGCGTCTCGTACCTGTTCATCGCGCACGACCTCCACGTCGTGCGAAAGGTGTCCCACGAGACGGCAGTGATGTACCTCGGGAGGATCGTCGAGCAGGGGCCGAGCCACTCGCTGTTCGCCTCCCCACGGCACCCGTACACCAAGGCGCTGCTGTCCGCGGTCCCGAGCCCGGACCCCGCGGTCGCGAGCCGGCGGGTCATGCTGCGCGGCGAGATACCGAGCCCGATGGACCTGCCGAGCGGGTGCCGCTTCAGGACACGCTGCCCGTCGGCACGCGAGCGGTGCGCGCTCGAGGAGCCGGCCCTCGAGACGACCGACGGCGGTGTCGCGGTCGCCTGCCATTTCTGGCGGGAGCTCGAGGAGCAGTGAATGCACGCGGATAGGCCGAGCCCACACCCCCTTGCCCGAAGGACGAGCATGACTGCCGAGACCTTGCCGACCGCCGAGCTCTACCGGGAGCACCTGCAGCGCCAGGTCCTGCCGTACTGGCTGGAGAACGGGATCGACCGCGAGCTCGGCGGCTTCTACACGTGCTTTGACAACAGAGGCGAGCACCTCGTGAGCACGGACAAGTACACCTGGTCCCAAGGGCGGTTCGTCTGGATGCTCGCCAAGGCGTCCGAGCTCGCCGGGAAGAACGCGATCACCGCGGACGCGGAGGAGCTGCTCGCCTACGCGTCCGCGGGCGCGCAGTTCCTCGTCGACCACGCAGTCCTGCCGGACCTCTCGTGCAAGTACGTCGTCGCGAGGGACGGTGGCGCGGTCGACGGGAGCACGGGGACGGGGGCGGGCTCCAGCTTGTACGCCGACTCGTTCGTCGTCATCGGGCTCTCCGAGCTCGCCAGGGTCTCGGGCAACGAGCCGCTGTTCGAGCAGGCGTGGCGGATCTACGCGGCGACCGACGAGCGGATCCGCTCGGGGATCGTGCGCACCGAGCCCTACCCGGTACCGGACGGGTTCAGCGCCTACGGCGTCGCGATGATCATGCTCAACACCGCGACGGCGCTGCACGACGCCGCGTGCGCCCTCGACCGTGACGCAGGCACCCGGTCCGCGACGCGCGACGCGATGGCGGCGTGGCTCGACACCATGACGTCGCGCTACGTCGTCGGGCGAGACGTCGTCGAGCTCGCGAGCGGAGACGAGCGCCAGCAGGACACCCTCCTCGCGCGGCACCGGACCCCGGGTCACGCAGTCGAGGGGATGGCGTTCGCCGTCCAGGCGGCGACCCGGCTCGGCGTGACCGACATGGCGCCACGTGCGTCGAGCGTCGTCGAGAGGGCCCTCCAGCTGGGCTGGGACGAGGAGCACGGCGGGCTGTACCGGTACGTCGACAAGGACGGACATGCGCCGAGCGGGCGGCTCCTCGGGGGCCGGCTGGAGAGCCTGATCGTCGACACCTGGGACACCAAGCTGTGGTGGCCACAGGTCGAGGCCCTGTACGCGACGCGGCTCTGCTACGAGCTCACGGGCAGTCGAGAGATGGCGAGCTGGACCCGGAGAGCCCACGACTACACGTTCTCGGTGTTCCCAGCCCGTGCCGGCGAGGGCCTCGAATGGATACAGATCCGAGACCGTCGGAACCGTCCGCTGGACAAGGTGGTCGCGCTGCCGGTGAAGGACCCGTTCCACATCACGCGCAGCCTCCTGCTCCTCGTCGAGCTCTTGACCGGACCAGGCACTCAGAGCCCGGGAACCTCGAGCCCAGATGCGTCGAGCCCAGATACGTCGGACCCAGAAGGGAGCCCCACACCACAATGAGCAACGCCGGCCTACACGAGCATGCGTCGCGACGAGCCGACCGGTTGACGGTGAGGATCTACGACGACCGGGCCACCGCGGGCGCCGCGGCTGCGGAGCACGTCACTCGCACGGTCGAGAAGACCTTGCGCGAACGCTCCTCGGTCCGCATCGTGTTCGCGTCAGCTCCGTCCCAGGCGGACCTCCTCCGGTCGCTCGCACGATCCGACGCCGTCGACTGGAGCAAGGTCGTCGCCTTCCACATGGACGAGTACATCGGCCTTCCGCCCACGGCGCCCCAGCGGTTCTCGAGGTTCCTGCAAGACAGCCTCTTCGACGCCGTGGAGCCCGGGACGGTGCACCTGCTCGATCCCGGCCGAGACCCTCTGGCAGAGTGCCGGCGCTACGAGGCGCTCCTGCGGGAGGCACCGATCGACCTCGTCTGCCTCGGCATCGGGGACAACGGGCACTTGGCGTTCAACGAGCCGGGCGTGTCCTCCTTCCACGACGAGGAATGGGTGAAGGTGGTCGCGCTCACCGAGGAGTCGAGGACCCAGCAGGTGCTCGACGGCTGCTTCGAGACGTTCGACGACGTACCCGACCGAGCCGTCACCCTCACGATACCGGCCCTCTTGTCGGCCACCCATGTGGTCTGCACCGTGCCGGGCGCTCGCAAGAGCAGGGCACTGCGGGCCGTGCTCGACGGTCCCGTCGACGAGGCGTGCCCGGCGACGGCCCTCCGGTCGCACCCGGCAGCCGAGCTCTTCGCCGATCGTCCCGCCTACGAGGGCGCCGGTACTGCACGTGACGACCAGCAGCCCGGGCACCCGTGACACCGCGACCCGTGACGCCGCGACCCGTGCTGTCGCGACGAGCGACACAGCGACCCGTGCTGCCGGCCACCCGTGACGAAGGGGTGGGAGGGGGTGAGCCTGCGTGAAGCTCGTCGGGCGGTTGGTGGAGACGGGCCGCGGCGCGTGCGTCGAGGTGGAGGGCGGGCTCGTCCGCGACGTGCGGAGCGAGGACGCGACCGGCGAGGTCTGGATCGCGGCGGGGTTGGTCGACCTCCAGGTCAACGGGTACGGCGGGAGCGACGTGAACGACCCCGGCATGTCTGCCGACACGGTGGTCGACCTCGCGGTGAAGCAGTGGCGTGCCGGGGTGACGAGCTTCTTCCCGACGGTGATAAGTGCGACAGAAGAGGACATCACCGGTCGGCTTCGTGCGATCTCGGCCGCGCGGCAGTCCGATCCTGCCGTCGCCCGCGCGATACCGGGCATCCACGTCGAGGGGCCGTACCTGTCCGCGCAGGACGGCCCGCGCGGCGTGCATCCCGCAGGCGTGCTGCGAGATCCGAGCATAGAAGAGCTCTCCCGGTGGCAGCGGGCCGCTGACGGCCTCGTCCGCATCGTCACCCTCGCGCCGGAGCTGCCCGGAGCGATGGACTACATCAGGGCCGCCGCTCTCGAAGGTGTCGTCGTCGCGATCGGGCACACCGCCTGCGATCCCGAGGACATCGTCCGGGCGGCAGACGCCGGGGCCCGGCTGTCCACCCATCTCGGCAACGGGGCGCACGCAGTGCTGCCGCGGCACCCGAGCTACCTGTGGTCACAGCTGTCGGAGGACCGGCTCGTCGCGAGCTTCGTCGCAGACGGCCACCACCTGTCCGGCGCGACGTTGAAGGCGATGCTGCGCAGCAAGACCGTCGGACGCAGCGTGCTCGTCAGCGACTCCACGAGCCTCGCCGGGATGCCACCGGGCAGGTACCAAACAGCTGTCGGGGGCGACGTGACGCTCACGCCCGACGGCCGGCTCACGAGCGTCGGCACGCCGTACCTCGCGGGCTCGGCGGCGTCGCTTCTCGACTGCGTGTGCGGCGCCACGAGGCACGGGGACGCCACGCTCGCGGAGTCGGTGCAGATGGCCTCCCTCAACCCCCGGGCGCTGCTCGGCCTGGACGGCGGGAGGGTGCGGGTGGGTGCTCCGGCCGACCTGTCGGTATTTCGCTGGCATCGCGACAGCGGGACGGCGGACCCGGTGCTGACCGTGCTCGGCGGGTCCGTCGTGCACGACGACGGGAGTGGCGCCGCTACGCGGTAGCCGTCGCATGCCGGGCCGTGCTAGCGAGCGCCGGACCCGTCTCTCGACCCGGACGCGGCGCGTCCCGCGGCCCGGGTCGGGACCACGAGCCGCGCCCGGATGCCCTCGAAGTGCGCTGCCATCGCGGTGACGGCACCCACGCGGTCCCCGGCCCTCACGGCCTCGTAGATGTCACGGTGGTAGCGCACGTCGATGCTCGGTGCGACGTCCTTCGGCGGAAGGTCGTGCTGCAGCTCGTGGAACGCGTCCCAGAACGCACCGAGGAGCTGGCTCACGACCGGGTTGGCCAGGCGAGCGTAGAGGAGCTCGTGGAAGTTGCGGTCCGTCTCGCTCGAGACCACCCCGGCGGCCGCCTCCGCCTCCATCTTCTCGATGGTCGCCTCGAGCTCGGAGAGATGGCTCGCGGTCTTGCGCTCGAGGACGTACTCGACGAGACCTCGCTCGAGGATCTCGCGCATCTCGACGAGGTGCATGAGGTCCTCCCGCCCTGTCTGCAGCGCGAGCCGCCCGTGGAAGGTCAGCTCCTCCACGAGCCCGCCGAGCGACATGTGCCCGACGTACATGCCGAAGCCGCGCTTCACCTCTACGATGCCCACCGCCTGGAGCGCCTTCAGTGCCTCGCGAAGCGGGTTGCGACTGACGTTCAGCTGCTCCATCAGCTCGAACTCGGTGGGCATCGGATGTCCCGCCGGGAGCTTGCTCTCGAGGATCAGCTGCTTTATGCGGTCCTGCAGCGCTTCGGTCGGAGTGGAGCGGACACGCGGGGGCCGCTTCGGTGACCGAACGCCACTCAACGTGGTTCCTCCCTGTCCTCTCGGTCGCACGAACCCCGCCGACGGGGCTCGAGATCAGTGCCAGGCGCCGGAACCTTCCCAGACGATGCAGGCAATGCCCGGGATCTTGACGGTACCGACCGCCGTGACTACCGTACGGGCACATAGTAGCCCGTAGGACATCCTCAGACATGCCGCCACGATCCTCGTGAGCTCCACCCCCGTCGCCTCCACCCCCGTCGGGCCCATGCGATTCCCGGGCGTCGTGACCGGCAGCATGATCGGCAGCGTGATCGGTGTCGACGTCGGTGGCACGAAGATCGCCGCCGGAGTGGTCAGCGCGCACGGGGCCGTGCTCGCGCGAATGCGCGTC
>JAJZCK010000145.1 GCA_021846125.1 Actinomycetes bacterium | reverse complement strand
CATCCGCGCGTCTCCTACATCACCGGCCACGGCCACGGCCAGGACCTCGACGCAGACGCGGAGGGGACCTGAGATGCGAGCCGACATCGACTCGGGGGCCGTGCACGACGAGGGCGCGTGCGCGGCGACGCGACCACTCGGGGCCGTTGGCTCTTCGCCGCGGCGGCTCGTCCAGGTCCTCCTCGGTGTCTTCTGGCTCGCCGACGGCGCGCTCCAGCTCCAACCCTTTATGTTCCGGCGCGCCTTCGTCACGAGCATGCTCCTGCCTGCTGCGCGAGGTAATCCCGCCCCCGTGGCCAGCTCGATCACGGCGATGGCCCACTTCCTCGAGCCGCACATCGCCGTATGGAACGCGCTGTTCGCAGCGGCACAGCTCGCGATCGGGCTCGGCCTGCTCGTGCGGCAGACGGTGCGGCCGGCCCTCCTCGCCTCCTTCGCCTGGTCCATCGCCGTCTGGTGGTTCGCCGAGGGTCTCGGCGGGCTGCTCACCGGCAACTCGTCGCCTCTCACCGGAGCGCCAGGCGCGGTGCTGCTCTACGTCCTGGTCGGGTTGCTCGCCTGGCCGGAAAGGGAGGATCACCGCGACCTTCGCGCCGGGCGGGGCGGCCTGCCGAGCGAGCGCGGCGCACGCGTCGCCTGGGCACTGCTCTGGGTCGGAAGCGCCAGCCTGCTGCTCCAACCGGAGAACCTCGCGGGGCTGGCGCTGCACGACGCGCTCCTCGCAGCGTCGTCCGGTCAACCCGGCTGGTACGCGCACCTGCTCTCGGGGACCGCGGGCGCGATCGGCTCCCACGGCGCCGTCCTCACCGTCGGGCTCGCCGCTGGGATGCTTCTCGTCGGCATCGGTGTTGCGCTCGGTTGGCAGGCGACGAGCCTCCTCGGCGTCGCGACGTTCCTCGCGCTCGTGATCTGGGTCTTCCCGGAAGGTCTCGGCGGCATACTCACCGGTCAGGGCACCGACCCGAACACCGGACCGCTGCTCGTGCTCGCGGGGCTCGCGTGGCATCGGTCGTACCCGGCGCCGCAAGACCTCGGCGTCGTGGTGCCGGCGGACCTCGCCGCGGCGAGGTGAGCTGTCGAGGGAGGGCAATGTCCGTCGAGAAGCACCGTCTGCTCATGTGGGCTCGGCTGGGCCGTTCGTGGTGCCCGGCGTCTCCTGTCGCCTGGTCCGGTAGTAGCTCTTCCAGACGAGCCGATGGATCGGCACCATCCGGGGCAGGTCCCGAAGGCCGGGGATGAACGGCACGAACACGAGCCCGAGCGAGAGCACCGTCATGATGACGATCACCTCGAGGTCGCCGTTGTGCGACGTCCTCATCGGCTCGACCTGGTACCACATCGTGTAGAGCCAGAGCCACGGCTGTCCGGGCCACGACCCGGTCTCGTTCATCATCCCCCACTGGGTCCCCTGGAGGTGTTGCGCCGAGACGATCTCGTTCCAGTAGCTGTTCGGCTGAGCGACCGCGGAGTCACCGAGGAACAGGATCGGGTTCGTGTAGTTGGTCACGTAGAACGGCGCGTGCTCGACGAGCTCGGCATCGAGACCGCCGGAGCGCGCCATGCCCAAGAAGGCTCCGAGCATTTCGCCGACGGGTCCATAGTGCGCCGAGGGAACCTCGAGGCTTGGACCGGCAAGGCGAGCTGCTGCAATAGCCTTGCCGTAGCTGTGGAGCCATGCCGTCCGTGTCGCCCGAGGAGCGGCTGCGTAGCGATCCAGAGCGGACGTGAGACGCGGCTGCCCGGTGACGGTGTCGAGCGGGTCGAGCACGAAGGCCCGCGCCGGATCGATGGGATCGGTCACGCCGATCGCATGCTGGATGGACACCCCGTAGAACTGTTGGAGAAAGCCGGTCCCGTGGTTGTACGGCGGCCCGTAGGTCGCCGAGGTGCTCGTGTCCTCGAGCTCACGCAACGCGATCTCGGTGAAGCCCTTGGGCTGGGCTGAAGCCCAGGCCTGGAGGGTCACCGGTGCCACATCTGGAGAAGAGAACAGCACGGCGAGCGACACCGTGAGGACCAGCACCACCACGATCGCGATCGTGGCCTCTTTCAAGATGTCGTAGCGCCGGACGGGACCCCGCCAGGTCGAGGCATCCTCCCGCCGGCGCTCTCGCATCCTTTCGCGGCGCGCCGACCAGCCACGCGCGCGCGATCCATGCGCCGCGCGCCGCGTCGGCGAGCCCGTGGGAGTGCTCACAGCTGTGCTCCCGTCGCGTCGACGATCGATTCAGCGAGATGTGGCGCCGTCCCCCCACTCCCTTCAAGCCCGCTGGAGCGTGTCGACACGGCGCCGGTGCCGTTCGTGCCTGCTGGCTCGAGGTGCTCGGGGTGCGCCTCTATCGGATGCGAGACGCCCCGCAACCGCACCATGACGATGTGGATCCCGACGATGGCAACCAAGACGAGGGGGACGAAGACGATGTGCAGCATGAGTGCCTGACCGAAGTTCATCGTGTTGAAGAATGCCCCGAGACCTGCGCCGTTCATCGCGTCCTTCGACTCGAACGCGATCCACTGGGAGTCGAAGTTCGTCTGCGAGAGGTAGCCCGTGAACGCCTCGAACACCGACACAAGGAAAGCGACCGCGCCGGTCATCCAGGTGAGCGCACGCTTTCCTCGCCACGACGCCATCCAGAACTTTCCCCACAAGTGGATCGCCATGAAGGCCATAAAGCATTCGACGCTCCACATGTGGAGCGAGTTGACGAAGAGCCCGACGCTGCTCTCGTGCCACCAGATCGGACCTTCGAGAGCAAGGACCGCACCCGATGCGATCGCTACGACGAGGCCCGCCAGCGTGAGGACCCCGAATACATAGATCCACGATGCGACGTAGGCAGGCTGGCTGTCAGGGAGCAGCTTTTCCGGTGGGAGCCACCGCAGCCAGAGCCTGCGCAATCTCGTCGTCCAGAGGGCGTGCTCGCTCCCGAAAGGATCGCCGAGATCCGCTCGAGCATGACTCGGACCTACAGGCGTGACGGACTCGCTCGTCTCGGTCGAGAGAGCACGGGTATGTCCTTGCGACCCAGGGCCGACAGAGCGGTGGCGTCGTCGATCATGGACAAAGGGAACCGTCAGGGCCAGGACGAACAGTACGAGCATCGCGATGACGACGAGGAAGTTCGCCAGCGAGATGAGGATGAAGCCCCAATGTAGATAGTGGTCGGGGCTGTTGAGGTCGAAGATCGCGGCGAGCATGGGCTCAGGAGATACGCGGGTGGGCGGCTAGCCGTCCCATCGACGAGATGGAGCGGCTGTGGCACCAGAGCCGACGCCCCCCCACGCGGTGGCTGCTCGTCACAAGTGTCATCGCCGGGCCTCCCATCATGTCGACCGTCGCCTCGCGCCGGTCGCGTCGAGTGCGCCGTGTAGCTTGCCAGCCACTCGCCGAGCTTCCCAGTCCGTACTCGTCACCCGGGGCCACGACATCCGCACCGACGCTAGATCAACGCCGCACACACGTGCTCGCCACGAGACGTGACAGCGGACACGGTCGGCCACCGTTCGCACTTGCGTACGGCTCTCGCGATAGCCTCGAACCAGCAGGTCACAACGCCTGGGACCGAGGGAAGTCGTGGGGTAGGCCGCTCGCGCGTCCTCTTCGGTCCGGGACAGAAGTACGAGACCGCGCTCGTCGAGCTGCGCGAGGCGCTCGGGACGCAGAGCCCCGCTGGCGTGAGGTCGCGAGGTCCCGACGACACGTGAGCCCACGAGAGAGGACATCGAGATGGACGGCGACGGGGAGATGTGGAACGAGGCAGCCGTGCTCTACGGCGTAGGAGACCTGCGGGTCGAGGCCCGCCCGGTGCCCGTGTTGAAAGAGCGCGAGGTGCTCGTCGAGATCCGCTCTGTCGGGGTGTGCGGCTCCGACGTCCACTACTTCGAGCACGGGCGCATCGGCGACTTCGTGGTGCGCTCGCCGCTCGTGCTCGGTCACGAGAGCTCCGGGGTCGTCGTCGCGAGGGGCGCGAAGGCCGGTGTTCACGAGCTCGGGGAGAGGGTGGCCCTCGAGCCCGGGGTGCCCTGTGGAACGTGCCGGGAGTGCCGCAGCGGTCGCTACAACCTGTGCAAGGACATCGCCTTCTTCGCCACCCCACCGGTCGACGGGTCGCTCGCGCGCTACGTGGCGATCGACGAGGACTTCGCCCACCACGTCCCCGAGGGCGTCTCCGACGACGCCGCGGCGCTGTGCGAGCCGCTCTCGGTCGGCATCTGGGCGTGCGAGAAGGCCGGGGTGGGGATCGGGTCGACGGTCGTCGTCGCCGGGGCGGGCCCGATCGGTGCGGTCGTGACGCTTGTCGCGCGAGCAGCGGGCGCGAGCAGCGTCGTCGTGAGCGACCCAGTCGCTGCACGGCGCGAGCGTGCCGTCTCGCTCGGCGCGAGCGGTGCTGTCGATCCGAGCGAGTCGAGCCTTGCGAGCTCGGCCGGCGACGCAGACGTCTTCATCGACTGCACCGGCCAGCCTTCCGCGATCGAAGATGGCATCGAGGCGCTGCGGCCGGCAGGTGCGGCGGTGCTCGTCGGGATGGGCCCGTCCGTCTCCGCGTCGCTCCCCGTCGCGCGGATCCAGGCTCGAGAGATCGTGCTCACCGGGACGTTCCGCTACGCGCACACCTATCCGAAGGCGATCGACCTCGTCGCCTCGGGCAGGGTCGATCTCGACGCGCTCGTGGATGCGAGCTTCCCGCTCGCGAGCACCGAAGAGGCGCTCCTCGCCGCACGTCGTGACCCCGCGATCATCAAGGCGGTCGTGCGAGTGGGTCGAGGCTGAGCAGTGTCAAGAGCAGAAGGGTCGATTGTCGCCGCGAGTTGGGCTCGGATGGACGGCAAGGGTCTGGAGAAAGCGTGCTGAAGGGACTTGACCCGCTCATCGACGCGGAGCTGCTCTTCGTGCTCGCTGCGATGGGACACGGCGACGAGCTGGCCGTCGTCGATGCCAACTTTCCCGCCGTCAGCTTCTCGAGACGGCTCGTGCGACTCTCGGGTGCCGACGTCAATGAGGCGATGCGGGCAGTGCTCAGCGTGCTACCCCTCGACACCGTCGTCGACGAGCCGGTCGTCGCGATGGAGCTAGCTTGCGCTCGAGGAGAGATGCGCCCTGTGCATCTCGAGGTCCACGCAGTCTGCGAGGAGATCGAGGGGCGCCCGATCACGATGGGCTCGCTCTCGCGGGAGGCCTTCTACGGGCGTGCTCGCCAGGCCTTCGCGGTGCTCGCTACCTCCGAACAGCGCCCGTACGGCTGCTTCCTGCTCACCAAGGGTGTGCTCGGTGCCTGAGAGGAGTCCGCTCGTCGTCGTCGGTTCGATCAACGTCGACTACGTCGTGCGGGTCGAGCGCCGCCCGCAGCCAGGTGAGACGGTGAGCGACGGGGTCCTCGAGCTCCATCCTGGTGGCAAGGGGGCGAACCAGGCGGTCGCGGCGGCGCGCTGCGGCGCAGCGGTCGAGCTCGTCGGCTGCGTCGGCTCAGACGCGGCAGGCCGAGATCGCCTCGAGGTGCTGGTCGCAGAGGGAGTCGGGACCTCGCACGTCCGTCGAGTCGAGGGGGCTCGCACCGGGGCAGCTTTCGTCAGCCTCACTCCCGACGGGGAGAACTCGATCACGACCGCTCCCGGCGCGAACACCGAGCTTGGCGTCGACGATGTCGATGCCGCGGCGCCCGTGATCGCCGCGGCGTCGGTCCTCGTCGCGCAGCTCGAGGTGCCCCTTGTGTCGGTACTTCGAGCGGCAGAGCTCGCAGGAGAAGAGTCGCTCTTCGTGCTGAACGCGGCACCCTACTGCGCAGTACCGACTGCGCTGCTCGACATGGTGGACGTGCTCGTGGTGAACGAGAGCGAGGCAGCCAGGCTCGCTCGGCGGAGCTTCTCGGGCGTGCAGGGTGCTCGTGAGGTCGCAGCAGAGCTTCTCTCCTTCGGTCCGCGTGCCGTCGTCGTCACCCTTGGCCGGGACGGAGCCGTGGTCGTCGCGCCGGGGCTCGATCGGCACCTACCAGCACCTGTCGTGCGCGTGGTCGACACGACAGGTGCTGGCGACGCCTTCGTGGGGGCGCTCGCCGCGTGCCTTGACGATGGATGGGCTCTCGAGGACGCGGTCGCCTACGGGGTCGCGATGGGCTCGGCCACGACCGAGAGACATGGCGCGCTTCCCGTGGTCCCGAACTCCGGTCGTTGTCGATGGGCCGACGATCCGCGGTGCGTTCGTTGAGCCCCTCCCAAGGGCGACGATCACGCGGTCGCAATCCTTGGCCATTTGGGCCCACTAAGGCGGCTCGCGTGGCTCGCTCCACCAGCTCTGGCCTGCTCGAACACACCCGAACGGCGTAGCTGCTCACCCGCCCAAGTTGGAGACAGGGAGGCGAATCCCGATGGGGCTACCAGCGACACCGGGTCACGTCGCCTGTCGCGCTCCACCGTGTGCGTTGTTGGCGGAGAATCTCATCGTGATCGCTCGTATCGATAGCGACCTCTCGGACTACGACGATGAGGAGCTTCGCCGTGATCACCGAAGATCGATCCAACTACCCGGTCACCGTCGGTGCGAGCTACGTTCTCAAGTCCGTCGACCTCGTCGGAACAGGTCTGCCCGCCAGCGTGCCGCTCCGCGGCGTGCACCGCATCGCCTCCATGGTGCAGCACTGGCTGCTCTCCACCCACCAGGGCGCGGTCGAGGGCGACCGTTTGCAGGCGTACCTCAAGTTCACCTTCCGCTTCAACTGTCGCAACGCTTGCTGCCGGGGACTCCTCTTTCGACGACTCCTCTGTGTTGAGCGCCACGCTGGATGAGGACGCCGGGGCTTGAGAACGTCGAGCACGGTGAGGACACGGCACACATCAGATCG
>JAJZCK010000144.1 GCA_021846125.1 Actinomycetes bacterium | reverse complement strand
CAGCGCCGGGAAGTAGCTCACGAGCGGGCCGATCTCCCGCGAGTAGACAGTCTCGTCGACGGTGTAGAGCACGAGCGTGAGCGCGTCGGAGTCGCCGTAGCGGGAGAGCAGCGGTCGCAGCGTCTTCGTGTACTCGGTCGCGACGGAGAAGTCCTGGCCGACGTCCGTGCCGTACCGGGCGCGGGTGACCGGGTCGTAGTCGCGGACGACTCCGACGTGGACCTGCATCACGAGGCCGTCGTCGCACGCCATGCGCGCCATCTCGTCGAGCATGTGGCCGCGGAACGCCTCGGCTTCCGCCGCCGATCCGTCTCCGGAGACGAGCCGTGCGAACGTGCCCTCGACCTCGTGGGCAGGGATCCGCTCGGTGGAGCTCACCGCCACGCCGTGGTCCGTGGCCGTCGCGCCACGGACCCGGAACGCCTCGCGGCGCGACTCGAGCGCAGAGACGTAGCCCGCGTAGCGCGACGTGTCGATCCCCGATATCTCCCCGAGGCGCACGACGTTCGCGGCGAAGCGCGGATGGCCCGGGTCGACGACCTCGTCCGGTCGGAAGGTCGGAAGGATCCGCCCCTTCCAGCTCGCGTCGGCGGCGAGCGCGTCGTGGACGGCAAGGTCGTCGAGGGGCGAGTCCGTCGTCGTGAGGACTTCGAGGCCGAAGCGCTCGAAGAGCGCGCGGGGTCGCAAGGCGTCCGTCGCAAGCGATGCAGCGACGGTGTCGTAGGTGGTATCGGCCGTCTCGGGCGACGGGACCTCGCGCACCCCACACAGCTCGTGCAGCTCGTGCTCGAGCCACAGGCGCGAGGGCGTGCCGGCGAGAGCGCCCCAGTGCCGGCAGAGCAGGTGCCAGATCGCGCGCCCGCCCGCCTCCGTGACTGCGGCCGTGCCGGGCCCGGCGTCGCGCGCGTCGTCGACACGCGCGACGCCGAGGTCCTCGAGCGCGACGCCCTGGGAGTGGAGCAGCCGCACGACGTAGTGGTCGGAGGTCACGAGGAGGTGCGACGGGTCGACGAACGGCTCGTCGTCGAGGAAGAGACGGGCGTCGAGGTGACCGTGGGGCGACACGAGCGGCAGAGCCGACATCGCGGCGAGGATCTCGCGGGCGACGGCGCGCTCCTCCGATCCCGCAGGGAGGAGACGGTCCGGATGCAGGCTCAGCACGCGGGGTCGCCGCGCGCTCTCCGGGCTCACGCGAGCCCCGTCGCCTCGGCCGCGGCCCGGACGACCGCGAGCGCGGCCGGCGCCTCCTCGTCGATGTCGGTCCACTGGCACTCGATCGAGCAGCGGCCCTCGTAGCCGATGGCCGCCAGCTCGCCGAAGAGAGCCCTGAGCCGCTCGCCGTCCTGCGGACGTGGCGGCACGCGGCCGGAGCCGCAGACGTGCACGTGGCGCACGAGCGGTGCGAAGCGGCGGACGACGGCCGGGTCTTCGCTCTCCTCCTCGAGGTGGTAGCCGTCGACGACGAGCACGAGGCTCGCCACGCCGATCTCCTCTGCGAGCTCGCCCGCCTCCGCGAGGCTGTTGACGAGGTTCGTCTCCGCGCGGCGCAGATGCTCCAGGCAGACGAGCATCTCCCCGCCACCGCCGGCCGACTCGACTGCGTCCTTCGCGTCCGCCGCCGCCAGCCGGAGCGCGTCGGCGAACTGCCGGCGGGCCTCGTCCCGGTCGAAGCCCTCGGGGACGTTGCGCGCGGTCCCACTGCCGAACACCACCCGCTCGAGCCCGAGCTCGTGCGCCCTGCGGAACGCCTCTGCGAGGTAGCCGGCCAGCCGCTCGCCGTCACGCTCCTCGCCGACCACCGCGAGGTCCCCCGGCAGGAGGACGTTCGCGGCCCGGGGCGCGAGAGCGCCGCGGCTCCACTCCCCGATCCCCGCCGTGAAGGCATCGCGTCCGGCCACCATCACCGCCCCGGCGACGCTCGGCTCGTAGTACTCACATCCCGCCGAGGCAAGCCTCGCCGCACGCTCCGCCGACGGCGGACCGGTGCACACGCCTAGCTCCATCATCTCTCCTTCGGTGCCGTTGTGATCTCGTTGCTCGCGAACTCGGTCAGCGAGTGCAGCTTCTCGTGGTACCGGGGAGCCGTCTCGAGCAGGCCTCGGCTCGAGTAGTAGGGGCTGTCGACTCCGAGCGGAAGCCGGACAGGGCTCCCTGTGACGGCCGAGGCGTAGATGGCGCTGATCACCTCGAGCGTCTTGCGCCCCTCGACGCCGTCCACGAGCGGGCGCCCCCCGCTCTCGAGAGCGGTCAGCACGTCGTCGATCTGCCCGGCGTGCCCTTCGTGCTCCAGCACCGGCACGGACTCGGCGAACCGCTCGATCTCCGCCTCGACTCCCGGGTCCCGGTCGGGGAAGCCGTTGGCACGCGGGCTCGACGCGTAGACCCGCCATGGCACAGATACCCGCGCCCGCTCGCCCTGGAAGACCATCTGCTGCTCCTCGCCGTGGTGGACGACCGAGCTCGTCGCCTGGCCGAGGCTCCCGTCCGCGAAGCGCATGATCGCCATCGAGAGGTCCTCGACCTCGGACGACTCGTGCGCGAGGTTCGCCATGATCGCCTGGACCTCGACTGGAAGGCCCATCGCCCACTGGAGCGCGTCGAGGTGGTGGACCGCGTGGTTGAGAGTCGGACCGCCCCCTTCGCTCTGCCACGTACCGCGCCACCACAGGTCGTAGTAGCTCGGACCCCGCCACCAGTAGGACTCGACCTGCGCGTGGAGGATCCGCCCGGCGAGGCCCGCGTCGAGGGTCCGCTTGAGCCGCGTCATCGGGGTGCGAAAGCGGTTCTGCGCGACGACCGACAAAAGCCTGCCACTGCGATCCGCCGCCGCAAGCATCGCGTCGCACTCCGCGAGGCTCGTCGACATCGGCTTCTCGACGAGCACTGCCGAGCCCGAGTCGAGAGCGTCGGTCGTGATGGAGGCGTGCGTCCCGGGCGGCGTGCACACCGAGACGAGGTCAGGACCGGCGCTGCCGACCCGGCTGGCGGCGGCGCCGGTGCCGAGCACGTCGTGGACGTCGTCCGCGACCACGGCGTCGAGCCCGAACCGCTCGACGAGCCTCGTCGCCTTCTCCGGGTAGATGTCGACGACCGCGACGATCCGGCACCGCTCGGGGAAGCGCAGGTAAGCCTCGACATGGCTCGGAGCGATGGCTCCCGCCCCGACGACTGCGACGTCTATCACGGCTGTCCTCCCACGAGTCGCCCGCTCACCGGTTGCCCGCAGGTCGGGCGCTCACACACCGGTGAGCGATCCCGCCGAGAGCCCGTTCACGAGATAGCGCTGGAACGCGAGGTACAAGAACACGACCGGCGCCGAGCTCACCACCGCAGCCGACATGAGCTCCCCGTAGACGGGGAGCGATGCGGCCGAGTTGTTCGCGAAGCGCTGCACGACGATCGCGAGCGTCTGGGTGCTCGAGTTCGTGAAGACGCTGGCGAAGAGCACGTCGTTCCACCCTACGAGGAACGCGAACACGAAGGCGACGACGAGCGCCGGAACGGTGATCGGGAGCACGATCCGCCGTAGGGCGCCGAGCCGCGTGCAGCCGTCCACGAGAGCGGCCTCCTCGAGGTCACGTGGGATGGTGCGGAGGTACGCGACGAGGAGCCAGGTCGACAGCGGCACGCCAAAGGTCATGTAGGTCACGATGATCGCCCAGTACGTCCCGATGAACTGGGTCGAAAGTGTCGTCTGGATCCACGACAGCACCGCGAACAGCGGAAGGACGAGGGTGGTGCCCGGCACCGTCTGCACCCCGATGAGGACGGTCATGAACGGCGCGCGCCCCCGGAACTTGAAGCGCGTCAGCGGATAGGCGGCGAGCAAGCCGAAAGTCACCGACAGCAGCGCGGACGCGCCGGCGATGAGCAACGTGTGGACGAGGCCGGCCGCGAGCGGTGCTGCGGACCACATCGACGTGTAGTTCGAGATCGTCAGCTGTGCGAGGCCGATCGTGCCGAGAGCGACGTTCTGGTTGGGCGTGAACGACAGGACGATCATGTACAGCACAGGTATGACCGAGACGACGACGAGCACTCCTGCTACCGACCGCGTGAGCCAGCGGGGCATGAGCTGCTCGGCCGCGCTCCCCGGCGTCGTCCGGCTCGCGCCCCGCCTGCGCCCTGCTCCGGGACGCGCGCCGGCCGGCGCGCTTGCGGTGACGGTCATCTCATCCTCCTTCGCTGATGCGGGTCGCCCGGATGTAGATGTACGCCGGGACGATCAGGATGACCATCGTCACGACGGCGATCGCGCTAGCGATGCCGAAGTCGAACGACGAGAACGCGTTGAAGTACGCGTTGATCGGGAGCACCTCCACCGACGGTGGCGGCGGCGAGGAGAACATGACGAACGCGAGCGTGAAGTTGCCGAAGTGGAACAGCGTCGACAAGAGCATGCCGAGCTTCAGCACCCCGCCGAGCTCTGGAAGCACGATATGGCGGAGCCGCTGGCCCATCGTCGCGCCGTCGAGCGCCGCCGCCTCGTAGTGCTCCTTCGGGATCGCCTGGAGCCCGGCGAGGGCCAGGAGATAGATGAAGGGCCACGTCGCCCAGATCTCCGTGATCTGCATCGCCCAGAACGCGTGCGGTCCGATGAGCCAGTAGAAGTTCCGGTTCGCGATGTGCAGGTCGCCGAGGATCTGGTCGACGAAACCGGTGCCGTTCGCGAACGCGATCCTCGCGACGAGAGCCGTCACGAACGTGGGGATGACGTAGGGGATCAGGTAGATCGCGCGCACGACCCCGCTGCCGCGGAAGCGCCGGTGGACGGAGAAGGCCGCGAGGATCCCGATCGGCGTCGTCACGAGCGTCGTGAGGATCGAGAAGACGAAGCTGATCTCGATCGAGCGGACGAGGCTGACGCCGAGAATGTTGGGCTGGGTGAACGCGTTGACGAAGTTCTTGAACCCGGTGAACGGCGCGCCGAGCCACTCGCGGAGCGTCGACACGTTGAGGTTGAGCAGGCTCAGCACCACCGTGATGATCACCGGGACGATCACGATCACGGTGATGGCGATCCCTGTGGGAAGGAGCATCCACAGCGGCCTGTTGCGCTGGCCACGGACGAACCGCGCGAGAAGCGAGCCCCGGTCGTGCCCGGAGACAGGTCTCTTCCCGCCCCGCCGACCGTCGTTGCGCAGCGCCGGCTCGGGGTCCGACGGCGCGGGCACGTCTGTCTTCATCGCCACAGGGTGCCTCCTGTTGTCGTGTCACGCCTCACGTGGTCGCTGCCCCGTTGACGGTCGAGCGCCGTGACGGTCCAGCCGGCCGTGCAGCACGTTACGTGCTGCACGGCCGGCTCGCCCCGATCGGGACGTGCGGCAGATCTGGGCTGCCGCACGTCCCGAGTTGCTGCTACGCCTGGGCTTGCGCCGCTGCCTGCGCGGACTTGAGCTGCGACGCCGCGTACGCCTCGTTCCACTTGCCACTCGTCGCGAGGTTGCTCGAGATGTTGTGGATCGCGGTGAGCATTCCCGTCTCGACGTAGGACCACACCGGTGCGATCGAGGTCGGGTAGGCGCTCGACTCCGCACCGATGAACGGCTTGCTCGCCGCGGAGTACGCCTCGACGGCCTTCACGCCGGCCGCGTTGACGGGCATCCAGCCGAGAAGCTTGAACTGCTCGAGCTGGACCTGCGGGCTGACGCTGACCTTCTCGAAGGCGAGCGCAAGCGCCCGCTTCGACGCGGCGTACTTCGGGATCGCCCAGTAGTTGCCCGTCGTCTCGGTCTCGACCGGACGGCCACCCTTCGGTAGCGACGTGAGGCCGTAGGGGATGTCGGGCAGAAGTGCGTACCCTAGGTGCCCCTGGACCTTCGTGCCGACCGCCGCGGCGGTGTAGCCGTAGGAGGCGATGATCGCCATGCCGATCTTGCCGGCCGTGAACGCGGAGCCCATGTCGGCGCCGTTCCACGTGAGCGACTGTGGCGGCACCACGTGGTACTTGTAGTCGAGCGAGAAGTAGAAGCTCAACGCCGCGAGGTCCTGGGCGTTCGCGATGTTGATCTTCTTGCCGTTCGCGCTGATCCAGCGGAGCCCGCTCAACGCGTGCGAGTAGAACCACATGTTCTTCCACGGGTCGTAGGGGTCCTGTGGGTCGAACCCGGCGCCGTAGACGCCAGGAACGGCCTTTTGGATCTTCTGCGCGTCCGTGACGAACTGGCTCCACGTGTGCGGCGGCGCAGTTATCCCGGCCTTCTTGAAGTACTCGGTGTTGTAGGCGAGCACGAACGGGTTCGTCTCGTTGGGGACGCCGATGTCGTTCGTCGCGCTGGTGCCCGAGTCGAACAGGTCAGCCGGGATGAACGAGCTGCGCCCGCCGATCGCGTTCCAGTCCGCCGTCGACATCGCAGGGAAGTCGCCAGTCGCCTGCAGCGTGCCGACGAAGGACGTGCCGTAGGAGATGACGTCCGGCCCGCTTCCCGAGACGGTCGAGGTCTCGATCGTCGTGACCTCCTGCGACGGCGACGTGTAGTAGTCGAGCTGGAGGGTGGCGCCGGTCTGCTGGTGGAAGACCTTGGCGAGGTAGTTGTAGTACGCCTGCGTCTCCTTGACGTCCGCACCGGTCGGAGCACCGTCTAGGACGGTCAGCGTCTGCCCGGCGAACGACTGCCCGGCCGCTCTCGTGCGGTGCACCGTCGAGGCGCTCGAAGCTGCGACGCCCCCGTACGCGGCGACGAGGCTCGCTGCGCACGCCGAAGCGAGCACGGTCCGCAGCCTCGGCGTCCTCACCTTGCGGTGAAGGTTGGTCATCCATCTACCTCCTGTGTTCTCATCTCGCACACGGTGTGCTGAACATTGGGTGCTGAACATTGGGTGCTGGCCCTTCGACCGGGTCGCAAAGGCC
>JAJZCK010000143.1 GCA_021846125.1 Actinomycetes bacterium | reverse complement strand
CTGGCGGACCCGCCCCTCGTGCATGACCACCAGCACGTCTGCGAGGGTGAGCGCCTCGCTCTGGTCGTGGGTGACGTAGACGGTCGTCACCGGGAGCTCCTCGTGGAGCCTCGCGAGCTCCATCCGCATCCTGTCCCGCAGGTTCGCGTCGAGGTTCGAGAGCGGCTCGTCGAGGAGGAAGACGTCGGGGTCGCGGATGAGCGCCCGCCCGAGCGCGACACGCTGGCGCTGCCCGCCCGAAAGCTCCTTCGGCCGGTGGTCGAGCACGTGCTCGAGCTCGAGCAGCCGCGCGATCTCGAGGACCCGTGCTCGCTCGGCCGCCTTCGCCTTGCGCCGGCCGCCGCGCTCGCGCCGCGACTCGAGGCCGAACGAGAGGTTCGCCGCGACGCTCATGTGCGGGTAGAGCGCGTAGTGCTGGAAGACCATCCCGACGCCGCGGCGGTCCGGCGGCTCGTCGTTCATGCGGCGCCCGTCGAAACGGAGATCACCGCCGGTGATCTGCTCGAGCCCTGCCACCATCCGCAAGGTGGTCGTCTTGCCGCAGCCGGACGGGCCGAGCAGCACGACGAACTGGCCGTCCGCGATCTCGAGGTCGACCCCGTCCACGACCCGCTCCGCACCGTAGGTCTTGACGAGGTCGTGCATCTCTATCGTCGACATCGCAACCTTTCCCCAGCCTCTCTCATCAGATCCCTCCCCCGTGGCCGACGGCTGCTCCCACGCCGAAGGTGACGGCTGCCGCGGCGCTGCACAGAGCGAGCTGGCGCAGGCCCGATATCCACCACGGCCGGCCGGTGAACAGCGCGAGCGTGACTCCGACCGCGGTGGCCGCGGCCGCGCTCAGCCCGACCGCGAGCAGCGTCGCCGTGCTTCCGGCGAGGACGAGGAAGGCGGCGAGCGGGACGAACGCACCGACCGCGAACGACGCGAACGACGCGAGAGCGGCGGCCACGGGCGAGCCGAGCTCATCCGGGTCGATGCCCAGCTCCTCGCGCGCGTGCGTCTCGAGCGCGCGGTCCGGCGTCGCCATCATCTGGGCGGCGAGGTCCTCCGCGGCGTCGCGGGCGACACCGCGGCGCTCGTAGATAAGGGCGAGCTCGCGGCGCTCCCCGTCGGGATAGCGGTGGATCTCCGCCCGCTCCACGTCGAGCTCCCGCTCGAAGAGCTCGGCCTGGGCCCGCATGGAGACGTACTCCCCCGCAGCCATCGAGAGCGCGCCGCCGATCAGGCCGGCGAGACCGGCGAGGCGCACCACGGCTGCCGCCGGATGCGCCCCGTCGATCCCGAGGACGAGCGAGGCGTTCGAGACGAGCCCGTCGCTCATGCCGAACACCGCCGCTCGGGCGCTGCCGCCCCGGATGTCACGGTGGCGGTGCTCTGGATCGTGCAGCTCGAGCGAGGTGCTCGCCGTGGTCGTACCTGTCATCTCGTCGGGGATCCTGTCGCGCTCGGTCTCTCGTGCGGGCGGGGCTGCGGGGCGGGGCTGCGCCCGGCCCTAGAGCTCGCTCGCCCCGCTCATGTAGGAGTCGCCCTGCTTCTGCAGGGTCTGGAGGGCCGAGGCGACCGACTGCTTGGCCGTCACCGCGTCGAAGAAGCTCGCGTCGATGGACGCCTGGACCTCGCTGTAGCTGTCGCTCACCGGTCGGGCGAAGGTGTACGGCGACTCGCCCGCGCTGATGGAGGCGACGAGCCCTGGATGAGTGCGCAGGAACGAAGCCGGCATCGCGGCGATCGACGCTCGGGTCTCGGGCGTGAAGCCCGTCTGCTCTGCCCAGGCGACCTGCTGCGCGGGCTCGAACCACCACTGGACGAAGGTCCATGCAGCCTCGTCCTGGGCGTGCGTGTGGCCCTTCGGAAGCACGAAGCCGAGACCCTGGGCGACGTTGTAGGCATGGCCGGTCGAGCCCGCCGGCTCGACGAAGGCGCCGACGGGGAACTTGCCGGACACCGCGTCGAGGACCTTCGCGTACCCGGCGGAGGTGCCGTCGATCATCGCCATCTTGCCGGCTGCGAAGTCCTCCCGCAGGGTCGTGCCGTGGTGCAGCTGGAGCTCGTTCGCTCCGTAGAGGGAACGGAAGAAGGTGAACGTCCGCGTCGCGGCCGAGTTGTCGAAGTTCACCGCGGTCCCGACGCTGTTGCTCCCCCGCAGCATGCTGCCGCCGTTGCTCATGAAGGCGGGGAGGATGTGCGCCGAGGAGTCCTTCCAGCCGAGCGGGATGACGCCGAGCCCCTTCAGCTTCTTCGCGTCGGCTGCGAGCTCGGTCCAGGTGGTCGGCGCTGCCGCGATCCCGGCCTTGTGGAACAGGCTCTCGTCGTAGAAGACCTCGGACACCTTGAGATCCGTCTGCAGGCGGTAGTGCTGGCCCTGGACGAGCCCGTTCCTCCAGACGACCGGCAGCATGTTCGACGGGGAGACCACCTCGCTCCCCGCGAGGAACGTGTTCCACGAGACGAGCGCGCCCGCCTTTACAAGCGTGCCGTCGTAGTGGCTGATCTCGGCGAGCGCAGGGGCGTTGCCCGCGGGTATCGCGGCGAGGAGCTTCGACGACGCCTTGGTCACCACGATGTCCACCTGCACCGACTTGTGCGTCGCGTCGAACTCCTTGACGAGCGCGCTCATCGCACCGCCGACAGGGCCGCCGTTGTGCGACTCCCAGAGCTGGACCACCACGGGAGAGGAGGTGGCGAGGGGCCGCGACGGCACGCTCGCGGCCGCTCCGGAGGCGGCGAGGACCGCCGCGGACGCGCCGGTCCCGAGCAGCAGGGCGAGGCGGGTGGAGATCTGCGACGCGGAGGTCGCCGTGCGGCGACGTGGACCGGCTTCACCTGCTCCGGTCGAGCGGGAGCCCGGGACCTCCGGTCCGGTGCTCGTGCTCGTGCTCGTGCTCGTGCTCGTGCTCGTGCGGACGCTGCGTCGTGGGTCGGCGTGCGTGGACATGCGCCACTCCTTCGTCGTGTGTGCAAGTTCGCCCGGTTGGAGGTGTGCTGGCTGGCGACGTGGAGGCACGTTACGAGGGCAGGGTGACGGCACCTCCTCGGGCGCGACGACTCGCGGTGAAATGTCGTGCTCTCGCGGTGAACGCTCCCTGAGCGCATGTTCAGGTGTGCCGGGCGGTCCTCGCCAGCCGAGCCCACCGGAGCGCCTGCAGGCGGGCGACGCTCCTGCATCCATAAGTCTGCCTTATGTATGCATCAGTAGATGACCACTTCCGACGTGCTTGCTTCCAAGGGACACTTGAGCCCACAAGGAGGCAGGACATGACCATGGACAACGACATCGCTATCGACGTCGGCGAGCTGGTGGCTCCGGCACCGGCGGCCGTCACCTCGCGCCGGACGCCACTCGGCAGCCTGCGGGTGCTGGCCCCCGGCGTGGCCGCCGCCGCGTCCATCGCCGCCGTGGCGACCGCCGTCGGCGGCCTCGCTCCCGTCGTCGGCGCTCCCGTCGTCGCCATCGTCTGCGGCATCGCCATCTCGTTCGTGCGGCACCCCACGGCGCGCCTGCGCCCGGGGATCGCGTTCACCTCGAAGAAGGTGCTCCAGGGCTCGATCGTCGCGCTCGGGTTCGGCCTGTCGCTCGGACAGGTCCTCTCGACCGGAGGGCGGTCCCTCCCCGTCCTTGTCGGCACGCTCGTCATCGCTCTCGCCGTGGCGTTCGTCGCGGGACGGGCGCTGCGCCTACGTCCCGACCTCAAGACGCTCATCGGGGTAGGCACGGCCATCTGCGGCGCGTCGGCCATCGCGGCGACCGACGCGGTCATCGACGCGGACGAGGCGGACGTCAGCTACGCGATCGCGACGATCTTCACCTTCAACGTCGTCGCGGTGCTGCTCTACCCGAGCCTCGGGCACGCGTTCGGGTTCTCCCAGCGCACCTTCGGCCTCTGGGCGGGTACCGCCATCAACGACCTGTCCTCGGTGGTCGCCGCCTCGACCATCTACGGCCACACTGCCGCCTCCGTCGGCGTGGTCGTGAAGCTCACCCGCACGCTCGCCATCATCCCGATCAGCCTGGGTCTCGCCGCCATACGCGGGTGGCACCGGGAGGAGACCACCGACGCCGCGGCCGGCAAGCGGTTCGAGCTGCGCCGCATCCTGCCGATGTTCATCGTGGCCTTCCTCGGCGCCGTCGTCTGGAACACCGTCGGCCTCGTCCCGGCAGGATGGCACCACGGGCTGTCCGACCTCGCGACGTGGATGATCACCGCAGCCCTCGCCGCCATAGGCCTGTCGACCGACTTCGGTCACATCCGCCGGGCCGGGCTCCGGCCGATCGCGCTCGGTGCGATCCTGTGGGCGACCGTGGGTCTTTCGAGCCTCGGTCTCCAGGTCCTCACCGGGACGAAGTGACGGCCCGGCCGGTGCGCTCTCCCGGGCTCGACGCCGCGGGGCGCCACTAGCGCCGTGCGGTCAAGTCGATCACCTGGAACGCGTCGAGGAGCCCGAGCGCCTTCGCGCCCGCGGCCTTCGGGACGCGGACCTTCACGATGCCGAGGTCGCCGCTCACGACGGTGCCGGACCTCCCGAGGACGAGATGGGTCTTCGCCGTCACCTGGAAGGCGAGTGTCGTTCCGCGGAGCGTCTTGGCCTCGAAGTTCGACGAGCTCACCGTGATCGACACGGTGCCCGGGGACGTCGCCGTCGCCGCGGTGTACGCGGAGAGGGATCCGTGGAGGACGTACATGACCGTCGGAGCACTCGACGAGCCGGTCGGTCCCGACGTCGTGCCGTCGGAGGTCGTGCCGTCGGAGGTCGTGCTCGGCGTCCCGATCCGCCGCGCCGTGAGATCGATCACCTGGAACGCGTCGGCGAGGTCGAGCACCTTCGCGCTCGCCAGCTTCGCGGCGCGGACCTTGACGATGCCGAGGTCGCCCTTGGCGACGGTGCCGGACCTCCCGAGGACGAGATGGGTCTTCGTCGTCACCGGGACGGTCAGCGTCGTGCCGCGGAGCGTCTTGGCCTCGAAGTTCGACGAGCTCACCGTGATCGACACGGTGCCCGGGGACGTCGCCGTCGCCGCGGTGTACGCGGAGAGGGATCCGTGGAGGACGTACATGACCGTCGGAGCTCTCGACGGGCCGGTCGGTCCCGACGTCGTGCCGTCGGAGGTCGTGCCGCCGGAGGTCGTCACGACACCCGACGGACTGCCGGTCCCCGTGATCGGGTGCGGCGGCTTGGCCGGCAGTCCGGCGAGAGGCACGGCTGCGATGCTGAACGCTGCTCCGAGCGCGACCATCTGATTGCGCATGTGGTCTCCCATCGTCCGGTTTGACCTCGAAGACGATCCTCGCCGTCGCACTGCGTGACGGCACGGCGCCTCGCCCAGTTGAGAAGATCTTCTCAAGGCCTCGTCCGCTCGCGTCGTTGGCTCGCCATGGTGACTGCGCTCCGGACCCGATGGCATCGCTGCCACCGGCGCGGGTGTGCTCGCAGGAGGCACCGAGAGGTGGCGTCACGTGGCGCTCGAGACGAGGGAATGACGCTCGTCGAGGTCCTCGTCGCGCTGTCGCTCCTCGCAGCGGTCGCCGTCCCGTTCGGCCGCGCCCTCGGCGGGTCGCTCAGCACGGCGAGCGACAGCGGCAGCCGCCAGGACGCCTCTGCACTCGTCTCGAGCGTGCTCTCGAGGCTGGAGACGATCCCCTATTCGGACGTCGGCTTCACCGGAGGCTCCACAGGCACGCTCGCGACGGCGTCGGCGACATGGCCGGGCTATGCGACCGCTGCGGGCGACACGCCGACCTACTACTGGGACGCGGACGCTGACGGCTCGGACGGCACCTTCTCGAGCGACGCGGACGGCGACATCGCCGACGAGACCCTCGCGGTGACCTCCTCCGACCCGCCGTCGACACTCACCTTCGGCAGCGATGCCGTCCCGTTCGGGCCGGTGATGACCGGCGTGGACGTCGGTGGGTCGGTCTTCACGGTGACGACCCACATCGTCGACGCGTCGGGGTCGGTTCCTGCATGCCCTGGGTCGACTCCTGCGACAACGCCCCTCGTCGACGCCTACAGGCACGTCTTCGTCACGGCGACGTGGTCGAGCGGCCAGCTCCACGGGTCGGTCTCCGCGGACTCGATTGTCTATCCAGGTGGCCAGGCACCCTATGACGGCCCGTCGAGCTCGTCGGCCGTCCCGCCGGCGCCGAGCGTCGTCACCGCGCAGTCGACCGCCGTGACCGGCGAGGTCACCGTCTCGTGGATCGTCACCGTACCGAACGACGGCACGGTGCCCGGATGCTTCGCCGTCGGCTGGTCCGGCGGCAACCCGACGGGCAACGCCCAGCAGGAGTCGAGCAGTGGCCTCGTCGACGCAGCGGTGAGCGGCACGCCGACGGTCAACGCGGACAAGTCCACGACGTACACCTACAGCGACGCCTACACGACTCCACCGACACTCGCCCAGGGACAGGAGTACGTCTTCTACGTCACCTCCTACTCGAAGAACGGTGTCGAGTGGGCGCAGTCCTCGACCTCTGGCACCGCGCAGTCGCCGTCCGGACCGCTCGTCGGCTCGGTGTCGCCCGCCGCGGGGCTGCCGGGTGGGGGGACGAAGGTGACGCTCGGAGGTACCGGGCTCTACTCCTCGAACGGCCCGACGCTCGTCTACTTCGGCACGCTCGCGGCGTCCTCCGTCACCTGCCAGACCTCCGGCACCTCGTGCACCGCCGTGGACCCGAGCTCCTCCGGAGCGACGGGGTACGTCTACGTCACCGCCGAGACACCGACGGGAGCGGTCGGGGGCTCCGAGGTGAGCTCGCCGGAGCTGCTCGCAGACGAGTTCTCCTACGCGCCGTCCATCACGAGCGCGTCCTACTCCGGCTCGACGCTCACCGTCGACGTCGCCAACCTCTCCTCGATCAGCCCCCCGCCGACCGTGACCCTCACTCCCGCAGCCGTACCGCAGCCGTCCG
>JAJZCK010000142.1 GCA_021846125.1 Actinomycetes bacterium | reverse complement strand
CAGGTCCTCGTCGCTGTCGCTGTCGCTGTCGCTGTCGCTGTCGGGGGTCGTGTCGCGCCCCGGGGGTCGTGCGCTGAGCTCCTCGACGGAGACCTCGTCGAGGTGACCGTCCCGGAAGGTCGAGAGTGTCACCTGCTCGCCAGCGATGCCTCCGACCCCCGTGATGAGAGCCGGGAGGACGAGACCGCGACGAGCCCAAGCACCGGCATCTGAGAGGTCGACTCCGGAGCGTCACGCGCGGCACCACCGAGCGACATCTGGTGCCGAGAGACGGTGAGCGGTACGACGACGAGCCCCGCTCGACAGTCTGCCCGGGCAGACTGTCGAGCGTGTACCTGCTCATGGCGCGCCTCGTCAATGCCGGTACGCGCCGCCACATCGTCTTCCTCGTGCTCGGCTTCGTCGTCATCGTCACCGCTGGAGCAGCCGCGTTCGCCGCCACCCAGGGTCTGCCGTTCACGACCGGTCTCTACTGGGCGATCACAACGGCGACAACGGTCGGCTACGGCGATGTCACGCCCCACAACCCGATCGGCCGGGTCGTCGCCTCGGTCGTGATGCTCACAGCGATCCCGACACTGGGGGCGCTCTTCGCCGTGACGGCGGGCGCCTCGGTCTCGGCCGGACTTCGGAGGATCATGCAGTTGGACAGTCACTTTCCCCCGGGCTCGTACCGCCTCATCGTCGGCATGCACCCGACGGTGCCCGCGATCGTCGCCGAGCTCGTTGCCGCCCACGACGCAGTCGTGCTCGTGGCCGACGTCGACCCGACGACGATGCCCGAGGCGGTGCACGTCATCAAGGGCGACCCGACGGACCCCGCGACGATCCGCAGGGCCAAGCCCGCCGGCGCGCAGCACGCTCTCGTCACGGCTGCGACCGACGGGGACGTGCTCGTGAGCGCCCTGATCCTCCGCGAGCATGCACCCGAGCTCCCGATCACCGCGCTCACGAACTCGAGAGTCGTGCGACGCGGTCTCGAAGCGCTCGGCGTGGACCAGACGGTCTCGATCGACGACCTCGTCGCCCACACGTTGGCAAAGAGCCTCGAGACACCCCATGCAGGACTGCTGATCGAAAGGCTCGTCGACTCCGACGAGCACCGCCTCGTCGAGGTCCCTGCCGAGCTCGCAGAGCTCGGCAGGCCGCTCAGCGCTATCCGTCGCGACCACGGCGGCCTGGTCCTCGGTCTCGTGCATGACGGCGCCGTGCGCCTCGGGATCGCGGAGGACACCGTCGTATCGGCTGGAGATCTCCTCCTCATCGCCGAGCCGATCGAGCGAGCCAGAACACACGTCGCCCGAACGTGACGGAAGAGGGCCGACGCGTCCCGGCGGCTCGCCAGCGACGGTGAAGGCGCCGTTGGCGTCATGCGGCCGGACACGAAGGCTCAGGCGGTGGCGATCTGTCCGGTTGGTATCGCCAGCTCGTGCTGTTCGTCACGCCCTTCGACCCGCACACCGCAGCCGGCCGGGTTTCCCCAGCCGCGCGACCCGATGCACGCCGCGGCCCTCCATCGCTTCGTCGCCGGCTACGCGAGGCGCCTTGGCTTGAGCAGGTACAGCACCGAGGGCAACCAGCGCGGCATCCGCATCCTGCCCGCCGTCCAGACACCCCAAGCCCGCTATCTTCACCGGTCGCGATGGCGAGCTACCACGCCATCGGCATCCCGATCGCGGCGGGGCTGCTCTACCCGTTCTTCGGGATCGTGCTCTCCCCGATGATTGCTGCTGCGACCATGGCAGCATCGTCGTTGTCGGTGGTGACCAATGCCAACCGCCTACGGCGGTTCCGGCCGTATCGCCGATCTTCCGCACAAGGAGGCGGCTCCCGACGCTCGGCCTACTCCGACAGCGTGAGGTCGCGGACCGAACTGACCGAGCGGCTCAGCCGACTCGGTGCCCGCCTGCTCATCATTGCGACCCGTCGGCGCAACAGCCGGGGGCAACCATCGGAGCGGACCCCCGGGTGGCCGCCGGAGCGCTTAGCCTGCCAGGTGTGATGTCTCGGGCACGCTTGCTCCGAAGAGATGGCCGTCTCCCATTGGGCCTGGATGGTCCTGAGGAGGGCGGGCGCGCCTCGCCTGCCGGCGAGCTCTCAAGCGCGGTCTCCGACCAGCCATCGTCTGGGGTCGGGAGCGGCCGGGCGCGCTTTAGCGTGGTGATCCCGGCCCACAACGAGGCCCGCTACCTGGGTGATTGCCTCCGATCGCTTGCCGCCCAGGACTTCGACGGCGACTACGAGGTGCTGGTTGTCGACAACGCGAGCACCGATAGCAGCGTCGAGATCGCGCAGAGCTTCGACGCGGCCGTCGTCCGGGAGGGTCGCCTCGGCGTCTGCTTCGCGCGCCAGGCAGGCACGCTAGTCGCCTCGGGCGAGATCGTGGTGTCGACCGACGCGGACACCACCTTCCCCGGCGACTGGCTCCGGCGCATCGACGCGGTATTTCACCAGAACCCCGCCGTCGTCGCGGTAGCCGGGCCCTGCCGTTACGTCGGCGGCCCGTCGTGGGCGTGGCTGTACCCGCGGATCCTCTTCGGCTTCGTGCACGCGTTCTCCTGGTTGACCGGGAGGGTGTGCTACGTAACGGCGACGAACCTCGCCTTCCGCCAGAGCGCGTGGGACGGTTACGACACCGCTATGACCCAAGGCGGTGACGAGCTTGACGCTCTGCGGCGCCTTCGGGCACGAGGACAGGTGGTGTTCGACCCGGGAAACGCCACGTCCACCTCGGCACGCCGGCTCCATCGCGGTCTCGCCTACAGCGTGGTGGTGACGTTCCTCTACTACTACGTGCTGGCCTACTGGATGAACCGGGTTGCAGGACGCACCATGATCGGCACGGCCCCGCCAGTGCGCAACTTGCCCCGCGATCGGGGAAGAGCGTGGCCGATCTGCCGCGCCGTCGCGGTCGTGCTGTGCCTGCTGGTGGCCCTGGCTCTGGCCCTCTCCGAGCACCTGCCGATGTTCGCGTGAACCGCTCTCGCGCCCGTGACCCGCGGACCAGCGGCCTTGCAGCAGCGGTCGCCGGCCTCGGCGTCGGGGTCGCCGGCTACTGGCGGCTCATGTCCCCGTACTCCCAGGCTTGGGGTCACTTCCCCTACAGGGGAGCGACGTCCGAGCCGGCCGTCGCTCTGACCTTCGACGACGGTCCCAACGAGCCCTACTCTTCCCGGATCGCCACGCTCCTCGAGGACAGAGGAGCGAGGGGAACGTTTTTCCAGGTCGGGCAGGCGGTACGGCGCCACCCGGAGGTGACCGACAGCCTGGCCCGTTCGGGCCACGTGATAGGTCATCACGGTGACAGCCATCGCTTGAGGACCTCGTTGTCACGTGCCGCTTTACTCGAGGACATCCGCAAGGGTCAGCAGGCGTTCGCCGCCGTCGGCTTGCGCCCGGCGCTCTACCGTCCGCCGTGGTTGCTCCGCATCCCGGCGTTACGAGCTGTGCTCTTTGAGGAGGGGCTGCGGCCCGTCTCGGGAGAGTTCTGCCATGTGCTCGAGGTTGCCCAACCCGGAGCGCAACGGATCGCTCGACGAGCCCTCGCCAAGATCCGACCCGGGTCCATCGTCATCTTCCACGACGGCTTCGACGGCAAGGTCGCCGAGCGCGGCCGCACGGTGGAGGCGGTGGAGATCGTCGTGGACCGCGTCTGCGCGCTCGGCTGGTCGTTGGTCACCATCGACCGCCTCCTCGGCGTCCCTGCCTACCAGTCGGCCTTGCCGGACTAGGCCTGAACCAAGCGTGGATCTGACGCCCTGACCCGTGGCAGCCCAGAAATGCGTTGTGCCTGAGAGGGCACCGCCTCCTGCGCGAGGTTCGCGGTCTACTTTCCTGGCAAGGACGAAGTGCGCCAGAACAGCGATCGAGAGGGCGGACGACGAGTCACTCGAAGCGGTCCGGGCATGCCCTGAGATGGGAGGGCATCGGTATCGAGCGGCGCGCCGAAGACAGGCCGGATCCCGATACCAGTGACGCGCTCAACGTGAGCTTCGCCTCTCCGGCCGCTCACGTGCACCAGGGGTTGCGCCGCACGACGGACTCGACGACCCCGTGGACCCCCAGGCTGCGATGACGCGCCACGTAGAGTCGAGCGATGCCCGAACCGATCTGGGTGGCCCGGCTCGAGATCAGCAGCCGCACGGTCGACAAGCTGTCCCGGGTGGTAGGGATCACCGCTGCCGACGTGCGGGATGCCCTGGTGTGCGTTGCGGGGTTGCGGGCGACGTGGGATGACCATCCGGACAGGGGCCGCCGTGCGCTCATCGAATTCTTCCTCAACGGACAGCGCGTGCTGGCCGTTCTCTATCCTGTACAGGATGCCCTCGGCGACACCTGGAATCTCGGTAGCGCCTACCGGGTGCGATGACGACTGGTGTCGCCGCAGCAAAGGGAGCATGATGGAGACGATGGCTGGCTTCTACGAAGAGGACGAGCCGGTCGAGGAGATCGTCCTGCGCTTTGAGCAGGGTGAACTCGTGCGAACGATGCCGCCGCTACGCAACCTCAACGCTGGCGTGCCGCTCCTCACGCAGGCGCTGCGCCGACGGGACACCTATTCACCCGCGCCACGCGATCAGGCGCTCGTCGCGGCCAACACGACCTTCTGAGGCAGCCCGCCCGAGATCACAGGAGCGAGAGCGCGCTGGTTCCCTGTGTACCACTCGGGCGTTCGCCGGCGAGCCTCGTCTCCTGCACCCAGCCGAATCCATCGGTGGGCGTCACCGCGGCAACCGCGATCGAGCCACCGACCCCTGGCCACGAGCCGGGATGGGCGAGGGTGCCATGGGTCAGGCGCTGGACGTCGATGGTCGTGCGGATGAGAAGCAAGGCGAGGTCGATGGCGTCCTGAAGGCTCATCAGCGCGAACCTAAGGATGTACTCGGTGCCTTCGACACACCGCATGATGTCGTCGCGAGCCGGTCCGCAGACGGGGTCCGCTTCGAGGTCGAGCGGAAGCGTGGGGTCCCAGCCCTTGATGAGCCGAGTGACGACATCGGTCTGGCCGCGCCACATCGCAGCGCCCTGCTTGGTCGTGCCAACGCGCTCGGGCTGGCCGCCAGGGAGGTTGAGCTCATACACCTCTCCCTCGTTGCCGTCGTAGCCCCCGACGAGGAATGAGAGCGCGAACTCACCCTCGGCGGGCCGGGCGTCGAGGCCCTCGTCGAGGTGCCGCTCGAGCAAGGGCCCGATCGTTGTCGCGAGGCGAACGCACACCTGCGAGGGAGCAAGGCGTTCATCATCGAGCGAGCGCGCCAGGTCGCCAACGTGACCGGCGATGTTGCGGTTCAACAGGAATGCCCAGCCGGACGTGCCGACAGCGCAGCCGCCAACATTGAACAGCTTCCGGGTGCTGTCGGAGAGGACTCGAAGGGGCTGGGCGGGGGCCCCGATAGTCGTCCGACTGTCCGCGGCAAGGACGATCCCGTCGCCCGTGGCGACACCGATCAGCAGCGTCACGGCCGCGTGCCCGCGTCATGCTGGGAGTTCACGTCGCAACGGTACCAAGGGTGCGCCCGCAGCAGCGGCTCTGTCGCCGTGGCACCGCCTTCTGGGTCGCGCGCGGCGATTCTCCCTCCGGCAGTGCCGTTCGCCCGGGACCGCCCCTCGCCGCGGGGCGTCTTCCGCCCGCTTTGGTCCGAGCGCATCCTGGGCGAAGCGATAAACGCGATCTGCGAGGTGCATCCGACCATCAAAACGGAGTTCGCCACCAGGCGCTTCTTGACGATGGCAACCACCTTAGGACGCCACCATCCCCGGCTGGGAGCCACTCGCGGAAGACATCGTGCTCCCGGACCCGAACGACCGCCACGTCGTCGCCCTCCGTGCCGGCGCCCAGGCGATCGTGGCATCGAACGTCAAGGACTTCCCGGAATCGGCGCTCAAGCCCTTCGCCCTCGGGGCAATCCACCCGGTCGGGTTCCTCCTCGACGAGCTTCACCTCGCCGCGAGGACGTTTTCGAGCTACTCACCGGGCAGGCGACGCACGCGACGCGCTCTCCCCTGACCCTGAGCGACCTCCTCGTACACTCCTCGCATGCGCCGGCGTCCGCTGATTTGCCGATGAGGTCAGCCGCATGCTTTGAAGCAGCCCGGGGAGCGGCTGTCGACCGGCCGCGCACGCCCTAGGGACATCAATCCGGCGTGCACTCCCGTGCACTACGCAACGGTCTACGGGGGTCATGAACGGTCAAGTTCGGTGCAGCCGGCAAAGGGCATCCGACCTGGTCAGGTGGTATTTCCAACCCGGTGCCAGGCGCGACGCGATGGACGCGTTTGGCCCTGAAACGACTTCCCAAGCTGAGAACGCGAGCTCGATTCTCGTCACCCGCTCTCCCCGGAGAGATCCGTTTTCCCTGGTCAGGTCTTGTTTTCCGGTTGACCGCGAGTGACCGTGACTCGCCGCTCGGACCCTCGATCACGCGCCCGTTCGCGCCCAGATCGCGCCCGAGCCCGAGGAGGGCTCACCGTCGGCGGGGGGACCAGCGGCGGAGCCCCGCCTCGGGCGCACGCGAGCTCAGCGAGGCCCGTGGGGGCACCCTGACCACCCGTGAGGCGCCACCCCCCAACGTCGGCCCGCCCCGGCTCCCCCACGCCCGTCGTCAAGGGTCCCTCCGGCGCGGACGGCGGTTGGACCTCCCCCCGCGTCGAATTGTTGGGGTGGCGTCGGGCATCCCACAGGCGCTCCCGACGTGCCGATCGGCGCTCGTGGGTCGCCTGTGACGGGTGTGGTTCTGGCGCAACGTTCTGCGCTCTGCTGCTGCGGCTCGCTACGGGGCGGGGATGCATTGGCGTCAGGCGCTTGCCCGGGAGGCAGAGGAGCGGTCCGCTGCCCGAGCCAACGCATCTGCAGCGCGGTACAGTATGTACCGCATAGACCTGAGGAGGTTGGCCGGTGGGCGCGACGCTCGAGAAGCTGTTCGAGGCGCT
>JAJZCK010000141.1 GCA_021846125.1 Actinomycetes bacterium | reverse complement strand
GCCGCCGACGAGCGAGCCGAAGCTCCAGGTGCCGAGGAGCAGGCCCGCGTCGTTCGCGGCGCGGTGCCTGCCGGCGAATGCGACCACGCCGACGTCGATCATCCCGAAGGCGACGACGAGCAAGGCCGCGACGCAGAGCAGCACGACGAGACGGCTCGAGACGAACCTGCCCCGTGCCGCCCGGAGCGTGTGCGGTGCCCGCGCGCCGACAGCCGGGTGCGTCGCGAGGGTCACGGTCCCGACCAACCCACATGCGGCGCTCGCGACGAGTGGGGCGGCGGAGCCGTAGGCGCTGCCGGCGATTGCGACGATCGACGGGCCGAGCACGAACGTCAGCTCCTGCAGCGTCGAGTCGACCGCATAGACAGCGTGGCGCGCTTCGGCTGCGACGAGGACGGGCCACAGCGAGCGCACCGCGGCTGCGACGGGAGGAGTCGCGGCGCCGGCGAGGGCTGCCGCACCGAGGAGCGTGGCTGTGTCGTGGACCGGGACGCGGCTGAGGACGAGGAGGGCGACGGTATCGGCGAGGGCGGTGGCGACGAGCACCGGGCGCCGCCCGATCCGGTCCGCCACCCGGCCGACGACCGGTCCGAGAGCGGCGGCGCCGACGACGTAGACGGCGGTCGCGCCCCCCGCGTCCGCGTACGAGCCGGTACCTCTCGACACACGCAAGATGATCGCGAGCCCTACCATCGCAGCGGGGAGCCGTCCGAGCAGCGAGGTCGCGAGAATCCAGCGGACACCGGGGGCGCGCAGGATCGACCTGTAGCTGGTGGATGTCACCGGCACAGTCTGCCCGGCGAGCATGCGGCCGGACCTCGCCGTGCCGCCGCAGGCGCACGAGAGGCGGTCGGCGCTCTTCAACTGCGCGACGGAGGCGGACGAGCCCGTCCGACCGGGGACGACAGAGCCCGGCGCTGCCGATGCTCGGTCGGTTGCGAGCAGGTGCCACCGCGACGGCGTCGCATTGGCGCCTGCGTCACCTAGGGCTACGTGGGCGCTCTCGCCGGCCGAGCACGCGCAGAGCGCCGCGAGAGCCGTGCCGAGGTGCGTGCGGTCATCGACGCGGCGTCTCGGCCGTCGTGCAGGTCGTCTCGTGGGCGGCGACGAGGGTGCCGCCGATCTCGTCGACGGCGTCGCCGACTGCACGAAGCAGGTCGGACCAGGGCTCGGGGGCGAGCGCGGCGTGGTCCGCATAGGCGGCGACCAGCTGGAGCCATTGCGATCTCGTGTAGCTGCGCTCCCAGGTGTAGCGAGTGACCGCGCTCGATCCGAACCTGCCGGAGAGGAGCAGCGACCTGACGTGTCGTTCCGTCTCGGGTGGCGCAGGCCGGGTGCACAGCCCGGGCCCGCTCGACGCGAGCGCGGGGGCGTGCGTCTCGTAGCTCGACCGGAGGACCTCCCGGAACGGTCCGTCGAAGGGCTTGACGACGGTCCCCACGAGAGCGATCCGCCCACCCGGGCCAAGTGCCGCCGCTGCCCGGGCCGGACCTGAGGCAGGATCGACCCACCGCCAGGCGTGCCCACTCACGACGAGGTCGAAGACGCGCCCGCGCGGGTGCCACTCCTCGAATCGGGCCACGTCGACCCCCACACCGGACGCTCGCGCCGCCGCTGCCATTTGCTCGTCGAACTCCACGCCGAGAACCGCGCAGCCGCGAGCGGCGAGCAGCCGCGACGCGGCACCGGTGCCGCAGCCCACGTGGAGCACGCGGCGCGCGTCGTCGACGAGGTCGACGACGAGCGCGTCCGGGTAGCCGGTCAGCAGGTCCTCGCGTCCTACCCGACCTCCGACGCCGGGTGCTCCCCGGCGGAGCCCTGCCTGGAGCGGAGCGCCCCGCCCCCGCGTGCAGGTCATCGCTCGCCGCCGAGGGGCGAGATCTCGCTGTCGAGCCGTGGCCGGCGCGCGCCGCGTGCGCGTGGGCTGCGGGCGCGCCATCCGAGGACGGCGACCACCGCGCCTCCGGCGCCGAGCATCGCGAGCCCTGCAGCCTCGACAGCATCGGTCCCGTTGTCGTAGGGGAGCCACAGGTACTCGTCGAAGAAGCGCGTCAGTCCCCAGAGCCCGGCGGCGGTGGCGGCAACGACGCCGACGAGTCCGATCCTGCCGGCGACGCGGCGCTCCACCGCGAGCGCGATGAGGTAGACAGCGGCGCACTCGGCGGCCTGGAAGAGCGGCACGGGCAAGCGCTTGCCGACCTCGCCTGCGTAGTACATGCCGATCCAGGAGCTCGTCGCCCGGCCGCCGCCTGCGATCATCAGCTGCGGACCGAGCAGGCGACCGATCGCCCACGAAGCGACGAGCACGGGGGCGGCCAGGTCGGCGAACCGGCCGACGCGCAGCTGGGGGCAGCGGCGGCGGGCGCTCAGGATCGCCGTCGGGATCGCGAGGACGAGCCCTCCGAACGAGGACAACCCCCCGTGCCAGATCGCGCCGATCTCGATCGGGTGCTGGTCGTAGTAGCCGAAGTTGGCGACGACGTGGACGATCCTCGCCCCGAGGATCGCGGTGACGACGATCCAGACGAAGGTCGAGCCGAGCCACGCGCTCGGGTAGCCGTTGTCTCGCAGGCGCCTCGCGAGGTAGCGGTAGCCGAACCAGAACGTCAAGGCGAGACCGATCCCGTAGGTGTGGACCTCGAGAGGCCCGATGTGGAAGGCGACCGGTACGGGTCTCACGGCAAGTCCTCTTCGCTCCTGTGCTCGATCGGTCTCCACCTACGGAGACCAGATCTCGACGGGGTGTCGAGCGTTCGCGCCGACCAGTATGGCGCGCGGCCGTGATGCTCCGGTTCCCGCCCGGCGCTCGAGCCTGCCCCTGCGCTCGAGCCTGCCCGGGCATGACGGGTCCGGCCCAGGGCTCGCCGGTATCCTGCCCGCGCTCTCGCGCCCGGACGAGCTGCAGGCGAGTGTCGCCGCTCGCAGTGCTCACCTACGATCGACGACCAATGGACCGGCGCCGCTTCCTGCAAGGGCTCGGCGTGCTCGGGGGCTCGGTCCTCGCCGGCGGGGCGATCGCAGGCTGCACCGGGCCGACGGCCGACCGCCAGAGGAGCACGGCTGCCCGGCGCGTGGCGCCGAAGCGCCACGGCGCGGTCTCGGTGCACGAGGTCGACGGCCTCCCCGTCGCCGACTGGGTCGTCGAGGAGAACCGGCGTCCGGGAACGTTGGCGTGGGTGATCCATCCCCAGCCCCTGCCCCGCGGGGTGCTGCCCGGTTGGCCCGCGCCGATCGAGGGGTTCGCCGACCGTGTCAGCTACGTCGTCGGCGAGGAGGTCGGGCTCCACGTCAGCACGACAGCCAAGTCCTTTCGCGCCGAGGTCTACCGGATGGGTTACTACCAGGGGCACGGAGCGCGCCTCGTCGGGACGACCGGCGAGCTCGCCGGTCGCGTCCAGCCGATTCCCGCGCTCGAGACCGCGACGAACACGATCGAGTGCCGATGGCCGCGCTCCGCCGGACTCGAGGTCGGCAAGGACTGGCCGCCTGGCGCCTACCTCGTCAAGCTCGTCGGCAGCTCGGGTGAGCGCCACTACGTGCCGTTCACCGTGCGCGACGACGCGAGCACGGCTGCGATCGTCGTGCAGAGCTCGGTGACCACGTGGCAGGCGTACAACCTCTGGGGGGGCTACAGCCTCTACGGGGGCGCGCCGACAGGTGCGCTCGCGGACAGGTCGCGTGTCGTGTCGTTCGACCGTCCCTATCGCAACCCGGACCAGAACGGCTCCGGCGACTTCCTCGGCAACGAGTACCCCTTCGTCTACCTCGCCGAGCGCCACGGGCTCGACGTGACGTACTGGACCGACGTCGACCTGCATCGCCGGCCGGAGCTGCTCGCCCGTCACCGCTGTCTCGTGAGCCTCGGCCACGACGAGTACTGGTCGTGGCAGATGCGCTTCGAGGGCGTCATGGACCACCTCGCGACCGGGACCAACGTCGCCTTCCTCGGCGCGAACGCCTGCTACCGCCAGATCAGGCTCGAGGCCTCGCCGCTCGGCGAGGACCGGCGGGTCATCTGCTACAAGGACGCGCAGGCCGACCCGATCTATCGGTCCGACCCGAAGCTCGCGACCGGCGTGTCGTGGGCGACCGACCCGGTCCCGTACCCGGAATCGGAGATGATCGGCGTGATGTACCAGGCCTACGGCGCAAGCGCGCCGCTCGTCGTCGCCGACTCGTCCTCGTGGGTGTATGCGGGGACCGGTCTGGCCGACGGGGACGAGATCTCCGGGGCACCGCGCGGCCAGCAGGTGGTCGGGTCGGAGTTCGACGGGTTCGAGCCCGCTCTGCCTGGCCCGAGGAACGTCGAGATCCTCGCGCACTCGCCGACGACCAGCGTCGGCGGGCGGCTCTGGTCGGACGCGAGCTACTACACGCGAGACGGCGGCGGGGGAGTCTTCGCGACGGGCACGGCGAGCTGGGTCCAGCTCCTATGGGATGGTTCGCCTCCGCTTGACAACGGGCTCAGCTTCGGCGTGTCCCCGGCGGTCGTGCCGCTCACGCGCATCACGCTCAACGTGCTCGCGGCGCTCTCGCGTGGTCCGGCCTCCGCGTCCCACCCGTCGGTCGCCAACTGGCACAGGTTCTACTCGCCCGACACTCCGGCCGTGCGGAGCGTGGACGTGCCATAGCAGGCACGCGCGACACTGGTCCACGGGGCGAGACGCTCCCGCGCCCGCGCGGCGCCTGTGAGCGAGACTCCGCGCGGAGCGGCCCCGGGTAGCCGGGCGGCTCGCGCCGCCCAGTCTCCCCGGGGCCCCGTCCGTCGGCGACAGGGCACTACGCCTGGCCACCTTCCGGCGAGCCGGGCACGCTGGCGACCTGACGGTCGCCCGAGGCCACCCACGTGCTCCTGAGAGCGCCGCCTGTGACCTCACCCTGCCACCGCGAGGAGCCACACACCCTCGGGACCGACCTGCCGCCACCCCTTGCGGGAGCGAAAGCCTGACCGCCCTGCTTGCGTGTGTCTTGCTCGCTGCATGCAGTCTGCACCGAGCGGACGGGAAGGTCAACAGCGCCGGGCGAGATCCCGAGGATGTCGACAGGAATCTCCTCTTGTCCGCCGCCTGTCCCCAGTTTGCGAACAACATCGTCCACAGCGAGGCCGTCGTCCACAGCGAGGCCGTCGTCCACGGCAGGGCGCCGTAGGCGCCACCGAGGACGGGGCGCAGGTCGAGGTGACGGAGGCTGCGACCCTCCTCGACAGGGTCCCGTGGCTCTGGACGCGAGAACGGGCCAGCTTCGCGCTGGCCCGTTCTGTCGCATCAATGAGGAATCTGGATCGGACACTGTGCTCATGCACGACCCATAGCTGTGATAGCACGCCGCCTAAGCGTTCGCGAACTCGGAGAGAGCTCTTCGAAGTCTATGCCGTGAACGGGCGCCTACCCCTGACGGCCTTTGTTGACTCGTGACGCCGACTGGCACGTACCACAGCTCGAACGCGGCCCGGACCGGGGTCCGGGCATCACCAGTCCGGTGGAGCTTCCTCCTCGGATGAGTCACACGCTCTCACGCCGACTCTCCTTTCTCCGTTGAATTCCTTGACTATTTCTGCCCCTCGGCTTTCGCTGTCGGGACTATCACCATCGTGCGCCTCCCCGGCCCCGATGTCAACGGCATCCACCGAGACGTGCGGTCATTGCAATGTCATCGACATGATTCCGAGCGGTCGCACGAAGAGCGCCTCATCCGTTCACGAGGACAGCAGCGCCGGTTACGCGGTCGCCGGCGAGGTCGGCCAGGGCGTCGCCAGCCCGGTCCAGCTCGTAGGTCACCGTCGAGACCCGGACGTGCAGGCGCGATGCGATCTCCAGGAGCTCGACACCGTCCTGGCGGGTGTTGGCCGTCACGCTGCAGACGCTCCGCTCCTCGAACAGGTGGCGGTCGTAGTCGAGCGGGGGGATGTCGGTCATGTGGATCCCGGCGATGGCGAGCGTGCCGCCGCGGTCGAGAGCGGCGAGGGCGGGGGGGACGAGGGTGCCGACGGGCGCGAAGAGGATCGCAGCGTCGAGCGGCTCCGGCGGCGCGTCGTAGGCACCCGCGACGCTCGCGGCACCGAGGTCGAGAGCGAGCTCGCGCGCCTCGGCCGAGCGCGTGAGCACGTGGACGGCAGCGCCTTGCGCGATCGCGATCTGCGCGGTGATGTGCGCGGATGCGCCGAAGCCGTAGATGCCGAGCCTGCCGCCCGGCGGCAGGTTGGCACGTCGCAGTGCCCGGTACCCGATGATGCCGGCACACAGCAGCGGCGCCGCATGCACGTCGTCGAGCTCCTCGGGCAGGCGGTAGGCGAACTCCTCGTCCGCGAGCGCGTGCTCCGCGTAGCCTCCGTCGCGGTCCCAACCCGTGAAGCAGGGGTCGGCGCACAGGTTCTCCTTGCCTGCGACGCAGTACCGGCAGCGCCCGCAGCTACGGGCGAGCCAAGCGATACCGACGCGGTCGCCGAGGGCGAACCGGTTGCAGCCCTCTCCGAGATCGTCGACCGTGCCGACGACCTCGTGGCCTGGGACGACGAGCGGTCGCCGGGGCTCGAGGTCACCCTCGGCGAGGTGCAGGTCGGTACGGCAGACCCCGCATACCTGCACCGCGACGCGGATCTGCCCGGGGCCTGGGCGCGGCAACGGGCGATCGACGCGCACGAGCGGACGGCCGTCGGCCGGGCCGGGCCGCCCCACCGCCCACCCGCGCGAGGTCACGTCCAGCACCGCCTAGGTGTCCAGCGACTTCACCGATGCGATCAGCTCGCTGAGACCCGCCTTTGCGTCCGCGAGGAGCATCTCGGTATTAGGGTCCGTGTAGAGCTCGTTCTCGATCCCCGCGTCGCCGTGCCCGAGTGAGCGCTTGATGACGATGACGTGGCGGGCCTTGTCGACGTCGAGGATCGGCATCCCAGAGATCGCGGTGCCCGCCCTGCGCGCCGCAGGGTTCGTCACGTCGTTGGCCCCGATGACGAGCGCGACG
>JAJZCK010000003.1 GCA_021846125.1 Actinomycetes bacterium | reverse complement strand
CGCGGCTCTCCCGGTCGCGGCTCTCCCGGTCGCGGCTCTCCCGGTCGCAGTGCATCCCGTCGGGTTGCCGATCCGCCATCGACGTGCATGGTAGCGACCACGTGCCGAGATGCGCGTGCAGCGTGCGTGACGGCCCCGTGGCCGATGGTCGCGTGCGCGCCCGACCTGTCTCGGCGGCGCTCGCTCCGCCGCGCGGGGACGGTCCAGCCAGTACGCTCTGCGGCGCAGGTGGCCATCCGGCGGGGCCGGACGGCTCGGCGCCCGAGCGGCTGCGCTGCGCCGGCTCGCATCACGGTCAGGAGGACGACGTGGCCGACGCCCTGGACGAGGCTGCTGGAGATCCCCTGCAGGACGGGCATTCCGAGCACGGTCCGTCGTGGGCGACGTCGCGGTCGATGATGCTCCTCGAGCACGCCCAGGACGGCGTCTCCGTCATCGTCGGAGTGGTGCTCGTCGCGCTAGCAGGTGTGCTTCTCGTCTCGGGGCTCGTCAACTTTGCCAGGGACCTCTTCCACAGCGCTGTGCTGGACGCGGCGAACAACCTTCTTGACAGGGTCCTGCTTGTCCTTATCCTCGTCGAGATCGTCCACACGGTCGTGCTCTCGCTGAGAGCGCACACCCTCGTGCCGCAACCGTTCATCGTCGTCGGCCTCGTGGCCGTGATCCGGAAGATCCTGTTCATCCTCGGCAGCTCGCAGCGGATATCGACTGCCGAGCTTGCGCTGCTCATCGCGATGGTCGCAGTGTTCGTCGCCGGCCTCATAGCGGTGAACATCTTCGGTGGCGCACGATCGGGTGCCGAGCGAGGTCGCGATCCCTCGAGCTAGCCGCCGTCCCGAGCCGCGCGCAGCAGCGCTCGGCTTTCTGCGACGGCACGTCGCGAGGCATCCCTGTCCGGACGCGCGAGGCGCTCGAGGGCCTCCCGAGCGGCCTCGACCGCACGGAGATATGGCGACGGGTGTCGCTCGACCTTCCGCGCCCCGAAGGCACGCTGCAGTGACCAGGAACAGTGGAGCTCCTCGCCCGCTCGGCTGAGTGCGACGTAGAGCAGGCGTCGCTCCTCGTCGAGCGCTTCGGGCGATAGCGCGCTCGCATGGGGGACGAGGCCGTCTTCGAGTCCCGTGACGAAGACGACCGGCCATTCGAGTCCCTTCGCGCGGTGGAAGGTCGACAGCACGACAGCATCGCTGGTGCCGGCGGCGGGATCGCTTCGCAGCGTGGCCCGTGCCCATGCAACGAAGCCGTCGACGGTCGGCGTCGTGTCCTCGGCGCGGTACTCGTGCGCCAGCTCGGCTAGGGCCCCCATCGCATCCCGTCCCGCCGCCGTGACGCCGGAGCCTGGTGCTCCGCTCGTCGTCATCGCTCTCAGGTCGAGGTCGAGGTCGTCGACGAGCGCTGCGAAGGCGGCGGAGCTCGAGCGGTCGGCGGCGCTCTCGAGCACGGCGCGTACGTCGGCACGAGCGAGAAGCCGTGCTCCGGCGCTATTGCGGGACGGGATACCAGCTGCATCGAACGCGGCCTCGAAGCCGTCGAGCTGGGCGTTCGTTCGCGCAAGCACCGCGCAGCATGCCCAGCGCCGACCGGGCCGCCTTGTCCGTCGTACGGCAGCCACGACGCCGGCACATTCTGCGGCGTCGTCCGCGTAGCAGGTCACGGTAGGGATCGGACCGTCCGCTCGGCTCGTGAGCACGTCGCCGCGCTCGGTGCGTCCAAGCGCGGCGGACGCCACGGCGACGACCTGAGGGGACGACCGGTGGTTGGCGTCGAGACGCAAGACCACCGACCCGGGAAAGCGCGTGGCGAAGCGCTCGAGCACGGCTGGCTCCGCGCCGTTCCAGCCGTAGATCGACTGTTGCGGGTCTCCGACCGCACAGAGGTCGCTCCGCCCCCCGAGCCATCCGTCGAGGAGACGGAGCTGGGACGCGTTCGCGTCCTGGAGCTCGTCGACGAACAGATGGCGATGCCGCCAGCGCTGAGATGTGGCGACGTCGCGGTCCTGTTCGATAGCGGCTGCGAGCGTGCTCAGCAGATCGTCGAAATCGAGGACGTGCCGCCGCCTCTTTTCCTGCTCGTACCTGGCGTAGAGCTCGGCGACGCGAGCTGCGCCGACGCTCGCCGAGCGGCCGGCGGAGGCGGCTGCCGTGACGTAGCCGTCCGGGCCCACGCAGCGGGCCTTGGCCCACTCGATCTCCGAGGCGATCGAGGAGAGGACGTCGCTACGGGACGGGGAGAGCGCTGCGAGAAGGCGCACCTTCGAGTCGAGGACGACGGGAGGGCGGTCGCCGCGGTCAGCGGCGATTCGGCGGAGCTCGCGTAGCGCGACCGCGTGGAAGGTGCCGGCTGCGACGGGTTCGACGAGGCCGAGCGCCTGCAATCGCGAGCGCAGCTCGCCGGCCGCACGGCGCGTGAAGGTCAGCGCGAGCACGTGGGCCGCGTCGGCGGAGCCGTCGAGCACGCGCCGAGCAACGCGACGAGTGAGCACGCGGGTCTTGCCAGACCCTGCGCCAGCGACGACGAGCAGCGGTGCTGCATCGGAAGTGATCGCACGGCGCTGCGCGTCGTCGCAACCTGCGAGGAGCCGGCGCAGATCAGCCTCGTCGGTCATTGCGGGCAAGCTAGCGCGCGGGTGCGCGACGGTCCGCTCGGGGCGCATGCCATCGCGTTATGGTCTGCGCCGTGCTCCGGGCCTATGCGTCGGGCCGGCTCTTCGGGGAGAGCTTCGGCAGGGAGGCTGCGTGGGTGCTCGCGCTCCGCGGCTGGGGGCGGACTCACCGGGACTTTGCCGCAGCTCTCGGCGGCCCGGGAGTCGACGGCACGCCGCTCGACGCGATCGCTCTCGTCGCGACAGTCGGCGAGGAGAACGCAGCCGTGCTCCGCACCATCTCCTGCCCGGTTGCGCTGCCTTGGGGCGAGCTCGACCGTGACGTGCCCGTCGAGATCGCCACGGAGCTCGCTGACGTGCTCGGATGGCCGGCTCCGACGGTCCTGGCGGGTATCGGCCACCTCGTGCCCACCGAGGCCCCGCAGGCTCTCCGTGGGCTGATCGTCGACATGCGGCCGTGAGCGCTGCGCTCGCCTCCGCTGTGCTCGGAGCCTGCCTTGCTGCCATGATCCCCGCCGGGCTGCGCTGGCTGCGGGTCGCGCAGCGCGAGCACTACCTGAGAGGCTCGACGAGCAGGTTCGCCGTGAGGTGGTGGTCCGGGTCACCTGCAAACGTGCTGCTCGCGCTCGTCGGCATCGCCGGAGCCGCCGCCGGAATAGCACTGCCCGGCGCGGGCCTAGCCGCCGCTGCGGTCGCCGTGACCGGACCGCTCGGGCTCGGGATGCGCGGGCGCACTTCCGTGCTCGCATGGACTCGTCGCCTGCGCACGGTCGCCGCGGGCCTGGTCCTCGTCGTCGGCCTCGTCGTCGGGACGTCCGCCGCAGCGGGAGGGCTCGGGGCGTCCTCGTCTGCAGCGGCGATCTGCCTAGTGCTGCTTCCCGTCCTCGTCGACGGAGTCCTCGCGGCCCTCTCGCCGGTCGAGGAGCGTGTGGCGTCCCGCTTCGTGCGCTCCGCCGCAGCCCGGGTGGAGCGGATCGGACCGGACATCGTGGCGATCACCGGCTCGTACGGCAAGACGACGACGAAGGGCTACGTCGCACATCTGCTCTCACCACACATGACAGTCGTGGCGAGCCCGAGGAGCTTCAACAATCGTGCCGGCCTGGCGCGCACGGTGAACGAGCTTCTCGTGCCTGGGACCGACGTGCTCGTCGCGGAGATGGGGACCTACGGTCCGGGCGAGATCGCTGCGCTATGCGCATGGCTCCCACCCCGGATCGCGGTGATCACCGCGATCGGACCCGTCCACCTCGAGCGGTTCAAGAGCCTCGACGCGACACTCGCGGCGAAGTCCGAGATCACCGATCGCGCCGAGGTGAGCGTTCTCAACGTCGACGACGAGCGCCTTGCCGGACTCGCGCGCCGTCTCGAGGACGCGGGCCGCGCGGTCGTGCGCTGCTCCGCCGTCGACACGGCGATGGACGTCGCAGTGCTCGCCGGTGAGGGCGGTCTCGTGCTCTACAGGGCGGGCACCCGTGTCGGAGCGACGCGCATCCACGGCGAGGCGGTGCCTGCGCTGTCGAACGTCGCCTGCGCCGTCGCAGTCGCGCTCGCGCTCGGTGTGGAGCCAGAGAACGCGCTCGAGCGCGTCGGCTCCCTCCCGGTGGCTGCGAACCGCCTGGACGCGACGATCTCGGCGTCCGGTGTCGTCGTGCTCGACGACACGTACAACGCCAACCCCGCCGGCGCGGCACTCGCCTTGAAGGCGCTCGCCGCCGCCGGAAGCGACGGTGGCCGCCGGGTCGTCGTCACGCCCGGGATGGTGGAGCTCGGATCGGTGCAGGCGTCGGAGAACACGGCGTTCGCCGCAGCTGCAGGCTCCGTCGCCACCGACGTCGTGGTGGTCGGGCGGACGAACAGGGCCGCGCTCGAACGTGGGATCGTCGCAGCGCGCGCCGCGGGGCATGATGTCACGCTGCACCGTCGTGCGACGCGAGAGGCCGCGGTCGCCTTCGTGCGAGCCGAGTGCGGCCCGGGTGACGCCGTGCTCTACGAGAACGACCTGCCGGACCACTATCCGTGAGCCCGTGAGCCCGTGAGCCCGTGAGCCCGTGAGCCCGTGAGCCCGTGAGGATCCCGCCCGAGTCGCGAAGTCGGGCCGGCCGCCGCGTAGCATGAGGCCACCATGAGCCGACGAGCCGTCACAGCCCCGTCCCGAGTCGCCGTGCTGTTCGGCGGGCCATCTCCCGAGCACGATGTCTCGGTGCTCACCGGCCTGCAGGCAGTGCGCGGTCTCGTGGGCGTGCAAGGCATATCCGAGGTGCGGCCTCTCTACTGGACGAAGGCGGGCGACTGGTTCGCAGTCGACGCAGCGCTCGAGGCGACGGCGTTCGCCGACGGCCCACCGGCTCGCTCGCGGCGCGTCGAGCTCGTCCTCGGAAGCGACGGCGGCTTCGTCGAGCGCCACGGCGGGCTGCGACCGCGAGCGGAGCGGCTCGCCGTCGACGCTGCGCTCGTCTGCTGCCACGGCGGACCGGGGGAGGATGGTGCCCTCCAGGGTGCCCTCGACCTCGCTGGGATCGCGTACTCGGGTCCGGACGCGGCGGGTGCCGCGCTCGGGATGGACAAGCTCGCATCTGGAGCGGTCGTGCACGGAGCGGGCCTGCCCGCGCTAGACCGGATCCTCCTCGACCCGGCGACGCCCCCGCCCGACTTCGAAGGGCCGTACATCGTCAAGCCGCGCTTCGGCGGCTCGTCCATCGGCATCGACGTCGTCGCCGACTTCCCGACCGCGATCGCGCGTCTCGGCACGAACGTCCACCTGCGTCGCGGAGCGGTGCTCGAGCCGTACCGGCCGGATCTCTACGACCTGCAGATCGCGGTCCGGAGCTTCCCCGAGCTCGAGCTCTCCGCCATCGAGCGACCGCTTCGTGCGCGGGCGGGGGCGGAGATCCTCGGCTACGCCGACAAGTACGTGGGTGGCGATGGCATGGCGAGCGCACCGCGAGAGCTGCCAGCGGTGCTCGCGGACGGGGTCGCGGCACAGCTGCGTGCGGTTGCCTTGTCTGTCGCGCGCGTGATGGGTCTGCGCGGTGTCGCCCGTGTCGACATCCTGAGCGACGGCGAGCAGCTCTTCGTCAACGAGGTGAACACCGTGCCGGGATCGCTCGCCCGCTATCTGTTCGTCGACCCGCCCGTCACATTCTCCGAGCTGCTCGCCGGTCTGCTCGCCGAGGCGGTCGCCCGTCCCGCGGCGCACCTCGGCTCGGCGGGAGCAGACGGCACGGTGCTTCGCGGCGCCTCGAGCATCGCCGCGAAGCTCGCCTGACGCGCCGGGGCGCGAGGCGGGCCTGGAGCAGGGGGGAGTCGTGCCGCTGCCGGAAGGGATGCTCGGCGAAGGCGAGGACGTGCTCTACGACGCTCGTCCGAGCTGGACGGCGCTCGTGGGTCGTGCCGCTGCCGTCGTCGCGGTGCTCGCCGCTGCCCTCGCTGTCGTCGTCGCGTGGACGACAGCGCCACCTTGGTGCGGCTGGGCGCTGCTCGCCTTGGTGCTCCTCGCGGGGGGACGCCTCGGCCTGGCGCTCGCGCGCTGGCGGGCGACGTCGATCGCGGTGACGACGAGCCGTGTCGTCTACCGCACGGGTGTCCTGCGGCGCTCGGGACGGGAGGTGCCGATCACGAGCGTCCAAGACGTGAGCTTCCGTCAAGGCATCCTCGAGCGAGTCGCGCGAGCCGGTAGCGTCACCGTCGAGTCGGCGGGTGAGCGCGGCGCGTTGCCGTTCCTCGACGTGCCACGGCCGGACCGGTTCCAGAGCGCGGTCAACAGAGCAACGAGCGCGGCACACACCGCCCGGGGTGCACCGCGGCCGCCAGAGCGGGTGCCTGCCGACGCGACGATCCCCGCACAGATCGCCGAGCTCGCGGAGCTCTGCCGGCAGGGCATCCTCACGGCGGGGGAGTTCGCGCGCAAGAAGGCCGAGCTGCTCGACCGGATGTGACGCGTGGGCCCCGACACCCGAGCGCGGCTCGTGGAGCAGCGCGAGGGGCCCCAGCGACGGGTGTTGCTAGGCTGGTGCAGTGGCGGGCACATTCTGGATCGAGACCCTCGGCTGCCCGAAGAACCAGGTCGACTCTGAAAAGCTCGCAGGATCGTTGCTCGCCGGCGGCTATGTCGCCGCATCCGGTCCGGGCATGGCGGACGTCGTGGTCGTCAACACGTGCGCGTTCATCGAGCCTGCGCGCGCCGAGTCCGTCGAGACCATCCTCGCCCTGTCCGAAGGGCGGCGCGACGGCGCGCGTCTCGTCGTGACCGGGTGCCTCGCGGCCCGGGCAGGCGAGGAGCTCGCTGCTGCCCTACCCGAGGTGGACGTCGTGGCGGACGTCGGTGTGCCCGTCGAGATAGCGCTCGGCTCCGGTCCCGGCGCGGAGCGTCGCTGGCGGCCGCGAGCTGGCGAGGCGATCCCCCCTCTCGACCTGCTCGAGATGCCGCGTCGCCCAGCCGAGGCACCGTGGGCGTACGTGAAGGTCGCCGAGGGTTGCGACCGACGATGCGGCTTCTGCGCGATCCCCGGTTTCCGCGGGCCCCAGCGCTCGCGCCCGCTGGCGGCGGTGCTCGACGAGGTCGACGAGCTCGGCGTACGCGAGGTCGTCCTCGTGGCGCAGGACCTGGCGTCCTACGGGCGCGACCGATCGGCGCGTGCCGCCCGGTCCGACGGTGCCGGGATCGTCGCTCTCGTCGAGGCGGTCGCCGAGCGGGCCGACCGGGTGCGCCTGCTCTATCTCTACCCGTCGTCGCTCACCGACGCGCTGGTCGACGCCATCTGTGCGACGGATGTGCCGTACTTCGACCTCTCGCTCCAGCACGTCTCGGGCGCGCTGCTCCGACGCATGCGGCGTGTCGGCGACGCGAGCCATTTCCTGAGACGGATCGAGCAGATCCGCGCGAAGGCACCGGACGCGGCGATGCGGTCGTCTTTCATCCTCGGCTACCCGGGTGAGACCGAGGAGGACCACGACCAGCTCCTCTCGTTCCTCGCCGAGGCGGAGCTCGACTGGGCCGGCTTCTTCACTTTCTCCGAGGAGCCGGGCACCTACGCCGCGTCGCTCCCGGAGGTCGTCCCGACCGAGCTCGCGCTCGAGAGGCTGCGGGAGTGCGCGGAGATCCAGGACGCGCTCACCGCCCGCAGGCGCGCCGGTCTCGTCGGGAGCGTCGTCGAGGTGCTCGTCGATGCCCCGGGCGTGGGACGCTCGCACCGTGAGGCACCGGAGATCGACGGGGTGGTCCGCCTGCCCCTTTCCCTACGGCCAGGATCGATCGTGGCGGTCGAGGTCGTCGCGGCGGAAGGGCCGGACCTCGTCGCCGTGCCGTGCGATGCCGCCGAGGAGATGCCTCGACGCGGGACTGCGCTCGCCGCTCGATGAGCGAAGCCGGCTCGTCGACCGAGACCCGCAAGGCCTTCGGGCCGACCGCGCTCGCCACTCCGGCGAACGCGGTGACGATAGCCCGGCTCCTCGCGTCGCCGGTGCTCGCGGTGCTCGTCGCGACGACCGGTCCGTCGTCGTGGCTGCTGTTCCTGCTCTGGGTCGTCCTCGCCGGATCCGACGGCCTCGACGGTCACCTCGCCCGGCGGCACGGTTCGACGCGTTCCGGCGCGTTCCTCGACCCGCAGGCGGACAAGTTCCTCGTGATCGCCGCGCTCGCCGCGCTCGCCGCGTCCGGTGTCGTCGGCTGGCTGCCCGTCGTGCTCATCTTTCTCCGTGAGGCCGCCATGACGGTCTTCCGGGTCCACGCCGGCCGACGTGGCGTGTCCGTCCCCGCCCGCCCGCTCGCCAAGGTGAAGACCTTCGTCCAGGACACGGCTATCGCGATGGCACTGTTCCCGCCGATCGGCGTGCACCACGACGGCGCAGTGGCGGTCGCTCTGTGGTGCGCGGTCGCGCTGACAATCTATACGGGCGGGGAGTACCTCCTCGACGGGCGCCGGATGCTGCGCGTCGGCAGCGCGCGGACCGTCTGAGCGGGACGTGCGCGCGGAGATCGTCGCCGTCGGGACCGAGCTGCTCCTCGGCCAGATCGTCGACACGAACTCGACCTGGATCGCGGAGCAGCTGGCGAGCGCGGGGATCGACTGCCTGTTCCAGACCCGGGTGGGCGACAACCTGGAGCGCATCGTCGAGGCGCTGCAGGTCGCTCTCGGGCGATCGGATGCGGTGGTGGTCTGCGGTGGCCTGGGCCCGACCCAGGACGACATCACGCGTGAGGCGATCGCCGCGGTCATGGGCGTCCCGATCCGGCGTGACCCCGGACTGCTCGCAGCTGTCGAGGCGGTGTTCGCCGCTCGCGGTCGGCAGATGGCTGCGATCAACGCGAAGCAGGCGGACCTTCCTGTCGGTGCCGTACCGATCGAGCAGCGGATCGGGACTGCGCCCGGGCTCGTCTGCCCGGTCGGGGAGAAGGTCGTCTACGCGCTTCCCGGGGTGCCCGACGAGCTGCGGGAGATGGTCGAGCGGGCAGTGCTGCCGGACCTTCTCTCCCGGGCCGGCGAGCAGGCGGTCATCGTCAGCAGGACGCTGCGGACCTGGGGGACGAGTGAGTCGGGGCTTGCCGAGATCGTCGCGCCCCGTCTCGACGCGCTCGACGCCGCCGGACCGGGCGCACCGACGATCGCGTTCCTCGCGAGCGGGATCGAGGGGATCAAGCTCCGGTTGACGGTGAAGGCGCCGAGCCTGGCGAGAGCCGAGTCCGCCCTCGACGCCGAGGAGGCGGAGATCCGTGCCCTCGTCGGCGAGGTGGTGTTTGGCGTGGACGACGAGACGATGGAGCACGCCGTCGGGGCGCTGCTCGTCGCGCGTGGCCGGACGCTCGCCGTCGCCGAGTCGTTCACCGGCGGCCTCATCGCGTCTCGTATCGTTGCCCTACCGGGTGCGAGCTTGTGGTTCCGTGGGGCCGTCGTCGCGTATGCGAGCGAGGTGAAGCACGCCGTCCTCGCCGTCCCCGAGGGACCGGTCGTCACGCCGGACGCAGCCGCCGCGATGGCCGAGGGCGTCCGGCGCCTGCTCGGTGCGGACGTCGGCGTCGCGACGACGGGGGTTGCCGGGCCCGACGCGCAGGAAGGGCTGCCGCCGGGCACCGGCTTCGCCGGCATAGCGCTACCCGGATCGCCGCCGGACGCGGTGGCTCTCCGGCTCTCCGGCTCCCGCGAGCGGATCCGCCAGATCGGCACCATCTCCACCCTCGACGAGCTCCGCCGCCGCCTCCTCGCCGAGACCTGAGCCCGCCCGGGCCCGGTCCACCCCGGCTTGCGCCGGCGCCGCGCGTCGCGGCGTGCGGCTACCATCCACCACCGAACACACGTTCGGAACTACAGTCGTGCAAGTCGGCCGGGCCGGCCGACGGGCACCCGGGCCGACGGTGACGGGAACCGGCTGATACAGCACCCTCGTAGGGTGCGCTCGTCAAGGTGGAGATCGGCCACGGAGCCGCCGGAGCGGCCCGGTCCGCGAGGAGAGGGAGAGACATGGAGCGGGACAAGGCACTCGAGGCGGCGCTCGGCCAGATCGAGAAGCAGTTCGGCAAGGGCTCTGTCATGCGGATGGGGGAGAGCCTCACGATGGGGATCGAGGCGATCTCCACGGGTGCGATGTCGCTCGATCTCGCTCTCGGCGTCGGTGGCCTTCCCCGCGGTCGGATCGTCGAGCTCTACGGACCCGAGTCGTCGGGAAAGTCGACGCTCGCACTGCACGTCGTCGCGGAGGCCCAGCGCAACGGCGGGGTCGCGGCGTACATCGACGCCGAGCACGCGATGGACCCCGTCTATGCGTCGGCGATCGGGGTCGACATCGACGAGCTGTTGATCTCCCAGCCCGACACCGGTGAGCAGGCGCTCGAGATCGCCGACATGCTGATCCGCTCGGGAGCGATCGACGTCATCGTCATCGACTCCGTCGCTGCGCTGACGCCGCGCGCCGAGATCGAAGGCGACATGGGCGATAGCCACGTCGGGCTCCAGGCCCGCCTTATGTCGCAGGCTCTGCGCAAGATCACCGGTACGCTGAGCAAGTCGAAGACGATCGCACTCTTCATCAATCAGCTGCGGGAGAAGATCGGTGTCATCTACGGCTCTCCGGAGGTCACTCCTGGCGGCCGTGCGCTCAAGTTCTACTCGTCCGTGCGCCTCGACATCCGTAGGGTCGAGTCGATCAAGGACGGCTCCGAGATGGTCGGCAACCGGACACGGGTGAAGGTTGTGAAGAACAAGTGTGCCCCGCCGTTCCGCACGGCGGAGTTCGACATCATGTACGGCAAGGGGATCAGTCGCGAGGGCTCGATCCTCGACGTCGCGGTCGACCTCGCGATCGTGAAGAAGTCGGGAGCCTGGTACACCTACGAAGGCGAGCAGCTCGGCCAGGGGCGTGAGAACGCGAAGCAGTTCTTGCGGGACAGCCCCGAGCTCGTGGTCGAGCTCGACGAGCGAATCCGCCAGGCAGGTGCTGCGGTTCCGGTGGAGGTGGCTCTCGGCTCGGGGACGCGGGACGACGAGCCGATCTCTCTCGACAGCTGACGGCACTACGGTCCCGCAGTCAGCGCGGGACCGTAGTGTGCTTCACCTCGTTCAGCTCGGGTGCATCACCGAGCAGGCCGAGGACGCGCTCGATTGTCCGCCGTGCGAGATCCGCGTCGCCAGCGGGTCGAGTCATGATGCGGACGAAAGCCGCCTCCGTGCCCGTCACGAACGTCGGGACGCCGAAGACAGCGTGCTCCGCGACAGCCTCCTCGTGCTCGCTCGCGAGCGTCGCGAACGGCCAGCCATCCTCGAGCTCGGCGTAGACGGCGTCGGGGTCGACGCCGCCCCGGGCGAGAGCGGCGCGAACGACCCCGTCGTCGCGCAGGTCGCCGTGCTCGTCGTGGCGTGCGCGGAACAGCTCGAGATGGACAGCGAGGAAGGCGTCGGGAAAGCGTTCACGCACGGCGACTCCGGCCGCGACGGCGACGAGCTCCGGCCGCTTGGCGGGTTGCTCCCACGCGGCAGGCTCCCCCTCTTCGAGATGGACCTGGGTGAGCGAGAAGGGAGCGAAGTGGACCTGCCAGGGCGCGCCCGCTCGGAGCGCGGTGACGACATGCTCGTTCGCGTTGCGTGCGAAGGGGCAGCGATAGTCGAAGTTGACGGAGAAAGCGGAGGTCCCTGGAGGATCGGATGTCATGCATAGGCCAACGTCTCGCGAGGGCTCGAGATTCCACGAGCAGCCGTGGCCGTTGTCCGCACGAGCGCGGGATCAGCGGGGAGGCACCAGCGGGGAAGTAGCATCGCGAGCGTGGGGGAGGTGCGCCTGGCGCGGAAGGGCGACGTGCCGGCAGTCGCTGCGGCGCTCGGCCGTGCCTTTGCAGACGATCCCGTCGCGGCGTACATCTTCCCCGACGCGTCGCACCGTGAGGAGCGGCTCAGCCGGTTCTTCGGTGTCCAGCTCCTGCACAACTACCTGCCGCGCGGCGAGGTCTACACCGTCTCCGACGGTGTCGCTGCGGCGCTGTGGATGCCCCCGACGCCGCTCGCGCCACGGACCCGGGACGTGCTCGCCCACCTCCGGCTCGTCCCACTTCTCTCCGAGCGGTTCCTCGCGACGCGCCGGCTCTCGATGCTGCTCGCCGCACGGCACCCGAGCAGCCGGCACTACTATCTCGGCACGATCGGTACGGATCCGGCCCGCCAGCGTCGCGGTGTCGGCTCCGCGCTGCTCGCGCCCGTTCTCCAGCGGTGCGACGCCGACCGCCTACCGGCCTACCTCGAGTGCTCGAAGCGGGAGAACGTCGAGTTCTACGGCCGTCACGGCTTCGTCGTGACAGGAGAGGTCGCCGCTCCCGGTGGTGGTCCGCCGCTCTGGCTCATGTGGCGGGAGCCCGCCACGGGGTAGACGCCGTGCGGCGTGCGGTCCTCGTCCATGACGACCTCGGCAAGGATGTCGAGCACGGCACGCACCGGCGCGCCAGGCAGGCCGCGCCGGCGCTGCGCAACGCCGACGAGCCGGGGCTGGAGCCCGCGGACGGGAAGCAGCACCCACGAGTCCTCGAGGAAGGAGGGTAACGCCCCGGCCGGCAGGATCGAGAAGCCGCAGCCCTCGAAGGTGAGCGTCGCGATGAGACGCAGGCTGTCCATCTCGGCGCGGGGCCGCAGCGCCACACCAGCCGCACGAGCGACTGCGTCGAGCTCGTCGCGGAACGAGCTTCCCGGCAGCGGCAGCATGAGGGGCAGCTCTGGAAGGATGGCCGGGTCGACCGGCTCGCCGGTGTCGAGCGGGTGGCCGCGGGGCACGACGAGGCCGAGATCTTCGCGGAACAGCGGGATCGTCCGCACCTCGCTCCCAGACGCAGGGAGCGCGATGACCGCGACGTCGACCTGGCCGAGCGCGAGCTGGGCGTCGAGGCCGAGCCCGGTGGCCTCGACGAAGACGAGATGGAGCATCGGGTGGCGACCGGGGACCTCGTCGAGCAGCAGCGGCACGATCCAGCGCGCCGCCGTTCCGATAGCGCCGAGGCGGACCGTCCCCACCACCTCGTGACTGAGCGCGGTGACGTCCGAGGTCATCGCGTCGAGCTCGCCGATGACCCGGCGTGCACGGTTGACGACGAGCTCCCCCGCCTCGGTGAGCTCGCCGGTCGCCCGGTCGACGAGGACCGTGCCGAGCTCCCGCTCGAGCTTCTTCACATGGGTCGAGACGTTCGACTGGACCGTCGCGAGCGCGTCGGCGGCGGCAGAGAACGATCCGTGCTCCGCTATCGCGACGAGAGCGTTGAGCTGCCGGAGATCCATCGCTGCAAACGATACCAGATATCTACCGAAGCTGTTTGACCGATGGCTCGCCCGGGCGCATACTGGTCCCAGACCTCAGGAACACATCGGACCCCCCCTCCGATTCCTGGTGAGTCTAGTAAGAGCGGGCCGGATCCCCCCTCCGGCCCGTTCTTCGCGTCCGGGCACGTGCAGCGCTGGTCGCCTTCGTCGTCGTCCGCGCGCGTGGCCGGCGCAGCGTCACCAGGGCGCTGCAGCGCAGCCTCACCAGGGTGCGGAGGGGGTGCGCCGGCGCACACCGGCGTTCGAGCGCCGGCTCTCGGGGAGCAACCACGCCCGGCGCCACGCTGCGGCGTCAGGGCCCCGCAGGTCGGGTGTCTCACCTCGCGCCGCGCGCCGGCGAGCGGACCACCAGTCCGTCTCCGCCTCGTCCGCGAGAGCGGCGACGCTCTGCTCCACGCGCGCGCCGAAACGGCGTGCGTCCTCCTCGCGACCGTGCCCACCTTCCGAGGCTGTCGCGGTGGCTGTGAGCGGCCGGAGCGGAGCGCCGAAGCGGACCTCGACCTCGCCCGGCCGGAGGCGGTTCCCGCCCTTCGGGAAGATCGGCCGCACGCCGTGGAGATGGACCGGGACGACGGGCACGCCGCAGCGCTTCGCGAGGTACGCGGTCCAGCCGCGGAACTCCTGGCCCCAGCCGTCGGTTGTCCGCCCGCCTTCGGGAAAGATGACCACGCTCCAGCCGTCTGCGACGAGCTCGGCGGCGAGGTCCACGCTGCGTCGGTTCACCCGGGAGCGCTCCATCGGGATCGTGCCGAGGGCGAGCGACCATAGGTCGCCCTTCCAGCGCCGGTCGAAGAAGTAGTCGGCCGCGGCCGCGACCACGCAGTGGTGGCGGTAGCGCACGGGGAGCGCGCTGAGCACGATCGCGGTGTCGAGATGGCTCGAGTGGTTCGCAGCGAAGATGACGGGACCGCGGAGCGGGTCGAGGTGCTCGGCACCGACGACTGTCGGCGCCGCGGCAAGGCGGACGAACGGCCGGGTGATGTTGTCGGTGATCATCGCCCGCGCGAGCCGCGCGACGGGGGTACGGGACCAGCTCGTGTCGTAGTCGGTGCCGACGTGGCTGCGCGGCAGGGGCCGCTCGACCGTCCCCGGCCAGGTCGGGGGAGCGAGCGCACCGAGCATCTTGCGCGGCAGCCGGACGACGGGCGAGGAGTGTCCCCGGGTGACGGGACGCTCGGGTGCAGGGCTCACGTGACGTCGGCGAGGAACAGCGGTGGGTTGTGCAGGTGGGTGATGCTCGGGTCGCGCCCGACGACGTCCTCGGCCATCTCGAGCGCGTCGGCGAGGCTCGAGGCGGGCTTGAAGCCGAGCCTGCGGACGGCCGCCCTGTCGCCGCCGACGACGATCACCTGCCCGAGGTGCTGGAGGGCGTGCGCGCACCAGTACCACATGTAGAACGGGTGCACCCCGTGGTAGGCGTTCGAGGTGCGGTAGAGGTGGACGTACCACGGATCGGTGGCGAACGACTCCTCGTACTTGGCCTCGATCTCGAGCGGGTCGACGGTCTCGGCGAGCACCTGCTCGAAGAAGTCGATGTAGCTCGGGTGATGGACTGGGTTGAACGCCCACGGCGTCGGGTGCGACATGATGCACACCCCCCCCTCGCGCACGAGCGGCCTGCCCCGGTAGAGGTTGAAGAAGTACCCGAGCCCGAGGCACGCGACGAGGATCGGGTTCATGATCGAGTTGACGTTGTACGGGCAGATGTATGGAAGGCCCATCGTGAGGACGTCGGCCTGGCCGTCGACGCGTACGAGCTGCTGGCGGTGGACGTCTGCGAGCGTGAGCTCGTGGACCGCTTCCACCTCGCCAGCGTGGACCGAGGTGAGCGCGTGTGGCGAGCGGATCGACTGGAAGATCTGGCGCTTGAGCCCTGCCGGGGTGCGCTCGAGCGCCGCGCTCGTCGCGTGGAACGCAGCACGGTCCCGGAGAGACCACTCCCACTCGCGCTTTTGCAGGAAGGAGAACTGCGACGGGAAGGTGTCGAGGTTCAAGGTGGTCTCGATCTGGAAGACCTTGACACCTGCCTTCGCGATGAGCCGGCCCATGCGCCAGTTCGACGTGTGGAGCTCGCTGTGGTGGCGGTCCATGAACGAGCGGCTCTGCTGCATCGTGCGGACGTTGTGGTGGTGGCGGATGCTCTTGTAGCTCGCCAGGCCCGTCGCCACCGACTTGTGGCCGCCGTCCATCGCGACGAGATTGATGTTGACGTAGACGAGAAGGTCGCTCTCGGCCGCGCGGCGGTTGATCTCGACGTCCTCGCCGTGGTCCGTGAGGCCGAGGTGGACGACACCGGCCGGGTCCTCCGCGTCGTGCTGGAGGAGCAGGCCGTGCGGGGCGAACGCGTCGAACACCCGGGACCCGAGCGCGTGGCGCAGCTCCGCGTCTGTCATCCGCCGGTGGAGCGCGAGCGCGGCGATCAGCACGACGTCGTCGACGCCCGCTCCTGCGGCCGCGTCGAGCACGGCCTCGACGACGCGCTGGCGCACGTCGGGAGCGCGCATGGGGGGAAGCGGCAGCGAGACGTCGTCGAACGCGATCGTCACCTTGGCGCCGGGACGGAGTAGCGCGGAGAGCGGCGAGGAGTCGCCCGCGGGATGCTCCAGCGCGTGGCGGATCGCAGCGTCAGGGTCCTCGAGAGCGGGGAGGGGCTCCGGCGGGTAGACGACACGACTGCCGGCGGGAAGGCGCTCGAGCCGCCACCCTTCGCCGTGCCAGAACAACGTCGGTGGTGTCGAACGGTCCACCTCGAGGACGAAACCAGGTCTCGGACTCACGCGTTCGTCTCCACGCTCTCGGTGTTCGGGGGCCCGGACCGCCAGGCCGGTGAGGAGGATCGGCCGATGGCGAACACGACCTTCACGGCGCCGCGCCGTCCTGCGTTCGCAGCATGGCGCACAGCTTCCTCGTAGCGCTCGAGAGGGTAGCGGGCCGAGACGAGCCGCTCGAGGCGCGCAGCCGCGACGAGCTCGAACGCCAGGTCGAACGTCGACCTCGGTCCGTCTGGGGTCTGCTCCGTGCCGTAGGCGTAGGCACCGACGAGCGCGATCTCGCGCTGCCAGAGCGGCGCGAGGTCGAGCCGCACCGTGCCCGGCATCCCGACGAGCACGACGCGCCCACCGGGGCGGACGACCGCCAGCGAGGAGGCGATCGACGAGGACGAGCCGACGCAGTCGAAGACGACGTCCGCGCCGCCGGTGAGGCGTGACGGCGATCCTCCTCCCGCGAGGCCGAGGGAGCCCGTGAGCCGCCGCACGGCGCGCTCGAGCTCCTCGGGGCGTACGACCTGGTCGGCGCCGAGCTGCTCCGCGAGATCACGTTGGACGGGGTGCTTCGCGACCGCGACGACGACTGCAGGCTGGCCGTAGTGGCGCAGAGCGGCGAGGGTGGCGAGACCGAGCGTGCCGCTGCCGAGCACGACGACCCGCTCGCCCGGGACGACGGCGCCGAGAAGTGCCGCGTGGATCGCGCACGCCGCCGGCTCGACCATGACCGCAGCCTCGTCGGACAGCTCCGCCGGCACCGCGTGCAGCTGTGACGTGTGCGCGACGAGGCCGTCCGACCAGCCGCCGCCCGTGTCCGCGCAGAAGCCCGTCTGCAAGCCCGGCTTCAGGTGGCCGAAGGCGATGCGCTCGCAAGCGCCCTTGCGGCCGGCCGCGCATGCCGGGCACGGCGGCTCGATCGCGCGGGCGACGCAGCCGAGCACCGGCTCGACGACCACCCGGGAGCCCGCGAGACGTCCGCCACCGACCGTGCCGACGATCTCGTGCCCGAGGACGAAGGGGAAGCTGACGATCGACTCGAAGTAACGCGAGCTCGCCCCGTCGACTGTCGCGAGGTCGGAGCCGCAGATCCCCGCGAGCACGGGCGAGACGCGATGCCAGTCCGGGCCCGGCAGCGCCCGAGGCTCGCGGTCGGCGAGGCGGAGTGGCCCGACGGTGATGCCGCTGCCAGCGCCGGCGACCACCGACGCGGCGCGCGCGGCGGCGAAGCGGGCAAGGCTCCGCTCGACGAGGATCTCCCTCACGACAGCCGTCCTCGTTCCGGTGCCGGGTTGCCCGCGGCAGCCGCCCGCGGCGCCGGGGTGCGCGTGCCGACCCGCCGGGTCGACACGGCGAGTGGCCGGCGCGGTCCACCACGCGTCTGCTGCCAGAGCTCGACCGGCCAGCCGCGCTTGCGTGCCACAGCGGAGAGCTTCGGCTCGGGGTTCACCGCTACCGGGTGGCCGGCTGCCTCGAGCATCGGCAGGTCGCTCGTCGAGTCCGCGTAGGCGACGGTCGACTCCTTGCCGAGCCCGAACGATGCCGCCCAGCGCTCCATGAGAAGCGCGCGGGCCTCGCCGGTCGGCGGTGTCGCGACCATCTCACCGGTGAACCTGCCGTCGAGCTCGCCGAGGCGCGCGCAGACGATCTCGTCGAACAGCGGTGCGAGCGGCGCGACGACGAAGTCGAGCGCACCGGTGATGAGCAGGGTCTTGTGGCCGAGCGCACGGTGGTCGCGGACCCGCTGCAACCCGTCGGGGAACGACCGGGTGAGGATCAGGTCGCCGAACAGCTCCCAGGCGTCGTCACGGACCCGCTCGGCCGGGGCGTCCTCGTAGCGGCGGTAGAAGGAGCGGAGGAAGTCGCCGCGGTCTCGGCGGTCGAGCGCGAGGAGACGAGGACCCTCGGCGACGAGCTGGACCGCCAGCCGTGCTCGTGCGAGCGGGGCGAGGTGACGTGTCGCGAGCCACGCGTACGACTCGACGACGTTCGAGCTCACGAGGGTCTGCTCGAGATCGAACACCGCGCAGCGTGGCTCGGACGACAGGATCGCCGCCCGCGCCCGGTCCTCCCTGCTCGCCGTGACACGCCGGCCCGGCGAGGTCCGGACCCGAGCGTGCGCGACGACCGACGGCAGGTGCACCTCGGTGACGTAGTGCTCCCAGTCGACGACAGCGGGGTCGAAGCAGAAGTCGGTGCGGTCGGTGTCGTCGAGCGAGTCGTAAAGCGCGAGGGTCCGGTCGACGCGAAAGCGTGCCTCGGTCTCGGTGTAGGCGCCGTAGAGCTCGACGTAGCCGAGGGCACGCTCCGCGAGGTCCCGCTTCTCCTCGACGGCGCTGACCCTCTCGGCGAGCGCGCCGCGTACCGGCAGCATGCTCGCGATGCGCTCGATCGCCTGGAGGCCCTTCGCGGCGCGCCTCAGGTCGCCCTGGACCTTGCCACGGCCGGGGAAGGACCAGGTGGGAACGACGATCGGTTGGCCCTTGGCGTCGTAGAGGGGTCGCTCGGTGAACCACTGCTCGCAGAGGTCGACGAGGGTGCCGTAGCGGAACGGGTTCCGCACGCCGGACGCGACCTGGTACACGGCCGGATCGCAGCCGTCACCGCCGCCGGCGACCTCCGGGCCGTGCGCGGCGACGGCGATGATGGCCGCGACGACGAGGTCGACCGGTATGACGTCGACGACTCCCTCCGGGACGCCGGGGAACTGCCGGAGCAGGCCACGGGCGTAGGAGATGATGACCGGCTCGGCCATGCGAAAGCCTCGGATCCAGCCCGGGCGCGGCTCCGCGAGGGCGGACTCGACGATCGATGGGCGCACGATCGACACGGGGAGGTCCTCGCAGCTGTCGCCGAGCGCCATCTCGCCGAGGGACTTCGTGTAGGCGTAGGCGTCGGGCCAGCCGAGCGCTTGCGCGCGAGACCGGCCGAGCTCGACGAGCGTGTCGTCCACCCACTCCCCGCGTAGCTTCTCGGTCCGCTCGGCAAGCAGAGCGGTCCCCGCTGCGCCGAGCTCGCGCCGGGCGGCCTTGCGGAGCTCGGCGAGCCTTGCCGGCGTCCGGCTCTCCGCGTCGGCGTCGGAGCGGGAGCGCCTCGCGGCAGCGACCTCGCCGCGCCAGTCCGGCAGAGCGAGGTAGCGGCTCTGCGTGACGAGCTCCTCGCTGGCGTCCCCGTGGTGACCGCTGTTCACATAGGCGGTCGACACGGCGACGAGATGGGGGAGTGGCCGAGCGGCGGGCCGGTAGGCACGCGCTGCGTCGAGCATCGCGGCCGCCACACGGCTCGGACCGAGCAGGTTGACCTCGACGGCGCCGTCGAGCGGGGCGTCGAAGCTGACCGTCGCCGCGGAGTGGACGACCACGTCGCAGCTCGCGAGCAGGGCCCGTGCTTGGTCGTCGAGGCCGAGGCCGTCGGTCCCGACGTCGCCGGCGATCGTGGTGACGCGGCGAGCGACCTCGCCGGCGAAGCCGTCGCCGAGCTCGGCCCGGAGCCGGTCGAAGCAGTCGTTGCGCAAGATCTCGCGTGCCGTGCGCTCCGCTGCGTCGAGCCGACGACCCGGTCGCACGAGCAGGACGACCTCGCACCCTGGAACGCTGCGCAGGAGGCGCTCGACGAGAGCGGTGCCGAGGAAGCCGGTCGCCCCGGTGACGGCAATCCTCTTGCCGGCGAGCGCGTCGGCGATCATCTCGGCGCCCCGTCGCCCGACCGGCTCAACGCTCCTGCCTGGCGAGGCGCGCGGGACGCCGTGGCGGGGCGGTCCGCACCGTCACCGCTTCCTCGCCGCGGCCGAGCGCCGCGGCGGGGTGTAGCGCTTCGACGGCTTCGGTCCCGACGGCACCGGTCGCGCCGAGCGGGCCGACCGCGTGGTCCTGCGGGGGTCGGCGGACGACGCCGCGAGGCCGAGGGCCTTGTCCTGGCGCTGCTTGCGCATGACCCGCATGATGAGCCATCCCCCGAAGAACAGGTAGATGAGACCGAAGACGTTGCCGAAGGAGATCGACTCCATGCCGACGATGAAGGCTGCGAAACCGAGCAGGGCGCGGCGGTGGAGCGCCACGCCGAGGGCCATGATCGCCGTGCCGACGAGTCCGGCGACGAGGGCGTCCGGCGCGAGCTGGCGAAGCTTCAGGTCGTGCGAGTGGTGCCAGACGACGTAGTCCGCGATCGTGATCGCCAGCTCGGCGAGGAGCAGAGCCGTGCCGATGGCGAGCTCGTTGCGGGCGAGGCCGTTGACGACGTCCTTCGTGGTCGGCGCCCGCTGGCCGGCGCCAGGCTCCGGCCGCGTGCCGAACCTCGGGCGCCAGAGGTCGCTCGCGATCTCCCGCAGGCTCTTCGGCTGGCGATAGGTGGCGCCCGGGTCGGCCTCGCTGCCGTCGGGCCCAGGCTCCGTCTCGTGCCCCCCAGCCTTCACGTCCTTCGTCGCCACGGGCGTCAAGGGTACCCGTGCGGGGCGCACCGGAGCGACCGAGCCCGCCCGGCCGCGGCGCGGTGGCCGGATCGGTAGGAATGGATCGGTAGGAATGGATCGGTAGGATCTGGGGAGACGCAGGGTGCCCGCGGTGGTCCGTCCGGACCGCCCGCGGGCTGAGAGAGACCTGTCGAACCTGATCTCGTTCGTACGAGCGGAGGGACGTCGCCCATGCACTCCGAGCTGACCTGGACCGATCGTCGTGTGCCGGAGCTCTTGGCCGAGGTGCGGGCGGGGCATCCCCTCGTCCACTGCCTGACGAACGTCGTCGTGGCGGGCTTCACGGCGAACGTGCTCCTCGCCGTGGACGCGTCTCCGGCGATGGTCGAGAACTCGCAGGAGTCCGGGGAGTTCGCCGCGACCGCCGGTGCCGTCCTCGTCAACCTCGGCACCCTCTCGGCCGAGCGCGAGGTCGCGATGCGCGCGGCGGCGACGGGCGCGGCGGCGGCGGGACGGCCGTGGGTCCTCGACCCGGTTGCCGTCGGCGCCCTCGCCCACCGGACGCGCTTCGCCGGGGAGCTGCTCGCGGCGCGCCCGTCGGTGGTGCGAGGCAACGCATCCGAGATCATGAGCCTCGCGGGTGCCGGTCCCGGCGGGCGGGGCGTCGATTCGCAAGCAGGATCGGACGAAGCTCTCGGTGCGGCGCTCACGCTCGCGCGTGCCGCCGGCTGCGTTGTCGCCGTGAGCGGCGCGGTCGACTACGTCACCGACGGCGCGGACGTCGTCGCGGTCCCGGGCGGGAGCCCGCTCATGACGAGGGTCACGGGGGTCGGCTGCGCGCTCGGCGCGCTCGTCGCGGCGTTCGCCGCCGTCGAGGCCGACGTCCTTCTCGCAGCGTCGGCCGCATCTGCCGTGCTCGCGCGTGCCGGGGAGCGTGCCGCCGGCGGGAGCCCCGGTCCGGGATCGTTCGCCGTCGCTCTTCTCGACGAGCTCGCAGCCTTGTCCGAGGAGTCCCGCACTGTGGCCGGCGGGTGACGCGGTGAGCCGGGCAACTTTCGACCCGCGCCTCTACCTCGTCACCGATGCCGCGGCGTGCGGTGCCCGAGGCGTACCGGAGACGGTGCGTGCGGCGGTCGCAGGAGGGGTGACGGCGGTCCAGCTCCGTGACCATCGGGCGACGGCTCGAGAGCTCACGGTGTCGGCGATCGGGCTGCGCGAGCTTCTCGCGGGCACCGGCGTCGCGCTCGTCGTCGACGACCGCCTCGACGTCGCTCTCGCAGCCGGCGCAGACGGTGTCCACCTCGGCCAGTCGGATCTCCCGGTGGGGATGGCACGCGAGATCGCGGGGGAGCGCCTCGTGATCGGCTGGTCCGTCACCTGCCTGTCACAAGCCGTGGCGGCGGCGGCGCTCGCCCCCGGCACGGTCGACTACCTCGGCGTCGGGCCGGTCTTCACGACGGCGACGAAGCCCGACGCCGCGGCGCCGATCGGCGTCGACGGGCTGCGTGCGATCTGCGCGGTGTCGCCGGTGCCGTGCGTCGCCATCGGAGGGATCACAGTCGAGCGGGCTCGCGAGGTCGCCGGTGCCGGCGTGGCGGGCATCGCGGTCGTGGCTGCGATCTGCGCTGCGCGCGAGCCGACGGCTGCGGCCGCGGAGCTGAGGCGCCGGACAGGGCGGTGACCCCGCGAGGACCTCGCGAAGACCCGACGGTCGTGACAACCTTGTCAGAGCGCGCTACTGTGTGCCCGGTCGGGGTTGCGGGGGATCGCTAGCTTGCCGGCATCCAGGGGTCGCATGGTTTGACATCGATGTCAGCTAACCCGTCGCGAGCGGTCGACGCGTCGTGACCGGTCCGAGCTTGGGGGGTGGAGCAGTGGACGGTGGGGAGCAGCGCGGCGCGGCAGCGTCACCGGATCTCGGACAGCCGGTCCTCGAGGTGCGGGGCGTCTCGAAGCGCTATGGAAGCGTGCACGCGCTTCGCGATATCAACTTCGAGATCCACCGCGACGAGGTGGTCGGCCTCGTCGGCGACAACGGCGCCGGCAAGTCGACGCTCGTGAACATCTTGTCAGGCGCATTGCATCCGACTAGCGGACAGATCCTCGTCGACGGTGCGCCCGTGTCGTTCAAGTCGGCGACCGACGCGCGCGACGTAGGCATCGAGACCGTCTACCAGGATCTCGCCCTCGCGCCGGACCTCAGCATCTGGGCGAACCTTTTCCTCGGGCGCGAGCGCACGGTCTCGGGACCGCTCGGCTGGCTGGGATGGCTGGACCGGCGGGCGATGATGGCTCGCAGCGTGGAGGACCTCGACCGGACGAAGATCCATATCGCATCGGTCTCGTCCCGTGTCGGTCGGCTCTCGGGCGGTCAGCGCCAGGCCGTCGCGGTGGGCCGGGCCGTCGCTTGGGGGTCGCGTGTGCTGCTCCTGGACGAGCCCACCGCAGCGCTCGGCGTGGAGCAGCAGGCAAAGGTCGGCGACCTCATCCGGACCGTCTCGGGGCACGGCATCCCCGTCCTTCTGATCAGCCACAACCTCCCCCAGGTCTACGAGCTCTGCGACCGCGTCGTCGTGCTCTTCCACGGTCGGGTCATCGCCGAGCTCCGGCCGAAGGAGACCGACCTCGACTCCATCGTGAGCTGGATCACGGGTTCGGCGATGCTCGCCGGGAAGACGACGCGATGATGCTCAAGGTCGAGGAGGATCAGCGAGATCTGGCGGGGACGCCCGACGAGGACGAGACCGGCGGGGTTCCGTGGTTCCAGAGGTTCATGGAGCGCATCGGGGCGCTGTGGACGCTCGGTGTCCTCGTCGTGCTCATCGTCGCCTTCGGAGCCGTGGCTCCGACGCTCTACACGAAGGCAGCCTGGCTCGCCACCGCGAGCTTCGCGGTCGAGTACCTCATCCTCGCGATCGGCCAGACATTCGTCATCGTCACCGCTGGTATCGACCTCGCGGACGGGGCAACTCTCGGCTTCTCCGCCATGGCGGGCTCGCTGCTGATGGCGAACATGCTCGGCTCGCACGACTCTGGTGGCCTGACGGTCGCGGCGGGGATCCTCCTCATGCTCGCGACGGGTGCGGGAATCGGCCTTCTCAACGGCCTCATCATCACGAAGATGAAGCTGCCACCGTTCATCGTCACGCTCGGGACCCTTACCGCCGTGACCGGAGCGACCGATCTGTTGAACAACGGCACGGAGATCACCAACCTCCCAGGGTTCATCACGACCCTCGGCACTGCGAGCGTGATCTCGGGCTGGCTCCCCGTCCCGGTGCTCGTCGCGCTCGCGCTCGCCTTCGTGTTCGGGCTGGTGCTCACACGTACGAGGTTTGGCTTGCGGACGTACGCCATCGGTTCGAACGAGGTCGCCGCCCGCCGCGCCGGCATCGACGTCGACCGGCACCTCGTGCGGGTCTACATGCTCTCCGGGCTGCTCGCCGGAGTCGCGGGTCTGATGGTCACGGCGAACTTCTCCTCCGCCTCGCCGATCGCCGGCGCGAACGACGAGCTCTACGCGATCGCAGCTGTCGTCATCGGAGGTGCGAGCATCTTCGGAGGACGCGGCACCATCTTCGGGACCGTGATCGGCACTGCGATCATCGCGCTCCTGACGACTGGGCTCGTGCTCGCGAACGTCCAGCCGTTCTGGCAGCAGGTTGCAATCGGTGCTGTCGTCGTCGGCGCAGTGGCCGTCGACCGTGTCCGGACGGTGGTCGGCACGGACTGAGCCGCCACGCCGCCCGCGCGCCACGGTGCGCGCACAGGATCCTCTAGCCAAGAGGAAAAGAGAGAAGCATGACAATCGAGGGGGTTGCAATGTCCAACAGGAACGCAGCAAGGGGATCAGGTCCGGCCCGCCGTCGAGCGCGCCTCGTGGGCTCGGCTGCGGTCATGGCAGCGGGGACGACGGCGATGTCGCTGGCGCTCGTCGCACCGTCGTCGGCCGCACGCGTGGCCGCGACGCCGAAGGCCGCGAAGAAGTTCACGATCGCGCTCGTCCCTGGCCTGACTGTCGATCCGTTCTACATCACGATGGAGCGCGGAGCAGCAGCGGAAGCCGCGAAGCTCGGGGTGAAGCTCATCTGGCAGGGCGGGACCACGTTCAGCCCGACGACGCAGATCCCGGTCGTGGAGTCGCTCCTCGCGGAGCACCCGAGCGCCCTGCTCATCGCGCCGACCGACGTGGTCGCGTTGAAGGCGCCGATCGAGAAGTTCGTCCATGCGGGGATCCCGGTCATATCGGTCGACACGACGCTCACCGACACGAGCATCCTCGACGCGAGGATCACCTCGGACAACTTCCAAGGCGGCGAGCTCGCGGCCGAGACCATCGCGAAGCTGGCGCACTACACGGGCCAGGTCGCCGTCGACAACGTGAACCCGGGCATCTCGACGACCGACGCCCGGCAGGCGGGCTTCATCGCGCAGATCAAGAAGTACCCGCACATGTCGGTAGCGGCAGTCGAGTACAACACGGACAGCCCGACGCTGGCCGCCAGCCAGACCAAGGACATGGTGCTCAAGTTCCCGAAGCTCGTCGGCATCTTCGGCACGAACCTCTACGGTGCACAAGGTGCCGGAGAGGCCATCGCTGCGGCCGGCAAGAAGGGCAAGATCTTCGTCGCCGGCTACGACGCGGAGCCCGCTACGGTCAAGCTCTTGAAGAAGGGCGTCATCAACGTCCTCGTCATCCAGCAGCCGGCGGTCGAGGGTGCCGACGCGGTCAAGTACGCGTACGACATCTTGACGGGGCACAAGTCGGCGGTGCCGAAGGCGACGCTCGTGCCGAACATCGTCGGGACGACGGCGAACTCGTCGAACCCGAGCATCACGAAGTACTACTACCAGTCCTCCTTGGCCTCCCTCGGAGGCTGAGTGCCGGTGACAAGCCATGACCGCGGCGGAACGAGCGTCGCCGTGCGCTCGCACCTGCCGAGGTGACCTGGGGTGAAAGCCGTGGACGGGTGGACATCGTCCACCCGTCCACGGCGGGCCCTGACGCGGGGAGCGACGATCAGATGGCCGAGTGCGAGGCGCAGGGGCCGCGCGCCGTGGTGGTGAGCGGTCCCGCCGGCTCGGGCAAGACAACCTTCGCGACGTCGCTCGCGTCCGAGACCGGCTTCGTGCTGCTCGACCTCGACGACGTGACGGGGCCGCTCACCGCGGCGGCGCTCGCGCTCGCGGGCGCCGAGCCGTACGCGCTCGACGGCGACTCGGCCGGGGCGCGGCTGCGCGAGGCGCGCTACGCCTGCCTGCTCGGTACCGCGGCAGCGAACCTGGCGGTCGGACGTCGCGTCGTCGTCGTCGCTCCGTTCACCCGGGAGCGCGCCTCGGTCGAGGCATGGGAGGGGGTCGTCGGCTCCCTCGGTGCCCGGGCGTCCTCGGCCGGCCACGGGGCCGTCGCGCTCTGCTACCTCGATTGCCCGACGGACCTGCTGCTCGAGAGGCTCGCGAGCCGTCGGGCACTTCGCGACCGGGCGAAGATCGACCGTCCGGAGCTGGTGCGCGCCGCCGTCCTCGTTGGTAGGCCTGTCGTCGCCCACGTGCGCGTCGACGCCACGTCGAGCCTCGGCGACCAGGTGCGAGATGCCGTCGCAGAGCTCGGCGTCGGCCGCAGGGTCGACCGGGGCACGGCGGCGAGGAGCCATGCGTGCTGATCGTCAACCCCAACGTGTGCATCGACAGGACCATCGGCGTCGGCGAGCTCGTGCCGGGCAACGTCCACCGCACGGGGAGCGCGGCGACCACCCTCGGCGGCAAGGGTGTCAACGTCGCGCGCGTCGCACGGAGCTTCGGCCGGCCGGGCACGATCCTCGGCTTCCTGCCGACGCGTGACGCCGCGCGGCTCCGTGAGCTGGCGGAAGGCGAGCATGCCGACCTCCGTGGCATCGACGTCGACGGAGCGGTGCGCGTCGCGACGATCGTCATCGAGACGTCCGGACGTGTCACCGTGCTCAACGAGCCCGGCGTGACGACCGGGCCGGCGGACTGGGAGGCACTCGTCGCGCTCGTCCCCGGTCTCGCCTCCGGCCACGAGAGCCTTGCGTGCTCGGGCAGCCTGCCGCCCGGCTCGCCGCCGGACGCGTACGCGAGGGTCGTGCTCGCCGCGCGGCGTGTCGGGCTGCGCACCGTCGTCGACGCCACCGGCCCGGCGCTCGCGGGTGCCCTCGAGGTCGGACCGGACGTCGTGAGCCCCAACCTCTCCGAGGCCGAGGCCCTGTTGCACGGGACCTCGGGCGAGGCGGTGGAGCCGACGGGCACGGACGTCGCGCTGCGCGCGGCCGCGGCGGTGGTGGGCTTGCGGGCCCGGGGCGCTCGTCACGTCATCGTGAGCGCCGGGAGCCACGGCGCCGCCTTCGACGACGGCGCCGGCGTGGCGTGGTGCGCGGCTCCGGTTGTCGAGGTCGTCAACCCCATCGGGGCCGGGGACTCGCTCGTCGGCGGGCTCGTCCACGCGCTCGAGGGCGGTCGGCCGTGGACCGACGCAGTGCGCTTCGCTCTCGTCGTGGCCTCGGCGTCCTGCGAGGATCCGCTCGCAGGCGGTGTCGACGTCGGCCGCGTGACGCAACTGCTCGCCGGCTTGCCGCCGAGCACCGTCGTGGGCGCCGGCCTTCCGGGCCCGGCCGAGCGATGAGCCCGACACCGACGTTGCGAGACGTCGCGCAGCTCGCCGGGGTCAGCATCAAGACCGTCTCGCGCGTCGTCAACGAGGACCCGGAGGTCACGGAGGCGACCGCTGCGAGGGTGCGGTCGACCATCGAGGCGCTCGGCTACCGGCCCAACCCGCTGGCGCGCTCGTTGCGGACAGGACGCGACGAGGCGATCGGTCTCGTCGTCGAGACGATCAGCGACCCGTTCTTCGCAGCGGTGACCGAAACCGTCGAGGAGGCCGCCCGGGAGGCGGGGCTCTTCCTCATCATCGCGAGCGCTGGTAGGACTCCTGACCAGGAGCGTGCCGTCGTGCTCGGCCTGCTGCACCGGTCCGTGTGCGGCCTGATCGTCGTGCCCTGCTGGCTCGGCTACGCACGTGAGCGGTTGCCCATCGGCCCAGGTGGCGTGCCAGTCGTGTTCATCGACCGCCCCCCGTCCGGCCTCGAGGTGGACACGGTCGTCGTCGACAACGAGGGCAGCGCGCAGCGGGCGACGGCGCATCTCGTCGCGCACGGCCACCGCAGGATCGCATTCGTCGGCACGGCCATCGAGCGCTTCCCGCTCCGCCAGCGCTTGAGCGGCTATGCCGCCGCGCTCGCGGCGGCAGGCATCGAGTTCGACCCCGCGCTCGTCGTCTCCCACGCCCGCAGCGCGGACGGCGACGCTCCGCTGCTCTCCGGCGTCCTCTCGCTCGAGGATCCGGCGACAGCCGTGCTCTCGGCGAACGCGGTCGCATCCCTCGACGTCGTCCGCCACCTCCACGGCTGCGCGCGGACAGACGTCGCGTTCGTGAGCTTCGACGACTTCCCGATCGCCGAGTCGCTCTCGCCTCCCGTGACGGTGGCGCGCCAGGACCCCGCGCTCATGGGCCGGACGGCGATCGACCTCCTGCTCCGCAGGATACGGGGCGACGCCAGCGCGCCGCAGCGGCTCGTGTTGCCGACGACGTTCGTCGAGCGAGGCTCGGGGGAGATCGCACCGGTCCGCGTTGCACGAGCAGCCCCCGACGCGGGCCGTCCCACTCGCCGGCGCACGCGTGCTGCAGCGATCCCTCCATGTTCCACGACATCCCAGAGATAGCCAGGAGAATGAGCACTATGCCCCCTTCGACCTCGACGACCCCCAGGGCCGGTCTCGGCGCCATCGCTCGAGCAGACGGGACCCTCGCAATCGTCGCGATGGACCAGCGCAACACCTTGCGCAGGATGCTCGTCGCCGCCGAGCGCCCCACCGGGCCGGAGGAGATGCGAGCGTTCAAGGTCGACGTCGTCGCTGCGCTGAGCCCGGTCGCGAGCGCCGTGCTGCTCGACCCGGACTTCGGCGTACCGGCGGTGAGCGACGCCGGCGCCATGGCTCCGGGCTGCGCGACCCTCGTCGCGGTCGAGCCGGAAGCCCGTGAGACCTGGAACGGCGAGCCGCGTGCGACGCGGGACCCCTCCCACACGGCGCAGTGGGTACGGGACATGGGGGGCGACGCCGTGAAGCTCCTCGTCCAGCTCCGGCCGGACCGCAAGCGCGAGGCGGGCGAGCCCGACCTCGTCGCCGAGGTGGTGGACGTCGTGCGCGCGGTTGTCGAAGATTGCGCTGCGTCCGGTGTGCCCTCGGTCGTCGAGACGCTCCTGTATGCCCTACCCGGCGAGGAGCCGCTCGGTGCGCGGCGCCGCGCCGAGCTCATCGTCGAGTCGGCACGGATCCTCACCGAGACGGCACCGGACCTGTTGAAGCTCGAGTACCCGAGCGACGCGGCAGGGTGCCGTGCCGTCGGCGAAGTCGTGACCGTGCCGTGGGCCATGCTCTCGGCGGGCATGCCGCTCGAGCCGTTCCTCGAGGCGGTCGCCACCGCCTGCGACGAGGGTGGGGCCTCGGGCTTCATCGCCGGCCGCGTGTACTGGAAGGAGGCGGTCGCCCTCGAAGGCGACGCCCGGCGGGAGTTCCTCACCACGACCGCGCGTAGCCGCCTCGAGCAGTCCCTGACGGCCATGGAGGGACGTGCCCGGCCGTGGAACGCGGCAGTGGGCGCGTGACGGGGCAGGCCGGCGAGCGGCTCCTGCTCGTCGGCGTCGACGTCGGCACGACGCTCACGAAGGCCGGCGTCGTCGACGCCGGCGGGCGGGAGATCGTCCGCGCGGCAGTGCCGACCGTCTGGCGGCCCACTGCGACCGGCGCCGAGACGAGCGGGGACGCGCTGCTTGCCTCGGTGCTCGACGTGCTCCGCGAGGTGATGGTCGTCGCACCTCGCGGGTCTGTCGTCGCTCTCGGGGTGACGAGCATGGCGGAGACGGTGGTGCTCCTCGACGCAGCGGGAGGCACGCTCGGGCCCGCGATCGCCTGGCACGACGTCCGGGCGACCGGCGAGCACGAGGCGTACCGGCGTGACCTAGGCACGGATGCCATCGGCCGGTGCACAGGTCTCGGGACGTCCCAGATCCCGACCATCGCGACCCTGCGCTGGCTCGCGCGCAACGTGGTGGAGACTCGACGAGCGGTGCGCGCTCTCAGCGTCGCGGAGTGGATCGCCTACCGTCTCGGCGGCGAGCAGGCCGCGGAAGCGTCGCTCGCGTCACGGACGGGCGCGCTCGCGGTCGCGGGACGCGCATGGTGGAGCGACGCGCTCGAGTGGGCAAGCGTTCCGTCCACGCTCTTTCCGCCCGTTCGCCAGGCCGGGACGCCGTTCGGCCGGATCCACGAGGCGCCCCCTGGCTGCGAGAGGCTGCGAGGCGCCGTCGTCACCGTGGCAGGCCACGACCACCTCTGTGGCTCCGTCGGGATCGGAGCCGTCGACTCGTCGCAGGTGACGGACTCGTGTGGCACCGCCGAAGCACTCGTGCGCGCCGTGCCGGCGTCGCCGGACCGGGACCTCTCGGAGGGACTCGACCGCGGCCTCGAGATCGGCTGGCACGTGCTTGCGGACCACTACGCGGTCATCGGCGGGCTCTCGCTCGGGCTCAACCTCACGGCGGTGCTCGGCCGCCTCCGCGTCGTGAGCGAGCACGGGTCGACCTCGCTCGACCAAGGAGCGCTCGCTCTCGGCTCCGGCAACCTCTCGCGCCGTGACGCCCCGCGCTCGCCGGTCGCGTCGCTGCGCGAGAGGTTCGACGTGAGCGAGATCGAACGCCTCGGCGACGGCTCGCCCGAGGCAACCTGGCGCGCCGCGCTCGAGTCCGCTGTCGCGGGTGCGCGCGAGCTGCTCGACGGCTTCGAGGCGCTCGGCGGCCCGGTGGCGGAGGTGCGGATCAGCGGTGGCTGGTCACGCAACCCCGTGCTCGTCGCGTTGAAGAGGTCCTGCTTCCCGGCACCCACCTACCCGCGCGTCGAGGAGGCGGGCATCCGGGGTGCGGCGTTGCTCGCAGGTCTGGCGGCGGGGCTCTTCGCGAGCGTGGACGAGCTCCCGCCCCCGCCCGTCGGGGACGCGTCTGTCGCGCGAGCTGCCGCGGCGTCGGGCGGGTTCGAATGAGCCCGGCAGGCGCAGGGAGCCCGGTGGCGCAGCGACACCTCGGATCGGTCGCGCTCGTCACCGGCGGCGCAAGCGGGATCGGGGCGGCGGTCGCCGAGCGGCTCGGTGCCGAAGGGGCGACGGTCGTGGTGGTCGACCGCGACGCGGCCGGGCTCGGCACGACGACGGAGCGCGTCGGCAGCGCAGGCGGGCGGGCGTCCTCGGCCGTCGCCGACGTCGCCGACCTCGACGCGATGGTGGGTATCGCACGCCATGTGCGCGAGGAGCACGGCGGGTGCGACATCCTCGTCACGAGTGCCGGGATACAGCGCTACGGCGACGTTGTCGAGACGACGATGCAGACCTGGGACGAGGTGCTGAGGGTCAACCTGACCGGGGTGTTCGTCGCGGCGAAGGCAACCCTGCCGCTGCTGCGCGCCAGCTCGCGCGGTGCGGTCGTGGTGGTCTCCTCCGTGCAGGCCGACGCGTGCCAGACGGGGGTGGCCGCCTACGCCGCGAGCAAGGGGGCGCTCGGCGCGCTCGCGCGCGCGATGGCGCTCGACGAGGCCGCCTACGGCGTGCGCGTCAACACCGTCTCACCTGGATCGGTCGACACGCCGATGCTGCGCCGATCGGCGGAGTTGTTCGCTTCGGCGGGCGAGGACCCGGCGGCGCTCATGCGTCGCTGGGGTCTCGCACACCCGCTCGGCAGGCTCGCCCGCCCCGACGAGATCGCGGCAGTCGTCAGCTTCCTCGCGAGCCCGGAGGCGTCATTCGTGACAGGCGAGGACGTCCGCGCCGACGGTGGCCTGCTCGCCGGGATCCCCGTCAGCCTGCCGGGCCAGGGTTCCTCGTGACGCATCCGCGCGCCGCCGCGTCCGGGAAAGATCGCCGCTCCATGCGTGTCGCCCTCGGCCATGTCGAGCACTTCGACGAGTCGATAGCCACCTTCGCCCGCCAGCTGGGGCTGACCGGGGTGCAGCTCCATACGCCGTCGAACCTCACCGGCGACGGCGGACGGTGGTCCCTCGCCGAGCTGGTGGCGCTCCGCGAGGAGGTCGAGCGCTACGGGCTCGTGCTCGAGGGCCTGGAGAACGTCCCACGCGCGCACTTCGACCAGATCCAGCGCGGGGGTCCACGGCGGGACGAGCAGATCGAAGGCTTCCAGGCGACGGTGCGCAACGTGGCCGCAGCCGGGATCCCCGTCCTCGGCTACAACTTCATAGCCACCTACGTCTGGCGGACCGACGTCGACGCGGCCGGCCGCGGTGGTGCGCGGGTGACGGCCTTCGACCTCGCGAGGGCGGCGGAGGGGAACGCGCTCCGGGGTTACAAGCTCTCCCCCGACGAGAGCCTCACGGAGCCCGTCACCGCCGAGCAGCTCTGGGCGAACTACGGGTACTTCCTCGACGCGGTGCTGCCCGTCGCGGAGGAGGTGGGCCTGCGGCTCGCGCTCCATCCCGACGACCCGCCCGTGGGCGTGCCCCTCGGGGGCGCAGAGCGGATCTTCGTCTCCCCGGAGTCCCTCGTCCGCGCGATGGACATGGCCGGCGGCAGCCCCGTGTGGGGTCTCGACCTGTGCCTCGGGACCGTCTCGGAGATGGGCGGCGAGGGCGCGGTCCACGACGTGGTAGACGCTCTCGGCCCGAAGGGCCAGATCTTCTACGTGCACTTCCGCGACGTGCAGGGGAGCGTCCCTGCATTTCGCGAGTGCTTTCTCGGTGAAGGCAACTACAAGCCGGCCGAGGTGATGCGCCGGCTCGCGCGCGTGGGCTTCGACGGCTTCGTCATCGACGACCACGTGCCCGCGATGATCTTCGACGAGGACACGTGGGTGGGTGTCGGCACCGGCTCGTACTGCAGCCGGGGCAGGGCCCACGCGATCGGCTACCTCCAGGGAGCCCTCGACTCGCTCGGATGAGCACGAGAGCTCGGGATGCCGCCTGCGACGGATCGTCGTGGTGGTCGAAGCGCTCACACGCGAGGGGGCACGTGCACCCTCCTGGCAAGATACCGGAGAGCTAGAGATGCTGGCTTTGAATGCTCGGACATTGACGCTCTTGGGCTCTCGCGTGGCCGTCCCGAGCTTCGACCGCTCCGCGGTGAGCGCCGGGATCGTGCACATCGGCGTAGGCGGGTTCCACCGCTCCCACGAAGCCGTGTACCTGGACCAACTGATGAACCGAGGATCGGCCATGGACTGGGGAGTCTGCGGGGCGAGCGTGCTGGGCTCCGGGCGTGCCATGCGCGATGTCCTCGTCGCGCAGGACGGCCTGTACACCGTCGTGGTCAAGCACGCAGACGGGAGATGGGAGCCTCGAGTGGTCGGCTCGATCGTCGACTACCTGCTCCTCGCTGACGACCCTCAGCGACTTGTGGAAAGGCTCGCGTCGCCGGCGATCCGGATCGTGTCGCTCACGATCACCGAGGGCGGGTACAACATCGACCCGTCTACCGACTCCTTCGACGAGACCAATCCTGAGGTGCTGGGGGACCTTGCACATGCGACGGCCCCGTCGACGGTCTTCGGCGTGGTCGTCGAGGCGCTCGCGCGACGACGTGAGCGGAGAGTCCCAGCGTTCACCGTCGTGTCGTGCGACAACATCCAGGCCAACGGTGCCGTTGCCCGCGCGGCCTTTGCGAGCTTCGCACACCTGCGTGACCGGGAGCTCGGTAGCTGGGTTGCCGACGAAGTGCGCTTCCCGAGCTCCATGGTGGATCGGATCACACCGCAGACGACCGACGCTGACCGCCTCGAGGTAAGCAGGCGCTTCGGCGTCGACGACCGGTGGCCCGTGCTGTGCGAACCGTTCAGCCAGTGGGTCCTCGAGGACAGCTTCGGCGACGGTCGCCCGCCATTCGAGGATGCCGGCGTGCACCTGGTCCCCGACGTCGAGCCCTACGAGCTGATGAAGCTAAGAATGTTGAACGCTGGCCACCAGGCACTTTGCTACGCGGGATATCTCGCCGGTCATCGCCTCGTCCACGAGGTGGCCCAGGACCCGTTGTTTGCCAAGTTTCTCTGGGACTATATGACAGGCGAGGCCATTCCGACCCTTCGCCCCGTACCAGGCATCGATCTCGACAGCTACGCGCGGAGCCTCATCGAGCGCTTTTCGAACGCGGCCGTCTGCGACACCGTTGCTCGGCTGTGCAGGGACACCTCCGACCGCATACCCAAGTTCCTCCTTCCGGTCATCCGGCACCAGATCGGCGTTGGCGGGCCCGTCACGCGAGCGACCGCGGTGGTGGCAAGCTGGGCTCGCTATGCCGACGGAGTGGACGAAGGGGGCGAGCCGATCGACGTCGAAGATCGGATCAGGGGGAGGCTCATGGCGGCCGCCCGTAGACAGCGCCACGAGCCGCTCGCATTTCTCGACGCCAATCGTGAGATGTTCGGCGACCTCGCCGACTCTCCGAGGTTCACGGGTCTCTACGAGTCGATCCTCGGCTCGATCTACGAGCGAGGGGTACGCGGGACTCTCGAGCAGCTCGACCAGATCGCAGATCGTCCGGGGACGAGCTGACCCGTGCGGCGTCAGGTGTCTCTGGACCCCATCGACCATCGAACACAGGAGGAGCAGAGATGACAACCATGCGACGGGTCGTCGTGCGCCGTGACCGGATCGACGTGGAGGCCGCAGACGTGCCCGTCCCGCGGGCGGGCGAGGTGCTCGTGAAAAGCGTCGTCGTCGGCGTCTGCGGGTCCGACACCCATGCCGCGCACGGCACCCACCCCTTCGTCCCGCCTCCGTACTTCCCCGGTCACGAGGTGGTCGGCGTCGTCGAGTCGGTCGACGCCTCGGTCGAGGGCATTCGGCCCGGACAGCGGGTGACGGTGGAGCCGGACCTGCCGTGCTGGCACTGCAAGATGTGCACGTCGGGCAGGCAGAACCTCTGCGAGGGGCTCCAGTTCTTCGGGTGTGGGTACGGCCAGGGCGGCATGGCCACCTACTTCACCCTGCCCGCCGACCGCTTGCACGTCGTGCCTGACGACATCGACGACCGCACCGCTGTCCTGATCGAGCCTCTTGCGACGCCTGTGCATGCGGTCCGGACCGCGGGCGACGTCACCGGCAGGACAGTCGCGATCCTCGGAGCGGGGACGATCGGCCTGCTCGTCCTCGCGGTCTGCCTAGCGCACGGTGCAGCGCGGATCGTCGTGACCGACGTCGTCGGGTCGAAGCGCGCCCGGGCCGTCGCGCTGGGGGCCGACGCCTCGGTGGACGCCATGGCCCCGGACGTCGTCGGCGAGGTCCGAGCTGCCCTCGGCGAGAGCGCGGACGTCGTCTTCGACTGCGTGGCCGTCGAGAGCACCGTGAGCGAGGCGATCGCGATGGCCGACAAGGGTGGGACCGTGGTCATCGTCGGCGTGCCGGCCCGGGCGGTGACCGTCCCCCTCCCGCTGGTCCAGGACCACCAGATCCGGATCCAGGGGAGCGCGACCTACCTGCCCGAGGACTTCGCCGAGTCGATCGACCTCCTGCGCCGCGGCGCCGTGCGGGCCGCGGACATCGTCACGGCGACCCGTCCCATGGATCTCGTCGCCGAGGCCTTCGCGCTCTCCGCCTCGGGGGAGCACGTCAAGGTGCTCGTCGCCATCTAGGCCGTCGTCTGAAGATCGTCGGGGGCACCGTTGGCCGGGAGGCTCCGGGGCAAGGGCGGGCGCCGCCATCCCCGGTCACGTGATGGCGCGAGCGGCCAGAGCTCCTTCGAGGACCGTGCGGTAGCGGAGCCCGACTGCAGGCCAGAGCAAGGGTATGGCGGCGCGCCGGGCGGCCGTGGCCATGGCACGTGCCACGGCCGGTTGGTAGAGGACCCGGTCGATCGCCTCGCTCATCCCGACGACGTCCCCCTGGTCGACGAGGATGCCCGCCCCGCCGCCCAACAGCTCGACGGCATGGGGAAAGCGGGTTGCGACGACCGGCTTCCCGGAGGCGAGCGCCTCGGCGAGCACGCCCGAGCTGACCTGCTCGCGCGAGTCGTACGCGAGCAGGACGACATCGGCGCTCCGCACGAGCGCGCGGAGCGATGTCCAGTCCCGGTAGCTGTCGTCGAAGCGCACCCGGTCAGCGGCTCCGAGGTCACGGGCGAGGCGGACGAGGCTGTCGCGATAGACCTCGCCGTGCGCTGCGAGGACCTTCGGGTGGGTCTGCCCCGCCACGACGAAGGTCGGAGGCGGCCGTCGCCGGCCGAGCCTGGCGACGGCTGCGATGCCGTGCTCGATCCCCTTGCCCGGGCTCAGCAGACCCCAGCTGAGCACTGCAGGATGGGGCACGTCCTCGAGCACCGGACCGGCGAAGTTCTCGGCGGCACCGTGTGGCACGACGACCACCCTCGAGAGCTCGCTGCCGTAGATCGCTGCGAGGTGCCGGCGCGCCGCATCGCTCTGGACGATCACGGCCGCCGCGGCACCAATCAGGTGGTCGAGGATCCGACGCTGACGAGGGCTCGGCTCGAGCAGCGCCGTGTGCAGGACGACCACCAGTGGGGGCCGCATCTCGTCGACGAGGTCCAGCACGGCGATACCGTCGTCGGGGCCGAACAGTCCGTACTCGTGCTGGACGACCACGATGTCGGACGACGCGAGTGCATCGCGGGCGCGATCGAGCGACGTCCGATCTCCCGGGACCCATTGCGCGACCACTTCCGCGGCCGGTACCGGCTCCGGGTGGTCGAGCACGCGGACGACGCGTACGTCCCAGTCCGCGTTGGATGCCTTGAGCGCGTCGCGCACGTTGCCGGTGAACGTGGCGAGACCGCACATCGTCGGCGGATAGGTCCCGACGATGGTGACCGATCTCCGCGTGCCTGACGCTGGTGTCGCTCCACCCGTGCCGTCCAGCTGGCTTGCGCAATCCGGTCCTGCGCAGTCCGGTCCTGCGCAGTCCGGGCTCGCCGGGCTCGCCCCGGACCGACGCGTCCCGGTCGCTGTCCTCCCCTCGTGGCCCCGAGGCCGCGCGACCTCCGGGGAACCGACCGTGACCAGCAACTTCGGCATCACAGACGACGCTAGGAGCGCGAGGATCTGGGGTCCAGGGTCAAAAGTCACATACGCCCCGTTCGTGCTCGTGTGCTAGACGGGACCATGCCTCACACGGGGACGGGCTCCTGCGCCGAGGGCCTCGAGAGCGCGGAGTCGAGGGGAAGTCGGAGACGCCCCGCCTGGAGCGGTCTCGCGCTTCTGGTCGCAGGAGCGTTCTTCATGGAGAACCTCGACGGCACGATCATCGCTACTGCTGCGCCACGCATGGCCCAGTCGTTCCACGTGCCATCTGGCGAGCTCAACGTCGTGATAGCGGCCTACCTGCTCGCTCTCGGCGTCTTCATCCCCGTCAGTGGGTGGCTGGCAGACCGCTTCGGCGCGCGGAAGGTGCTCTCGGGAGCGATCACCGTGTTCACGTTGGCGTCGGCCCTGTGCGCGCTGAGCACGAGCCTCGCGGAGCTGACGGCGACGCGCCTGCTCCAGGGTATTGGCGGAGCCATGATGGTGCCTGTCGGTCGACTGGTCGTGCTGAGGGTCGCGCGCAAGGCGGACATCATTCGCGTCATCGCGTACCTGACATGGCCCGCGCTCGTCGCCCCGGTGGTCGCGCCGGCACTCGGTGGAGTGCTCGTGACCTATGCCTCCTGGCGCTGGATCTTCGTCGTCAACCTCCCGCTCGGTCTCGTCGCGCTGCTCGTCGCGTCGCGGATCGTGCCCGACGTGAGGCCCAGCGGGCCTGCCCGCCTCGACTGGCGCGGGTTCGTGCTGGCAGGGGCCGGGCTGGGCGCGTGCGTCTACGGTCTCGAGCTCGTGGACGACGGCAACTCCTCGTGGACGGTGGTCGGAGCGTGCGTCGGCGTCGGGGTGCTCCTCGTGTGGCGAGCCGTCGTGCATTTCCGCCGGAGCGAGCATCCACTGATCGACCTCGACATCCTGCGGATCCCGACGTTCCGGGCGGCGAGCGCCGGTGGGTCGCTGTTCCGGATGGCGGTAGGGGCGGCACCGTTCCTATTGCCGCTGCAGTTCCAGGACGGCTTCGGCTGGAGCCCGCTCAAGTCGGGAGCGCTCGTGGTGGCGGTGTTCGCCGGCAACATCGCCGTCAAGCCGTTCACTACTCCGCTCTTGCGGTGGCTCGGCTTCAAGCGAGTGCTCGTGATCTCGGCAGGGGCGGCCGGCGCCACCCTCGCCCTCTGTGCGGCCTTCACGGAAGGGACCCCTCTCGCGCTCGTCGTGCTGGTCCTCGTCGTGAGCGGGGTCTTCCGATCCACTGGTTTCACCGCCTACAACACGGTCGTCTTCGCCGACGTACCGCTCGAAGGCATGGGAAACGCCAACACGCTCTCGAGCACGATCCAGCAGCTGACTATGGGGATAGGGGTGACCGTAGGGGCGCTCGCGCTGCACGTCGGTGGGTGGGCCGACAGGGTCGTCGGTGTGGCGAGCTCGGCTCGATCACCATTCGTGGTGGCCTTCGGCTTGCTCGCCATCGTGGCATTCGCGGCAGCTGCCGAGGCGGCTGTGCTGTCCCCCGAAGCCGGGTCGGCCCTCGCCGCACGCGGCTGACTCGCACTCGTCAGGGCGCTCGAGATGCTCGTTACAGGGGCTCGCCGGCGCGCATGGCGCGCGTCGCCTAGCATGAGGGGCTCCGGAAGGACACCGGTGTCGTGAGCTGGCCTGCGGCGGTGCATGCCGCATCGCAGGTCGACGTGACAAACGGTGTGCCCGGAGGCGTTGCACGGGCGCTTGGCTCAGGTGGTTAGAGCGCAGCCTTCACACGGCTGAGGTCGGGGGTTCGAGTCCCTCAGCGCCCACGGCAAATGCGCAGGTCAGGGCCGGTTGCCGGGCCAGCATCGATCCCACTAGATGTCCAGCGTGCGCGAGTGACGGGCGAAGGTACGCCCCGACCCGTTCGGCAGCCTCCCGGTCGGCAGCCTTTGTCGACCGGGCGTAGATGTCGAGGGTGACTGAGGCAGAGGAGTGCCCGAGACGCCGTTGCGCGGTCTTGACGTTCGTTCCCGTGGCAACGAGG
>JAJZCK010000140.1 GCA_021846125.1 Actinomycetes bacterium | reverse complement strand
GACGATGTAGTACGTGCCGGGCGGCGGGGCACGGAAGCTGACCGTCGCCGTGTACCACAGGTTCCCGTCGGGAGCCGGGACGGGCATGATGAACGCGCCCGGCGCCGCGATCCGTCCTGCCATCATCGCCATGCGGCCGTAGGGCGGGGCGGCTGTGGTGAGCTCGAGGCCGTGGGGGTGGCCGGGGTCGCCGTTGGCGAAGTCCACGGTGATGGTGGCGCCGGCCGGAACGCTGATAGTCGGTCCATCTGGGCCGTCGACGCCGTCGAGCTGCCAGTACATCCCGGGCCGGCTACCGGGGGCTCCAAGGGCGACGAGGGCCACCTGGCGGCTGTGGTAGGCGAGGGCCGAACCTGTCTGATCGACGCTGCGGCGAGCGCTCGCGGCCAGGGCCTCCATCGCGCTGGCAGGGACCAGCCCGCCGGGGGCCCCGTTGGCGATCTCGGACCCGCCGCCCATCATCCCCCGGCCGGCCGCCATGCCGCCGCTCGTCATGCCCCCGCCAGGGTTGGTGCTGCCGCCGGCTGAGGGCTGCCTTGGGGCGAGAGTGGACGACGGCGAGGTGCTGGCCCCGTGGTTGTCGGCCAGGGCGAGGCCACCGGCGCCGGCTCCAGCCCCGACGAGGAGCGCCAGTGCGGGGACGACGATTCTGGTCCAGTTCAACGTGGTTCCTCCTCGGTGTTCACGCCGGAGCCCGCTGGGACGAGGTGACGGCTGGATTGGTGCAGGCGCCTTGCATGGTTGTCGCCAGTGGCCGCCACCTGGACAGGCGCTGGTCGTAGCCCGATCTTCGCCGGCCCCACGCTCGTCATCTGGCCCCGACGATCTCCGCGACGTAGCCGGCGACGGCAACGAGGAAGCCGACGGCCATCAGATAGGACGCACCATTGCTCTGGCCGTCCATGAGGAAGGCCAGGCCGCCGAGCCCGGCGACGAGGATGCCGGCGAGGGCGATGGCGGCGCAGCCCACTGCCTGCCGTCCGTGGGCGATGCCAGCCGCGACCGCTGCCACCGCCCCGACAGCAAGGATCATCCCGAGCATCATGTGGATCACCACCAACGGACCGCTGCCCATCATCGCCGTCATTGCTCCGCCGGCTGACGGAAGCTTCACGTACAGGTTGACGGCCATGCCCAGCAGGAACTGGATGGCCAGCAGCCCGAGCATCCCGAGCGGCGCGGCGGTCCCCGACCGGCGCCTCGATGCCGGCGGCCGGTATGGACCGGGCGGGCCCGTCTCGTCGGGCTCACCGGGCGAGAAGGGCCGCGCCGGCCCTCTGCTGCCACGTCGCACGGTCACGGGGTCGGCGCCGGCGTCAACCACCGGAGATGCTCGAAGGTGCCGAGCAGCTCGAGGCGCCGCCACAGCACCGGGTTGTCGCCGGACTGACTGGCGTGACAGGCGATGGCTTCGAGCTGGCGGGCTCGGTCCACCTCCACGACGAAGTCGAGCCCGTCGGATGCCCGGCCCACGAAAGCCGTGCCGAGCTCGGTGTTGATCCGGGCGGCCACCACCTCGGGCAGCGCCCAGCCGAGCACCGGCAGGCCGCGGCTCGCACCGAGGGCGGCCTGCGTCGCACGGACGTGATCGGGGTGGCCGGTGATCCCACCCTCGTCGAAGGCGAGCAGCAGGTCGGCGCCGGCCGCCTCCTCGTCGACGAGCGCCGCCAGCTCGTCGAGCCCCACCTCGCCCAGTTGTCCGTCGGGGTAGCCGTGCAGCGTGACGGCGGCGACGCCGAGGACCCTGGCAGCAGCATCGAGCTCCTTTGCCCGCAGCTCTGCGAGCGAACCCGGGCTCGCGCCGAGCGTGGACGCCTCCCCGTGGGTGAAGCACAGCACGCGGACGACGGTGCCCTGCTCGCCGTAGAGCCCGAGCACGCCGCCGAGGCCGAAGGACTCGTCGTCGGGATGGGCACAGACCACGAGGACCTCGCCCGCTGCGGGCAGGACGGCGCTGGTCCCGCTCACCGCGGAGACCCCCGCGTGGGCGAGGCATCCCGTCGAGCAGATGACCGGTCCTCGTGCCTGGCTCCGTCCTGGGGCCATTGCGCTACCAGCCGAGCGTGCTCGGTATGTGCCGGCCGTGCCTCGCGTGCCAGAGGTAGGTGCGTTCGAAGACCCGTTTGGCGAGCAGCCAGCGGCGGCCCTCTACGACGGTCGGGATCGCGTTGCGCGGCGGGCGCACCGGGTCGACGGCCATGTAGGCGCCGCGATCTCCCATGTCGAGCACGCAGCGCGCCGACAGCTCGGCGGCGGCTTCCCTGTTGCGGCCCGCGATCCTCGCCGCGATGTCTCGGGCAGCGATCTGCGCCATCTGCTCGGTCATGTGCCCGGTCTTGGGGAAGTTGACCGGCACGGGCGTCTCGGCGACCGGCGCCATAGCGACGGCGACCCCGACGCCGTAGACAGCGTCTGCCACCTGGTGGCGGTAGTGGGCGTCGACGGGGAGGAAGCCCTTGGGGTTGGCGAGCCCAGCGCTGTTGGCCACCGCCTCGATCCCCGCGAGCGGCGGGATGATGATCGAGAGCACCGAGGGGACCGGGGAAGCCCCCGCCACCTCGACGGTCTCGGGGGTTATCTTCGTCACCGCGGTCGAGGTGGCATAGGCGATGTCGCGCTCTTCGAGCTCGCCTTCGAGGAGCTGGCGGATCTTGCCTGCCCCGCCCATGCCCATGTGCCCGAGGAACGGCTCGGGGGTGAGGAAGGTGATCGGCACCTGGTGGCGCAGCTTGCGGCGACGCAGCAGGTGGTCGAGCTCGAACGCGAGCTCGTAGGCCGGTCCGATGCAGCTCGCACCCGGCGCGGCCCCCACGACGACCGGTCCGGGCGCCTCCAGCAGGGCTCGGACCGCCAAGCGCAGCTCGGTGGCCTCGGGAGCCGACATCGGCGAGTGGCCCGGCCCGTCGAAGGGGCCGAGGCCTTCGACCGCCTCGTTGGCGCTGCGGTGCCCAGTGGCGACGACCAAGAAGTCATAGCGATGCTCGCCCTGGTCGGTGGCGACGAGCCTTCGCTCGGTGTCGACGCCGGTGACGGTGTCGTGGACGAAGACCACGCGCTTGGCAGCGAGCGGCCCGGCCAGGTCGAAGGAGATCTGCTCCAGGCTGCGCCGGCCCATCGCCACCCAAGGCAGCGAGGGAACGAAGGTGAAGCGGCGGTCCTTGGCGATGACCGTGATCGTCGCCTGGTCTGGCCCGAGGTGGCGGCGCAGTTCGTAGGCGGTGGTGAGCCCGCCGAAGGAGCCGCCGGCGATCACGACGCGCACAGCCATCACCCCACCTCCTCGTGGTCGGCACTTCTACCTGCACGCCACGCCTGGGTCCTCGCGGCGACGACACAAGCGGCTTGGCGCGCCGGTGCGCTCAGAAGCTCACGACCTTGTCGGCCCAGATCGTCCACTCCGCCACCTCCTCGAGGCTCGAGCGACGGGCGCCGTCGACCAGCGCCACCTCGGCGAAGGCCCGGGCGTCCATGCAGGTGCCGCAGCAGCCGACCTCGCCGCCGTGGCGGAGGACGGCGGTCACCATGCGGTCGAGGTGGTAGTAGCCGTCGGGCAGCTTCTGGTTGGCGAGCGCGCAGCCCACCGCGTCGCCGAAGAGAAAGACCCGCACCTCGTCGCCTTCGCGCTTGGCGAGGGTGCCCGCCAGGCGCAGGCCGTTCCAGGAGCGCTCGGTGCCATAGGGCGGATCGTTCAAGATGACGAGGATCTTCATCGCGGACTTCCTTTCGACGCCTCTCCGCCGGTAGCGACGGGCAGCCTGGCCTCACGCCATTCGGGCATGCCGTCTTCGAGGCAGCGCGCCCTGCGGCCGGCCGAGCGCAAGCGCGCCACGGCTTCCGGGGCGAGCAGGCACAGCGGACCGCGGCAGTAGGCGACGACCTCGATGTCGGGATCCAGCTCGAAGAGGCGGGCCTCAAGGTGCTCCAGGGGCAGCGAGACCGCTCCGGGGATGTGGCCGGCCTCGTACTCCTCGGGCGGGCGCACGTCGAGCACCACCACCTCGCCGGCGCGCACCCGAGCCAGCAGCTCGGACCGGGTCACCCGCTCGGCCCCACCGTCCGCCGCGCCGATCTCGCGGAGGATCTGCTCCACCTCCGCGAGGCGAGCCCGGGCGAGATCCCCGAGGGCAGTCACGAACCGGCAGACCTCGCCGCCCGCGGCGCGGTAGTAGACGCGGGTCCCCTCCCGGCGCGTCTCCACCACGCGGGCCTGGCGCATGACCTGCAGATGCGCCGACGCGGTCGTCAGCTTGAGGCCGGTGGCAGCAGCGAGGGCCTCCACCGGTCGCTCGGCTTGGCAGAGCAGCTCCAGCAGCTCGATGCGCTTGGGATGGACGACCACCTTGCCGATCCGAGCCAGCTGCTCGTAGACGCCGTCGCCTTTGGCAGGCTCTGATCGCTTATCCATAGATCTATGGATAACATACCCGCGCGTGGCCCCGCAAGGAGGGCATCGCTCCCAGGTGTCGCTCAAAGCAAGCGGGCAACCGGCTCGGCAGTCGCCTTCTCAAGCGAGCGGGCGATCGGGCGGAGTAAGGCGCGCAGCGTGGGGCGGGGCGGCGTGGGCGAGCAATGCCTCGCCGAGCACCTGGCCGGACGCCGCGACCGGGCACCAGCCCCCGCAGCCGTGACCGCACAACGATCCGCTTCTGGTGATAACGGGGCTCTTCATCGGGTGCGCTTCCGAGCGCGCGTGGCCACCGGTGTTCCCCGAGACGACGCGACTGCTCGTTTGGTCGTTCCACGGTGCGCCGCCACGTTGCGGGCGCGCTCGCGAGCCCGGTTACGCCATTCGCCGCTGGATGCGCCGGGTCGCCGCCACTAGGAGGAGGACCGTGGCGCTGGCCGTGACGAGCACGCCGTGCCACAGGGGGACGGAGTGGTGCGCACCGATCAGCGCGCCCAGGCCGGCGGCGAGGCTGGTGGGCAGCCATGAGGCCGGGACTCCGGCCGCTGCGGGTAGCGCCAGTGCCAGCAGCGTTGCCAGGGTGCACCCGACCACGCCCAGCACGCCGCGTACCAGGGCCGACCAGGCGGTCACCACAGCGAGGGCGAAGCACATCCACAGCGCTTCGAGACCGAGGCCGCCCGCGAGTGCGACTGGCGAGACGCGCCCGATCAGCACGGTGGTCTCGTAGCCGGCGGCGAGGGTGCCGAGCGCCAGGGCGGCGAGGGTGGCGGCAGCGACGGTGAGGTAGCGAGGCAGCACGAGCACGGCCGTGCGGCGAACGCGGGTTCGGTAGAAAGCGGCGAGGGCGGGCCGGGCGTCGATTGCGAGGCTGGCGGCGCCGATCACCACGGCGAGCAGGGTGCCGATCTGGGTGATGCTTCGAGCGAAGCCGGCGATGGCCGCCGCGGGGGTCGGAGCTGGGGCAATGACCCGGATGCCGCCCGCGCTCGCCTTGAGCAGCTCCGGCGTGTAGTAGGTGAGGATCGGGTCGCCCAGGCCGAGCACGACGAACGCGCCGACGAGCACGACCAGGCGCCGGGTCCGCCACACCCGCAGCACTTCGAGGCGCCAGACGCTCACGACCGCTCCCGGGCCTCGTCGCCGGCCGGCGCGGCGGTGAGGGACAGGAATACCTCTTCCAGGCTCGGGGACATGGGACAGATCGAGACCACCCGGGCGCCGCTTTCCGCCAATGCCCGGGGGAGTTCCAGTTGGGCTCGGTCGGGGTCGCCGACCTGCACCTCAAAGTTCCCGGGCGAAGCCTCGCTCACCGCTTCGACCCAGGGGGCCCCCGCCAGCGCGGCGAGCAGCGTGGCGGCCGGGGTGCGCACCACGACCCGCCAGGTGCGTCCGGCGTGGGCGGCCAACAGGTCGGCCAGCGGCCCCTGGTAAGCGAGGCGGCCAGCGGCAAGCATGCCGATGTCGTCACAGACCCGCTCGACGTCGGCCAGGTCGTGGCTCGATACCACCACAGTGGCCTCCCCGGCCAGGCTCGCGACCAGTTCGAGGATCTCGACCCGCCCCGCGGGGTCGAGCGCGGCGGCAGGCTCGTCCAACAGGAGGATCTCGGGGTCATCGACCAGGGCGGCGGCCAGGTTGAGCCGGGCGGTCATGCCCCGGGAGAACCCGCCCACCCGCCGGCTGGCCGCGCCGGTGAGCCCGACACGGGCGAGCACCTCGGCGATGGCGCTGCTGGACTTGGGCCGCCCGAGCAGCCCCGCCGCCGACTCGAGGACCTCGGTGGCGCTCAGCCAGCCCTCGAACTCGGCCACGTCGGGACAGTAGGCGAGCGCCTCGCGCCCTGCTGCCAGCCGCAGGTGTCCGGCGCTCGGGCGGCGCAGCCCGGCGAGGATCTCCAACAACGTGGTCTTGCCCGAGCCGTTCGGGCCGACCAGCCCGTAGACGCAGCCCTTGGCGACCTCGAGATCGACCCCGGCGAGGGCCACCTGGGAGCCGTAGGACTTGGTCAGCCCGATGGTGGCGATCGCGTTCACCTCGGGCGCCCGACGAGCAGGTAGACGATGCCACCGAAGGGGACCGAGACCAAGCAGATGATCGCCCAAGCCCATCGCGGCAGGTAGCGCACCGCCTCGGCGCGCGCCAGGTCCACCAGGCAGAACACCTCGAAACCGGCCGCCACCACCAGGAGCGGGACCAGCGCCGCCGGGCTCACCGCTTGGGCACCAACTTGGCGGCGATGGCCACGGGGTCCGCGCAACCGACGATCAGGCGGTCGTAGTCGGCCCCGGCGAGGTCCACCCGGACCCCTCGAGGCGTGGCGTGGTGGACCACGGCGAACGTCTTGGCGTCGTGGGCGCGGAAGGTACCGACCGCGACCGCCCCCGGCACGCCCAGCCCCGGCGCCCGCAGGCCCTCCACCGCGCCGATCGCGTCGTCGAGCACCTCAACTCCCACCACCGCCGACAGCGGAACACGGACCTCGCCGTGCAGCGCCTCGGCCTCCTCCAGCCCCGACATGCGCAGCACCACCTGGTCACCCTCCACGAAGAGCTCAGCCATCTTGGAACCACTCCCCTCATTGATCGCAAGGCTGCGAACGT
>JAJZCK010000139.1 GCA_021846125.1 Actinomycetes bacterium | reverse complement strand
TGCGATGGACGTTCTGCAAGCGTGCCGACGTCATCGACGATGCCCTCACCCGCCTGCAGGTCCTCCGCCGATGAGCCCGGGCGTCGAGTCCCCTGGAGCCCCTGCCCCTGGAGCCCCTGCCCCTGGGAGCCGTGACGAGGGGAGACCAGCCCCGGCGGACGGGGGTGCTGCGCTCCTCGTCGGGAGCGTGCAGTGCGACGTCGCGTGGCACGACCGCGCTGCGAACCACCGCCGGCTCCGTCCGCTCGTCGCCGAGGCCGCCGGAGAAGGAGCGGGTCTCGTGCTCCTGCCTGAGATGTTCGCCACCGGCTTCTCGATGTCGACCGAGGTCGTCGCCGAGGGCCCGGACGACGCGACAGCGGCATTTCTCCACGAGAGTGCCGAGACGCTCGGGGTGTCCGTCGGCGGGTCGTTCGCGTGCCGGCTGCCCGGAGGGGACCTGCCCGTCAACCGTTTCCTCCTCGCAGGTCCGCGCGGCGAGGAGACCGTCTACGACAAGGTCCACCCGTTTCGCTACGGCGGGGAGGGCGAGCACTACCGCGCAGGCTCCGAGCGGGTCACGGTCGCGGTCGACGGCGTGCGCGTGACGCCTTTCGTCTGCTACGACCTTCGCTTCGCGGACTGGTTCTGGTCGGCTGCGGACGCGACCGACTGCTACGTGGTGGTGGCGAGCTGGCCCGAATCTCGTCAGGCGCACTGGCGCGCCCTTCTCGTCGCTCGGGCCATCGAGAACCAGGCGTACGTCGTCGGGGTGAACAGGGTCGGCTCGGGGGGCGGGGTGCGCCACCGCGGTGGGAGCATTGTGGTCGGCCCCTTCGGGGCTGTCGTGTCCGAGGCGGGCGAGTCCGAGGAGATCCTGCTCGCCAGTGTCGACCCAGGCGAGGTGCGCACGGTCCGGACGCACTACCCGTTCCTCGCCGACCGGAGGGAGCCGACGAGGGACTCGTAGAACGCGCGCGTCTCGGCCGAGGGTTCGTTGCCGTCGAGCCGGTCTAGCGCTCCTTCGAGCTCGTGCCAGGTCCGCCGGACCGCGTCGAGATCGCCCTCGAGCTCTGCGACGGCCATCGCGTCGCGAGCGAGGATCTCGGACCACGGCTCGGCGAGCCGCCCGGTAGCGACCGCGGACCGGGCGAGCACGAGCTCCCGCGACGCGAGCGCGAGGGTCGCGAGGTGGTGTGCTGCGTCGACGATGGCGGACACGATCGTCGCCAGGAGCCCCTCTCCGAGCATCCAGTCCCAGCCTGACAGCGCCTCGGCGAGCGGAGGGCCCTCGACGAGCGAGAGAGCCTCGGTGAGCAGGCCGACCGCGATCTTCGGCTCGACCGCGAGAGCGAGCAGGCGCAGCTCCTCGAACCGGCCCCAGTCGCTCGTCACTGACGGGTCGAGCTGGTACTGACCACCCACTGCGGCGGGCAGGTAGCTCCGACCGTCCGGGCGGGCACCGAGAGCGGTGCGTGCCGCGGAGCAGACGTTGTGCACCCGGCCGAGCGACGCCGTCCGTTCCCCTCGGCTGAACACGGCGGAGCGTATGCGCTCGCCGCTCGCGCGGCGTCCGTGGAGCACGAGATATGCGACGAGCTCGACGGCTCGGGCACGGTCCTTGCTCGGCGGCTCCGCGACCCACCCGACGACCTCCGCAGTGCGCCGGAGCAACCTCACCTCGATCGGTCCCGCGACGTGCGGTCCCGGCACAGTGGGAGCCGGCACAGTGGGAGCCGGCACAGCGGGAGCCGGCACAGTGGGTCGCTCCCGGTGCGGATGGTCGGCGACGTCGGCACGTGCGGCACGTGCGGCACTGGGGTCTCGCCCGGGAAGCGGGTCGGCCGTGGACGCGTCGATGAGGGCACGGATGAGCTCGACCTGGGCGGCGCTCGGCGAGGCACGCCGCAGGACGATCCCACCCGGCTCGAGCAGGAGGGAGTCGTCGCGTACGACCAACCGGTCCGTCGCCGGTCCGCCGAGCGACACGATGCCTGCGCTCCGTCCGAGCGACTCGAGCAGCTCCTCGTCGAGCCCGCCAGCCGCTTCGCCCGCCGCGACGACGAGGAGCTGGGGCGTCCAGGTCGACGAGAGGCGCTCCGACTGCTCGTCCGGTGTGCTCCGGGCGAGCTCAGCGAGCTCTTCCGGGCTGGAGGTGTTGAGGCGGGGCATGACCGGTGACTCGTGCCCGAGAGCACCAGCCACGACCTCGACCTGGATCTCGCTCGCCCAAGGCAGTGTGCCGAGCGCTACGAGGATCCCTGCCAGCTCGGAGGTCGGCGGCGTCGGGCCGCCTCCCTCCCGCTCGCCGGTGGGGCAGCCGTCGAGGGAGAGCCGCCGACCCGGTCCGAGGGCGACGAGATAGCTGACGCGCTCGTCGTCGCCCACGGGTACGAGTGCCGGAACGTACCGGCCGCATCCCTCTGCCAGGGCTGCCAGCTCGGCGAGCCCGGCACGGGTGTCGAGCGCCCAGGTCGTGCCGCTGTCGACGGCCACGAAGCCATCCACGACGTCGGCGACGGGCTCGACGAGCTCGATCTCGACACCGAATCCGCCAGCCCGGACGCGCCGCACCTGCGGTAGGTGCGCGCCGCACCCGATCCCACCAGGCGACCGTGCGCCTGCCGCTCCTGTCCCGGACGCGAGGAGGGCACATCCGCGCCACAGGAGGCGGTTCGCCGTGTCCACCCAGTCGAGCAGCTCCGCGTCCGCGAGCGGGTCGACGAGAGCTGCAGCGGTGCCTGTGGACGGTCGCGGAAGCGCGACGCGCTCGCCCGGCCCGCGCAGGCACTCGCGCGCTCGTCGCTGGACGCGGAGGTGCCGCGCCAGCCCCGCCGCTACAAGCAGGCCGAGCCCGAGGACGCCGAGCTCGTCTAGGTGTCTCGGAGGCGTGACCGGTCTCGGAGATCCACGCCCTTGCGACTGCGCGCGCCCGACGAGGACGGGTTCTTGCGACTGCCCGTGACCGTCGGCCAGACGGTGCCCGCGGGAGCGCGACCTGCTCGCGTCGACGTGCGCGCTCGCCGCTCTCGTGCGAGGAGCCGGCGGTACGACGACCCGGCTCGGGTCTTCCGCTCGCGCCGGGGCGACGACGAGTAGGCCGAGGCGGGCGACGCGGGCGGGGTCGCCGAGCGCGCGGGGGAGCGCGAGGACCCACCCGGGGAGGATGACGCTCGGGTCGGTCATCCGCAGACCGTCCGGCTGGAGGCGTCCCATGTTCAAGCGGGCAAGCGCCGGCCAGTCGTCCGCGCTGCCGAGCTCGCGCGCCGCGATGCTCGCGAGGCAGTCGCCGGGGACCACGATGTACGTCGGGACATGTGGCACCAAGGAGACGGAGGGTGCGTCCCGCGCGCCTCGGGCGCCCGGACGGTGCATAGCCGTCGCCGGGGGACTTGTGGCCGACTGCTGGCTGCGAGTGGACGCGCTCGCCGCACCGGCTGCCGCGACGGATCCAGCCGACGCGAGGAGCAGGAGCCCGGCGATGCGCGTCGCCCATCGCGTCGACCACGAGGCAGCCGGGGCCCCCAGCCGACCGGAGAGAGCGCGTGCGAGATCGCGTACCAAGCTCGAGCTCGCGACGATCCACACGACCACGACGATCGCGAGAGCCGCATGGCTCCACGCGAGCTTGCCTGCCCACGCGCGGGACACGAACGGCGCCCTCGGACCGGGGGTGAGCGACCAAAGTCGCAACACCGCGAGCGGAACGCCGACCACCAGGACGAGGCTCTTCACGAGTGCTGCCATCCCGGCCATCAGCGTGCTCGACGTGCCAGTGCTCGACGTGCCAGTGCTCGACGTGCCAGTCACGGCCTCTGCCTTTCGAGTGCGGGATAGTGCGCGACGAGGAAGTACGAGACCACCGCCGCAACGCCAGGAGGCTCCGAGATCGTTATCGAACACGTTCCCGGATCCCCTACCGCCGAGACGTACAGCCCGGTCGTCCCCGAAGACGTCAGCGCGCCACCGTGGCAGCTGACGCCGATCGTGAGGACCGCTGCACCCGACCATGCAGCCGTCGCCGACACGACGCCACCCGACGTTTCGACGGCATAGGTCGCCGCGACGTCGTCCGGGTACTGGAAGTTGCCGGGCCAGCGCGCCGAGACGAGAGCGGGAGCGAGGACCGGCGCGCTCGGGGCAGGCGCTACCGGATGTGCTGCGCGTCGCGGGGGAGGGCCGACGGCCGGGTGGTCTCGGCGAGGTGGCGCGAGCCTGGTCGGGCTCGTCGTCGGGACCGTGGACGGGCTCGTCGTCGGGACCGTGGACGGGCTCGTCGTCGGGACCGTGGTCGGGCTCGTCGACGCAGATGCCGGCACCGTGGTCGCCGACGACACTCGCGGAGCGGGAAGCTCGGTCTCGTCCGGAACGGACGTCGGGACCGGGAGCGAGCCGAAGGTGTACCCAGGCGGATCGAGGGGGTGGGGGCGGCGAGCGGCAGCGCCCACGCGGCGCACGCCGAGTCCTATCCCGCGCGTGGTGAGCACGACGATGCCTGCGACGACGAGAGCGAGAGCGAGCCAGGCAGCGAGGTCACGTCCGGGTCCGGAGGTGCGGCTCTGGAGCGGACGCCTCACACCGCGGTTCACACTTGCCTCGTCACGGATGAGGTAAGCACTGTCCGAGACAAGGCGCACAGGCGCAACTTTGTGTCCCGCCACGCCCGGTGCCCATGCGATCCGTCACCGCGCGAGCGCTCGTTCGGCACACCTGCGCCGATAGCTCAGCTGGGCGACGCTCTGGCCGGACACGTCCGCAAGCTCGGCCAGGCCGTAGCCGAGGACGCGATTGGCGAGGAGCAAGGTGGCGTCGGACGGGGCCAAGACCGTGCCCGCCACGAGCTCGAGCCCGAACGCGAGCTCTGTCAGCGCGTCCACACCACGATCTGCCGGCTCAGGACGTGCAGGATCCCACGGCAGGCAGCGCGCCGAGGTACGCCAGTGACGCTCCTGGTCGGTACGTAGCGAGCGGCGCACCTGGTCGACGATCGTCTGGCAGGGGCGGGAGAGCGTCTCGCCGGCATGCTCGCGGAGATGCCTCCATGCGGATCCGACGAGATCAGCCGCGAACTCCTCCCGGTCGTTCCATGGACCCGCGGCACCCCAGCGCATCCGCATCGCTACGCGCGCGAGCCCCGGCAGGAGAGCGCGGACGAGAGTGATCCCGACGAGCTGCCCACGGTCGAACTGCCGAACGAGGGCTGCAAGCGCCCCGTGGACGGTGCTCTCGGGGACGGTCCCGCGCCGGCCGCTCGTCACGTCGAGGAGCACGGCGAGGTCGGTGACGCCGAGGCGGGCGATGTCCGGCTCGACTGCAGCGATCTCGGCGAGCAACCGTCGGGAACGCGACGTGTGTGCCACAAGGTCCCATTCCATGCGAATCGCTGCGATTGCTCGTGGCTCCATGATGCGAATGCTTACACCACGGGTTAACGCTATGGCTCACCTTGGCGCGATCGTTAGAGTCCATGGCTTGTCAGGGCGGTTCGACGGTTCACGCTGTGGTTCACGCCGTCTAGTAGCACGACGTTGATCGATTCTTGTCCGACCGATCAAGGCGGATCGAGCAACATATCGTGGCAATCCACGCTTTCGCGGGTACTTCCACGTCCTCGTGCGACCTTTCGCGCGTGACCGGCGCATCGCGTCTGAGGCTGCACGTCTGAGACTGCTCGGCCGGGTGTCACGAGACACGCTACCGGCGATCTTTCACATGATCGGCTTGTGCTTCGCCGGTTATTCAGAGAGCGACGACGAGAGTCGTGCACGACGTTCCGGAGAGACGACATGGCGAGACGGCACACCGACGCAGCACACAAGATGCTCGTGCGCTGCGTCGCGACGGCCGCGCTCGTCGCCGGATGCGCCGTGTCGGCGACGGCCGTGGCGGTACCGATTGCCGCAGCATCGGCAGTATGTGGCAGCGAGACCGTGGCATACGCCTACGAAGGTGCCTGCGCGTCCTACGGTACGTACGCCGGCTGGTATGGGAGCTACGGTCCAGGCTTCGCGACGACCGACGGCTGGGTGCTCGCCGCGACGGATGCCGGAGCTGCCGCAGCACCCGACCCCTCGCAGGCCTACTCGCAAGGTAGCCCACCGACGGGAATGGCGACCGGCGCCGACGCATCGCTCGGCTTCGCGTTCAGCGAGGCGCAGGCGACGGACGCCTGGACCGGAGGAGCGTCGTACTCCGCGGCCGACGAGGCGACTGCAGCCGAGCTTCTCTACGACGAGGTCGCATGGGGGACAGCCGCTCCGGTGACGAGCGGTGGCGTGCTCGCTGCGTACGACGCGCTCGACGGGTGGTACGTGCAGTCGCTCGGGGCGACCGGCAGCCCGCACATCGACATGAACACGACTTCCGTCGGTCCGATCCCGACCGCTGGTGCCATCTACCAGATCCGGCTCACGTTTCCCGGTACGGGCACGGCCGCGTCTGGTTACGCGGTGACCTTGGCGGTGAGCGGGGGCTACGTCACGGGAGGCGGGACGTCCGCGGTCGTCGCGACGGACGCGGACGGCTACGCGAGCGAGGAGATCTACGCGGACAGCTCGTCGTCGTCGGTGTCCGTGTCGGCCACAGCGACGGTCGGGTCGCCGGCGCTCGACTTCTACGACAGCACGGCTGGCGGGGCGCCCGTCGTGTCCTTCGCGCAGCCGGTCGTCGCGAGCAACTCGGACGTCGTCGCCGAATCTTCGGGGACCGGGGGAACGGGCACGATCTCGGTCGACGAAGGGGGCGACGACACCGCGTACGTCGGTCTCGCGGGCGGGGTGTACCAGGTGCTCGACTCGCAAGGAACGGTCGTCGCTACGCTGACCACCGCGAGCGACGGCGCTGCTGGGCCGACGCAAGGGCTCCCACTCGGCACCTACACCGTCCACGAGGAGACGGCGCCCGCAGGGTACACGCCTTCTGCCGACCAGTCCGTGACGGTCGTCGACGGCGGCAACGTGACCGCACACTTCACGGGTGCCGCCGAGAACCACGCGATCCCCGCCACACTCGTCATCTCCGACACCGACCAGCAGACGGGTGTCGCGCTCGCGGGCGCGCGCTATGAAGTGTATTTTGACGCATTCAATGACGGCTCGTGGTCAACGGAAGTCGGGTCCTGTA
>JAJZCK010000002.1 GCA_021846125.1 Actinomycetes bacterium | reverse complement strand
CGTCGTGAGCGGAGGCCGGCACGCGTCGGTCATGACGGTCCAGTTGTCGAAGCCGACCAGTGCGACGTCTTGCGGTATCCCGCGTCCCGCCGCGTGGAGGCCTTCGGCCACGCCACGGGCGATCTGGTCGCTCCCGCAGAAGACGGCGTCGAGGTCGTCCTGGGCGCGCAGCAGGATCGTTGCCGCCTGACGGCCCCACTCTTCGCTCCATGGCCCGTGTAGCGGAGCCCCGGCGGCGAGAGAGAGTCCCGCCCGGGCAAGGGCGCCGGTCGCTCCCGCCGTCCGGAGACGCACCGCGCGGAAGTCGGACGGGCCGGTGACGTGGCCGATAGACCGACGACCCGTCGCGAGGAGGTGCTCGACGGCGAGCCTTCCCCCTTGCTCGTCGTCGGGGAGGATCGAGCTGTCGCGGGGATCGGTGGACTCGCACATCGCGTAGACGACGGGGATCGGGAAGTCGAGCGTGACAGGTGGCCGTGGATCGGCACGTCGGCCGGTCACGATGATGCCGTCCACCCGACGTGCGGCGAGTGTGCGGATGTAGTGCTGCTCCCGGATCGGGTCGTCCCGCCCGTCGCAGAGGAGAACGGCGATCTGGCCGGCCTGGAGGGCGTCCTCGGCCCCGAGCATGACGGGGATGCTGAACCGTCCGAAGCTGTCGTTGGTGATCAGGCCGACCGTGTAGCTACGCCCGCTGAGAAGGCTCTGGGCGATGGCATTCGAGCGGAAGCCGAGCTGCTCGGCCGCGGCCACCACCTTGGCGCGGGTCGTCGTGCTGATCCCCGCGCGACCGTTCAGCGACTTCGAGACGGTTGCCGTCGAGACACCGGCGAGCGCTGCGACGTCGGAGATCGTCGGAGCCGTCCGGCGCCTCGACGCGGCGCTGTCGTCAGGCGCAGCGATCGCTCCGTCGCGATCGCTGTCCGAGGATCGTGCCATTGCCGCTACATACTGGCACGGCTCGCGTCGGACGCCGGTATCCAGACGCGCATGTCGGAAGCCCCTCGATTGGCCCACGAGTAGTAGGGGATCGCCTGCACCTCGAGCGCCGTGTCGCCGCCGGCGCTCCCGTCGCCCGCTCGTTCGAGCGCGGCACGGTCTTCCGCGTACGGCCAGTCGGGCCTGCCCGGGCGCCGCAGCCGTCCCTGGAGGCGGAGGGCCACCACACGCTCACCTGCGATGTCGACGGCGGGCGACTCGCCGACCGGGGCGAGCGGGTCCACGGAGACCCCGGGCAGGCCGCCCGCGCCCGAGCCTGCCGGGCCGGGTTCCACGTCGACGCCTTCGACGCAGTAGACGAGGGGACCGCGCTCGAACGCTACGCAGCCGCGGGCTCCGTCGACCTGGTCCGACGCGTAGATCGCGCGTGGGCGCATCGGCATGGCGAGGTGGAGCTCGTCACCGGCGGTCCACGCCCGGCTGACGCGCACGTAGCCGCGATCGTCGGGTTCGAGCTGCAACTGCTTGCCGCCGAGTGTCAGGGAGATGCTGCGGGCATAGGACGGGATCCGGATCGCGATCTCGACGGGGGCGTCCGGAGCGTCGACGACCCGGAGGGCGAACGTCCCCCCGTGAGGGTAGTCGGTCCAAGCGGCGAGCTCGAGCGGCCCGGCGCCGGGCGCCCCGCCTCCGGCGAGGCTGACGGTGCCGGAGAAGTACTGGTGGATCTGCACACCGGACTCGGAGGTCGTCACGAGATAGTGCTCGAGGCTCGCCAGCAACCGCATGACGTTTGGTGGGCAGCACGCGCAGTCGTACCAGGGTGATCGGGCCGAGGGCGTGCGGGCCTGCAGCGAGTTGACGTAGAAGAAGCTCGTGCCGTCGAGCCCGACACCGGCGAGGAAGCCGTTGTACAGCGTGCGCTCCATGAGATCGGCGTACTTCCCGTCGCCGGTGAGCAGCAGCAGCCGCCAGTTCCACATCACCGACGCGATCGCGGCACAGGTCTCGCAGTAGGCGCGGTCCGGCGGGAGCTCGAAAGGGTCGCCGAAGGCCTCGTCCTGGTGCCTGGAGCCTACGCCACCGGTGATGTAGGTCTTCGACGATGTCATGTCCGACCACTGGGCGAGGATCGGGGGGAGGAGGGTCGTGGCACCCGTCTCGGTGTAGATGTCGGTGGCGCCGGCGAGGAGGTACAGCGCGCGCACGGCGTGTCCTCGGATCGCGGTCGCCTGCTCGAACGGCACGTCGTCCTGGAAGTACGAAGCTCCGAAGTTGTGCCACCGCAGCGCTCCGCGGCCGCGTCGGGCGAGCAGGTCGGCCGCGAGGTCGAGCAGGCGGTGGTCGCGGCTCGTCCGGTAGAGCTCGACGAGCGCGGTCTCGATCTCAGGGTGACCTGGGACGAAACCGGCTTGTTCGCGCGGCAGGACGTCGGCGAGGTAGGAGGCGAAGCGGCTCGCCACGAGACCGAGCGAGCTCGGGCTGCCCGAGGGATGCGCGGACGTGCGGGTGTCGGCGACGGCGGCTTGGAGCAGGTGGCCCGCGCAGTAGAGCTCGTGCCCCATGGCCGGATTGGCGAAGCGTCGGCCCGGCTCGACGACCTGGACGTAGGAGTTCAGGTAGCCGTCCTGCTCCTGCGCCGCCGCGAGCAGCGACGCGCTCGACGCGAGGAAGTGCTCGTGCGCGTCGTCGGCGCCATGGGACCGTTCCCACGCGATGGCCTCGAGGACCTTGTACAGGTCCGAGTCCCGGAAGAGCGGCATCTTGTACTCGGCCGTCGATGACCCGGCTGCGACGCGCAGGTTCTCCATCGTCCCGCTCTGCTCGAGCATCGCGATCCCGTAGGGAATGGTGACCTCGCGGTTCCTCCGCTGGCGCGACGACCAGAACCCGTCGGTGAGCGCCACGCGACCGTGGCTCAGCGGGAGCAGCGCGAGACGCTCCCTCGCGACGGGTTCGACCGGTCCTTGGCTCACGGCACCGTCCCTTCCTGCGGCTCGGTCGCGGCCGGCCAACGTGGGGCCGACGAGCGTCGCTCCGACGCGTTCCGTCGCTAGCGGGCGCCTGTTCGGCGGGATGAAAAGGATTTCAACAGCTTTCGGGATGCTAGCGAGGTGGTGTGGAGGCGTCAAGGTGCGCGGACGGGGCGTGCGATGCCGCCGTGGATTACGGTGACGACCGGTCTGCGAGCGGAGGACCTCGATGACGGTAAGCAGCCAGGAGAGCGCTATGTCGGGCCAGGAGGGCATCGCCGCCACTCGCGGGGTTCTCGAGTCGCTCGGGCTTCCTCGGAGGGACCCTGGCGAGCTGCCGAGCTCGCCGTCGCGTTTCTCGGACGGCGCGCAGTGGCGGGTCGAGATCCCGTCCGTCGAAGGACCCGCGCCGCTTCGTGCCGTCCTCGACGAGGCGACGTGCCGTCACGTGCCCGTGCACCGGGTGAGCCAGGGGAGCGGGCTCATGATGCTGACCCGCTCCGAGACCGAGGAGATGGTCGCTCTCGGACGGGCGTGGGGTGTCGAGGTCTCGCTCTTCGTGGGGCCTCGCGCCTCGTGGGACGTCGGGGTCCAGGCGACCACGCCGTCGGGTCGGGTCGTGTCCGGTTCGCTTCGCGGCGCGGACCAGCTCGTCTACGCGGTGGAGGACGTCCGTCGCGGTTGCGAGCTCGGGGTGCGGAGCGTGCTCGTGGCCGACATCGGCCTGCTCCACGTCCTCGGGGTGATGAAGGAGCGAGGTGACCTCCCGGGGGACCTCGTGCTCAAGGTCTCGATATCGTTGCCGGTCTGCAATCCTGCGACCGCTCGTGTCGTCGAGGATCTCGGCGCGACCACGATCAACCTTCCTGTCGACCTGACGCTCGCGCAGATCGCCGGGATCCGCGCCGCTGTCTCCCTGCCCCTCGACGTCTACGTCGAGGCGGCGGACGACTTCGGCGGCGTGGTCCGCCACTACGAGGTCGCCGAGCTCACCAGGGTGGCGGCGCCCGTGCACCTCAAGTTCACGGTGCGCAACGCTCCGGGGATCTATCCCTCGGGCGGCCACCTCGCGGGTGTCGCCGAAGCGACGGCGCGCGAGCGTGTCCGGCGCGCGGAGCTCGGGCTCTCGATCCTCGAGCGCTACTACCCTGAGGCGACGACCACCGCGGCGGCGACCGTCACGGGACGGGGCCCGGGCGACTGATCTCGGCACCACAAGACGACGAGGGGGAGGTTCACGTGACACGCGTGGGGAGCGACACAGGGCGGCGGAGCGCCGCGTGGTTTGGCTCGTCGGGACGGACCGGGTTCATCTACAGGTCGTGGGTGCGGGCGGAAGGCTTCACGCCCGAGGTCTTCGACGGACGACCGGTGATCGGGATCGCAAGCTCCGAGTCCGAGCTGACGCCGTGCAACTCCCACCTCGGCCGCGTCGCCGAAGCCGTGAAGCGTGGAGTGTGGCAGGCAGGTGGCTTTCCTCTCGAGTTCCCGACGATGAGCCTCGGCGAGACGCTGCTCCGGCCGACCGCAATGCTCTACCGGAACCTGATGGCGATGGAGGTGGAGGAGAGCCTTCGCGCGAACCCGCTCGACGGCGTCGTCCTGCTTTCGGGGTGCGACAAGACGACCCCGGCGATGCTCATGGGTGCCGCCAGCGTCGACATGCCGGCGATCCTCGTCACCGGCGGCCCGATGCTGCGCGGCCGCTGGCACGGTCGAGACATCGGCTCGGGCACCGACGTCTGGCGCCTCACGGAGGAGCAGCGGGCGGGACGGCTCTCCGCGGAGGACGTCCTCGAGGCCGAGACGTGCATGAACCGCTCGAACGGCCATTGCATGACGATGGGCACCGCGTCGACGATGGCGTGCATGGCGGAGGCCCTCGGTATGTCGCTCAAGGGCTCCGCGGCCGTTCCCGCCGCCGACGCCGGCCGGCTCCGGATCGGCCAGCTCGCCGGGCAGAGGATCGTCGAGATGGTGCGCTCGGGGGGGCCGAGGCCGAGCGAGGTGATGACACGAGATGCCTTCGAGAACGCGATCCGGGCGAATGCCGCGATCGGCGGATCGACCAACGCGGTGATCCACCTCGTCGCCATCGCCGGACGGGTCGGGGTACGCCTCGACCTCGAGGACTTCGACCAGCTCGCGGGGGAGGTGCCGCTTCTGGTCGACCTCATGCCCTCGGGCAGCTGGCTGATGGAGGACTTCTACGACGCAGGCGGCCTCCCGGTCGTGCTCGCCGAGCTCGCCCGTGCAGGGATGCTCCACGAGGACGCGGGCACGGTGAGCGGTATCTCGATGGGCGAGCAGGTCGCCGGCTCGACGACCTGGCGCCCCGACGTGGTCCACCCGATGGCAGACCCGGTCCAGCCGCCTGGCTCCGGCACGGCGGTGCTGCGTGGCAACCTCTGCCCGGACGGAGCGGTCCTCAAGGTCTCCGCGGCATCTCCCCACCTGCTCCGTCACCGGGGGAGGGCCGTCGTGTTCGACTCGCTCGAGGACTACCTCGACAAGAGCGAGAGCGACGAGCTCGACGTCGCGGCCGACGACGTCCTCGTGCTCCGCTATGCCGGCCCGCGCGGCTATCCCGGGATGCCAGAGGTGGGCAACCTTCCGCTTCCGGCGAAGATCCTGCGCGACGGGGTCACCGATATGGTGCGGATCTCCGACGCCCGGATGTCGGGCACTGGATATGGCACGGTGGTCCTCCACGTCGCACCGGAGGCCGCGGCCGGTGGTCCGCTCGCCCTCGTGCGGACGGGCGACGTCGTCGTGCTCGACGTCGCAGCCCGCCGGCTCGACATCGAGGTCGCCGACGGCGAGCTCGCCGAGCGCCGCACGGCGTGGTCGCCTCCGGCGCCTGTAGCGGACCGGGGCTGGACCCGTCTCTACGTCGACCACGTCCTCCAGGCAAACCACGGGTGTGACCTGGACTTCCTTGTCGGTTCGAGCGGTGACGGCGTGCCGCGGGAGAACCACTGACGGCGGTGCGCGCAGGCGCCTCCCACGTCGTCGCCGTCGACCAGGGCACGACGGGCACTACGGTCCTCGTCGTCGACGACGCAGGAGCCGTCGTCGCGAGCGCCTACGGCGAGCTCGCGCAGAGCTTCCCCGCACCCGGGCTCGTCGAGCACGATCCGGAGCGGATCTGGGCGGACGTCGTCGGCCTCGTCGACCAGGCGCTGCGTGCGGCGGCCCTCGCCGCGACTGACGTCGCCGCGCTCGGGATCACGAACCAGCGGGAGACCTCGATGCTCTGGGAACGCGCGTCGGGCACGCCGCTCTGCCCGGCGATCGTCTGGCAGGACCGCCGGACGGCGGACGTCTGCCGGCGGTTGGCGGCCGAAGGGGCCGGCCCCCTCGTGGCCGGGCGGACTGGCTTGCTCCTCGACCCGTACTTCTCCGCGACGAAGTTCGCCTGGCTTCTTGACCACGTCGTCGGTGGTAGGGAGCGCGCGGAGCGTGGTGAGATCTGCGCCGGGACGATCGACTCCTGGCTCGTGTGGAAGATGACCGGTGGCCGTGTCCATGCGACCGACGTGACCAACGCGTCGCGCACCTCGCTCATGGACCTCGGCAGCGCCGCGTGGGACGAGGAGCTCTGCGCGCTGTTCCGCGTGCCTGCCCGCGTCCTCCCCGAGATCCGGCCGAGCGCGCACGTGTTCGGGGAGTGCTCCTCGGAGCTGCTCTCCGGCGCGCCGGTGCCCGTGGCGGCGGTCGTCGGAGACCAGCAGGCTGCGCTGTTCGGTCAAGGGTGCTTCTCCCGGGGCCAGACGAAGAACACCTACGGAACGGGCTCGTTCGTCTTGCAGCACGCGGGAGACGAGCCACCGGCGGAACGCGGCCGGCTCGTCGCGACCGTGGCGTGCACGCTCGACGGTGCTCCGACGGAGTACGCCCTCGAAGGCTCGATCTTTGCCACCGGGTCTGCCGTGCAGTGGCTGCGCGACGGGCTCGGCGTGGTCGAGAGCGCGGGCGAGACGGAGGAGCTCGCCGCGAGCCTCGCGTCGAACGACGACGTCTGGCTCGTCCCGGCGCTCGCCGGGCTCGGCGCGCCGGTCTGGGACCCCTCGGCCCGCGGCCTGCTCATCGGGGCGACCCGCGGGACGACCCGAGCGCACCTCGCGCGAGCAGCTCTCGAGAGCATCGCCTACCAGACCCGCGACGTCCTCGAGGCGATGGCCAGGTCGGGCAGCCCGGTCGCGGAGCTGCGCGTCGACGGTGGTGGGAGCGTCAACTCCTGGCTGATGCAGTTCCAGGCCGACATCGCCGGCGTGCCGGTCGACGTCGCGGCGAGGCGTGAGTCGACAGGTCTCGGGGCAGCGTTCGCCGCAGGGATAGCGACGGGCATGTGGCGGGGCCGGGAGGAGGTCGCGACGCTCCGGACTAGCGCGCGCCGGTACGAGCCGGCGATGGGGGACACAGCTCGCGACGCTCTCTACAGTCGGTGGCTCGAGGCACGCGAGCGTGCCCTTGGCTGGGCCCGGGAGACGTAGACCTGGCAGGTATCGGGGCGGCGCTAGCCTTTCCCGGTGAGCCGCCGCCACCTTTTCGGGCTCCCTGCGTCGCGCCAGTCGCGCCGCCTCGTCTTGTCGCTCTCGGCTGCCACGATCCTGCTCTGGGTCGGCGGCAGCGCGATCTTGCCGATGTTGCCGACCTACCTGCGTCGTCACGGCTCGGACCCGGCGATCGTCGGCATCGTCATGGCGTCGTACTTCGCAGCGAGCGTCGTGACCCAGTACCCGGTGGGCCGGCTCTCGGACCGGGTCGGCCGCCGGCCCGTCGTGCTCGGTGGGCTCCTCGTGTTCGCCGCAGGGAGCGTGGGCTTCGCGGTCCTCACGGGTGCGTTCCCCGCCATAGCGTTCCGGGCCCTGCAAGGCGTCGGAGCGGGATCGGTGACGGTCGCGTCCGCTGCGACGATCGGGACAGAGGTCGACCCGGCGGAGCGTGGAGCGGCGTTCGGCGCGCTCTACGGGAGCCAGATGCTCGCGCTCGCGGTCGGGCCCCTCGTCGGGAGCATCGCCGGCGAGCAGCGGATGGACCTGCTGTTCCTCGCCGCAGCCGTGGCGTCGGTCGCGGCCGCGCTCCCGGTCCTCGCCGTGGTGCCGAGGGTCGGGGTGCCGAGGGTCGCGCCGCCCCTCGGCGGCCTGCCGTCGGGCGGGCTCGAAGGGCTCGAGCTGGAGATGCTCGCGAGCGGTGCACCTGCCGGGCTCGGGCACCTCGCCGAAGGGAGGCGGTTCCGACCGAGCCCCGCCTTCACGGGCGTGCTCGTCGTCTTCGCCGCCACCGGGCTGCTCGCGGGTGCCTACGAGGCGTGCTGGACGCTGCTCATGACCTTGCGTCATGCGACCTCGTTCGACGTCGGGCTCTCCTGGACGCTGTTCGCGCTGCCCTTCGCCGTGCTCTCCGTGCCTGCCGGGTGGCTTGCGAGCCGGGCGGACCGCAGGTTGCTCGTGATCGGCTCGCTGGGCTGCTCCGCTGTCTTTTGTGCTGTCTACCCGCTGCTGCACTCGGTCGTGCTCCTCCTCGCGTTCTGCTCGTTCGAGGCGGTCGGCTCGGTGGTGGGTACCCCGGCTGCCGTGCTCGTGCTCACGAGGACGGTCCCGGCCCGGTCGCAAGGCGCGGCCCAGGGGAGCGTGGAGACGGCTCGGACGGCTGCCACGGCGCTCGCGGCGGCCGGCAGCGGAGCGCTGTTCGGGATCGACCCGGTCGTGCCGTTCGCCGCCGTCGCCGTCGCCGTGGTCGTCTCGTGCGCCGGCGTAGCCTGGGCGTGGCGCGCCCTTCCGGGGGAGGTCTCGGGGATCGCAGCACGGGTGGGCGCCGCACGCCCGGGCTGATCCGGGGCCGCTGGTAAGGTCGCCGCGATGCGCCGAGACGTGGATGGCACGGTCGTGGAGGGTACTGTCGTGCGCGGGGACGGCCGGGGACGCCAGCTCGGCTTCCCGACTGCGAACGTCGAGACCGAGGAGCTCGTCGAGCTGCCCGACGACGGAGTCTATGCGGGCTCGGTGGATCTCCCCGACGGCTCCGTCCATGTCGCGGCGATCTCGATCGGTCGTCGTCCGACCTACTACGAGAGGGGCGCGCTGCTGTTGGAGGCGCATCTGCTCGACTTCGACGGAGACCTCTACGGCCAGCGCGTGCGCGTCGCCGTCGGGGACGTCGTCCGTGGGCAGCTTCGCTTCGCCTCCGCGGAGGAGCTCGTCGCGCAGATCGTCGCCGACGTCGCCGAAGTGCGAGCGAGGAGCACTGGCGTCGCGGCCCGGGAGGACGCGAGCGAGGGCCGCGCCGACCACCAGGCCTGATCGCTGCGCCGGTACGCTCTTCGCGTGCGCGGGAGGTGGGTGTCGCGGCGGGCGTTGCTGCTCCACATGGCCGTCGTGGTCTGGGTGCCAGGCTGTGCGATCGCCGCTTGGTGGCAGGTCACGATCGCGCTCGCGGGCGACCACCTCGCCTATCTCTACTCGGTGGAGTGGCCGTGCTTCGCCGTCTTCGGCGCTGTCGTCTGGTGGAACCTCGTCCACGACGACCCGGACACGGTGGGCGTCCGGGGCCTGCGCCGGGCGCAGCGCACGACGGTCTCCGGCGAACCCGTCGGTGTCGTCGTGCCCGTCCTCGACGACGAGCGGTTGCGCATGCTCGAAGAGCAGGACCCCGAGCTCGCCGCATACAACGACTACCTCGCGCGGCTCGCGTCGGGAGACGCCTCGGTCTCTCGCCGGAGCCGGTGAGCACCTCCGAAGCGTCCCGGCCGCTGCTCCGCGGCTGGTTGCACGTCGGAGCGCTCGCTGCAGCCGCAGTCGCGGGGCCGATCCTCGCGTCGGCGGGACGCAGCCCCGGCGAGCAGGCCGCACTGTCGGTCTACGCGCTGGCGCTCGTCGTGCTGTTCGGCGTGAGCGCAGCCTTCCACCGTGTCGACTGGTCGGAAGTCGCGAGGCGGCGGATGCACCGGGCAGACCACGTGGCGATCTTCGTCGGGATCGGCGGCACCTACACCGCCGTCGCCGCGGTCGCTCTCCGCGGGTGGCCCCTCGTGCTCCTGCTGTGCCTGGTGTGGGTAGGTGCAGCAGGTGGGATCGCGGTTCGCCAGCTCTGGCTCGACGCGCCGACCTGGGCGGTGGCGGTTCCGTATGTCGTCGTCGGCTGGTGCGCCCTCGCGGTGGTGCCACAGCTCTGGCGCGGGCTCGGCCCGACCGGCTTCGTGCTCGTCCTCGCGGGCGGTGTCGTCGACACGGCGGGAGCGGTCGTCTACATGTGCCACCGGCCGGATCCGGTGCCGGCGGTGTTCGGCTACCACGAGGTGTTCCACGCGTGCACCGTCGTCGGAGCGGTCCTCGACTTCGTCGCAGTCGCAGCCTTCGCCTTGCCCCGTCGCTGATCCCCTGCGCCGCGCCGGGTCCGCTCGAGCACGGCTCGTCGCTGCGAGGCTCAACTCGGAGCCGCACGCGCCGTTGGTCACTGAGATCCCGCGGGTCGCACGAGCGCGCTCGCACGGCCCGAAGGCGGACAGGAGAGGTCGATGGAGTTGGACAGGGAAAACGGAGCCGGTCAGGCCGCGGCGAACGGCAGGTCGACCCTCGCGGGCCCAGCGCCCTACAAGGTCGGGGCGAGCTTTCGCGCCGGCGGCGATCGCGCCGTGGGCGGGCCCTCGGCCCGACGCGCCGGCGGCGACGCGACCGAGAGCGACGGCACCGCGTCCGCCCCGACTGCGCGCGGCGCCGGCCGTGGGTCCGCCCGCTCGGGCTCGGCCGACTCGGGCTCGGGCAGGCGTGGCTCATCCCGGGCCGGGCGCCGTCCCCTCGCGCTCCACCGCCTCCAGGTCCGCACGAAGCTGTCCGCGAGCTACACGCTCGTGACGGCGCTCGTCGTGGTCGTCCTCGGCCTCGGTGTCGCCGCGGCGTCGACCGCCCGCTCGAACGCGACGGCGGCGAAGGCGGACATCTCGGCGACGACGGCGCTCAAGCAGCTCCAGCTCGACTCGGTCGGTGTCGCCGTCGCGGAGAACTCGGTCGCGTTCGACTACTCCTCGCACGGCCCTGCTGCAGGGGATCTGCAGTCGTTCCGCCAGGGTGTCGCCGCGTACGACGCGCAGAGCGCCGTCGTCGCCCGTCTCAACCTCGACAGCGTCGAACGTGCCGACCTCGCGGCGGCCAACAAGGCGTTCGACGCCTACGCGGCCTTGTCCCGCTCGATCAACACCAACTTCGGGATCGGGACGAAGGCGAGCCTCGTCGCGGCCGGCAACGGTGTCGCCGCGCTCGCGTTCGGGACGGTCACCACGCCGCTCGAGCACCTCGTCACGCGGTTCGCCGGTCAGGTGAGCGCGGGCACGGCCGCGTCCATCTCCTCGGCGAACAGCGAGGAGGGCATCCTCGTCGCCCTCGGTGCGTTCGCAGTGCTCCTCGCCCTCGGCTCCGCGCTCACGATCACGCGCTCCATCACGCGCCCGATCGCGGCGCTCAGCGCGACGCTCGAGTCGGTGACCGCGGGAGACCTCGACGCGCGAGCCGACGTCACGACCGACGACGAGCTCGGAGCGCTCGCACGCTCCCTGAACACCGCCGTCGCCGCGCAAGCCGACGCGAGGGACGAGATCGCCGAGCAGACCCGCGCCCAGGCGGAGTCTGCTGCGGACAACACCGGGGTGATCGATGTCCTCGGTGCTCTCGACGATGCCGACTCGGTCGACGCCGTCATCTCCCGGGCACTCGAGACGGTGCGGGCCAAGTTTGGCTGGGCGTACGGCTCGTACTGGCGGATCGACTCCTCGGGCCGGGCGCTCGTGCTCGCCTCGGAGTCCGGGAACCTCGGTAGCGGCCTCCTCGAGCAGGCGAGCCGCTCCGTGACGGTGGTCGAAGGGAGCGGGCTCGGCGGGAGGGCGTGGTCGACGCGGGACCTCGTCCACGTCGACGGAGAGACCGACCTGCTCGACTGCCCGCGCGTCGCTGCGGCACGGCAGGCGGGCGCGACCTCCGCCACGTGCGTTCCCGTCAAGCTCGCGGGCGCGGTCGTCGGTGTCATGGACTTCTTCGCCGTCGCGGCGCCCGGTCCGATGTCGCCATGGCGCCTCGCCGCGATGCGCCATGTGGGGCAGGTCGTGTCGCAGGCCGTCGCGCGTCTGGACGCGCAGGAGCGGGACCGCCGCGCCGAGCGAGAGCTGCGCGAGAAGGTCGACACGATCCTCTCGGTCGTCTCGAGCGCGGCCGCAGGCGACCTTACGGTCGAGGTGCCGGTGTCGGGAAGCGACGCGATCGGACAGGTGGGCTCCGGTCTCGCGACACTGCTGGCGGACCTGCGCGAGCGGATGGCGACGATCGGCTCGAACACCGGGGGACTCGCGGCGGCGACCGAGGAGCTGCTCGCGACGTCCGCGCAGATGTCCTCGGGGTCGGCCGAGACCTCCGCCCAGGCCCAGCTGGCATCTCGAACGTCGGAGACGCTGTCGAGCCAGGTCGAGAGTGTGTCTGCGGCAGCGGACGAGCTCACGGCCTCGATCCGTGAGATAGCGAAGAACTCCGCAGACGCCGCGCGCGTCGCGATCGAGGCGGCCGACGTCGCCGAGACGACGAACGCCACGGTGACCAAGCTCGGCGAGTCCTCCGCGGAGATCGGCGAGGTCATCAAGGTCATCACGACGATCGCGCAGCAGACCAACCTCCTCGCCCTCAACGCGACCATCGAGGCCGCTCGAGCTGGGGAGGCGGGCAAGGGCTTCGCCGTCGTCGCCGGCGAGGTCAAGGAGCTCGCCCGCGAGACGGCGACCGCTACCGACGACATAGCGGCCAAGATCGCTGCGATCCAGTCCGACACGGCTGGCGCCGTCGACGCGATCGGCAAGATCAAGGAGATCATCGACCGCATCAACGAGCTGCAGTCGGCGATCGCGTCCGCGGTGGAGCAGCAGACGGCGACGACGAACGAGATCGCCCGCAACGTGTCGGGTGCCGCGACGGGTGCCTCGCAGATCGCGATGACGATCGGCGCCGTGGCCGACGTCGCCGAGCACAGTTCGGCTGCCGCGAGCGGCACCGCGAGCGCGGCCGGCGATCTCGCGCACATGACCGGCGAGCTGCAGAAGCTGCTCGCGCGCTTCACGTACTGACGCAGGCGACACCAGGTGCAGGCCCTACCGGGTCGAGGCGTCTCCGGGAGACCGTCCTCGGGTTCTCCTGCCCCCCGGATCTTGTCGTCTTGCAGACGCGCTTCGAGCCGTTGCTGGTGCGGGCAAGGCCGTCGTCGCGTGAGACGTCGGCATGCTCATCCCGGCACGTCGGAGCCGGCTGCTCCTGGAGCATCGCGTCCGGCGTCGAGCAGGTCGGCGCGTGCTCGTGCGACCCGGGAACGGATCGTGCCGACCGGGCAGCCGCAGACCTCGGCCGCTTCCGCGTAGGACAGTCCGAGCAGCTGCGTGAGGACGAGGGCAGTACGCCTGTCGAGCTCGAGGCCTGCGAGCAGCGCCTCGAGCTCCGAACGCGCTTCGGGACCCGGTACCGGCAGGGGGACGGGAGCTCGGCCGGCGACCTCCAGCCAGCGCCGCCTGCGACGAGCGACTCGCTCGGCGCTCCGGCGGGCGATCACGAAAAGCCAGGTCCGGGCGGTGGACTCGCCGCGGAATGCCGGCAGGGCGCGCCACGCGGCCACGTAGGTCTCCTGGGTGGCGTCGTCTGCGTCACCTGTCCCGACGAGGTGCACGCAGAGCCGCCAGATCTCCGGCTGGCTCTGCTGGACGAAGGCGGCGAACGCGCGGCGGCTGCCGCCTCTCGCGTCGAGGAGCAGTGCCGTCAGCTCGTCCACGGTGGCGACCGTAGCGCCACGGCCGGCACGCGGGTGACGTTCGGGCCCGTCCCGGGAACTTCCACGCACGACGCGGGCACTACCTGTACGTGGACGGTGCGTCCGTGCGGCGAGCCGAGGGACGGCCGGCCGGGAGGGGAGCGCGGACGAGATGCCAGGCATGGGAACGGCGCTGCAGGCAGACAACGCGACGATCGTCGCGGCCTTCCGGTCCGCGCTCCTCCACCAGGGCCTGGTGGCCCTGGTCATCGTCGCCGCTCTCCTCTTGGCCTGGAACGCGATGCGGGCGCTTCAGCTGCGGCGAGCCGTCGGCGCCGGGACCGCGGCACGAGGCGCGACGGGCGATGTGACCGCGCGAGCCACGTCCGGGACCGGGGTGATCGACGGTCCGGAGCCGTCGGCTCGTCGCTTCCTGCGGGTGGCATTCGGCTTGCTCTGGGTGCTCGACGGCGTCCTCCAGGCGCAGGTTGCGATGCCGCTCGGCCTGCCGACGCAGGTCATCCAGCCGGCAGCCGCTGCCTCGCCGGGGTGGGTGCAGCACCTCGTGAACGCGGGGGTGACCATCTGGAGCAGCCATCCGATCACTTCTGCCGCCGCGACGGTCTGGATCCAGGTCGGCATCGGCGTGTGGCTCCTCGTCGCACCGCGAGGAAACTGGTCCAGAGGGGCGGGCCTCGTGACGGCGGGCTGGGGGGTCCTCGTGTGGATCTTCGGGGAGGCCTTCGGTGGCATCTTCGCTCCCGGGGCGAGCTGGATGTTCGGCGCGCCCGGCGCGGCTCTGCTCTACGTCGTCGCCGGCCTCGCCGTCGCGGCGCCGGAGCGTTCGTACTCGACGGCGCGTCTCGGGCGGTGGGCGCTCGCCGCCTGCGGGACCTTCTTCGTCGGTATGTCCGTGCTCCAGGCCTGGCCCGGTCGAGGCTTCTGGCGGGGAGCTGCTTCGGGCGGGCACCGGGTCGGTACCCTCCTCGCCATGGTGAGGGGCATGGAGGCGACCCCGCAGCCGCACGTCCTCGCCTCCCTGCTCTCGAGCTTCGCATCCTTCGACTCGGACCACGGCTTCGCGGTGAACCTCGTCGTCGTGCTCCTCCTCGCGGCTGTCGGCGCCGGATTGGCGTCGGGAAGGGAGCCAGTGGTGAGGGCCTCTCTCGCCGTCGCAGTCCTCTTCCTTCTCGCGGACTGGGTCTTCGTCGAGGACCTCGGCTTCCTCGGTGGAGTGGGCACGGACCCCAACAGCATGGTGCCGCTTGCTCTGCTCCTCGTCGGCGGCTACTTCGCCTCCTACCGCCTGCCACTGCGCGTCGAGGAGACGCCGCCCGTCGTCGTGCCGATCCGGGCAGCGTCGCTGCGCGAGCGGATCGTGGCACGGCCCGCATACGCGTTCCGGGCGCTTGCCGCGCTCGGTGCCATCGGTGTCGCGTTGCTCGGCGCTGCGCCGATGGCGGCGGCCTCGCTCGACTCGACCGCTTCGCCGATCCTCGCGGAGGCGACGGACGGCACACCCAACTCGACGGATTTCCCCGCGCCGGCCTTCCGCCTTGTCGACCAGTATGACCAGCCTGTGTCGCTTGCGAGCCTGCGCGGGAAGGTGGTGGTCGTCACCTTCCTCGACCCGGTTTGCACGAGCGACTGCCCCGTGATCGCGCAGGAGCTGCGCGAGGCCGACCAGATGCTCGGTGCAGCGGGCCGCCGAGTGGAGATCGTCGCCATCGTCGAGAATCCCCTCTACCGCAGCGTCGCCTTCACGCGGGCGTTCGACCGAGCGGAGGGTCTCGTGCACCTCGGCAACTGGCTCTATCTCACCGGCTCGCTCCCGGCTCTCGAGCGCACCTGGAACCAGTACGGGATCCAGGTCGCGGTGGAACCCGGCGGGTCGATGATCGCCCACAGCGACCTCGCGTACGTCATCGACGCTTCGGGCACGACGCGCTACGCGCTCGACTCGAACCCTGGAGCGGGCAGCTCCGCGACGAGGTCCTCGTTCGCAGGCCTGCTCACGAGCCTCGTCCGTCCGCTGATCCCACGAGCGTGACACGGGTGGCTCACCGGGCTCGCCTCGCCCTGAACGTCGGGGCCCTCGGCGCAACCGCGCTTCTCGGAGCGGGGGGGACGGCACACTGGACCGCCGGAGACGTGCTCCTGCCGGCCCGGACGTCGATCGGTGGCCCGGCCCCGCTCGGCGTCCCACTCGCGACCTCGTTCTCTTCGCGTGACGGCACCTGGGCCGACGTCGCGATGGGTCGCGTCGGCCAGCTCGTCAACACCTTCTGGCAGACGTTCGTCCTCCGACCGTCCTCGTCACGCTGGACCCTCGTCACGCCGCCGGGCGTCGCCGACAACGGCGGCCTCGTGAGCACGAGCAGCCGGACCGGTCGTGTCCTTGCAGGATTTGAGGCCAGCCAGCTCCTCGGCTACTCGCCGCTTGCCGAGACGGCGGACGCCGGTAGAGGGTGGTCCGCTGGGCTCGTGCCGGCGCGGCTCGCGACGACTCCGGATGCCCTGGCGGTGTCGGGGGTCGGAGGGATGCTCGCTCTCGTCGGAGCCCGGGACGGCTCTGTTCTTGCGAGCTCGGGCAACACGTCGGACTGGCACACGTCTCTTCGTGTGGGCACCCTCCGCGTCTCCCCGGCGGGCCGGTCCTGTGGCCTCCGGCGGCTCGTCGCCGTCGCGTACGGACCTGGCGGGACCCCTCTCGTCGGGGCAAGCTGCAGCAAGGGTGGTCGTGTCGGGATCTTCACCCGCACCAGCACGGGCTGGAATCTCGTGCCGCTCCACCTGCCCGGCGGGGCGTCGTCCGCGGCCGGATTGCTGCGGCTCAGCTCATCGGGTGGTCGGACGTCGGCGCTGGTCGAGCTGGACCGGGCTCGCCGCGTCTCGCTCGTCGGAGCATGGCCGGTCACGAGTGGCACGTGGTCGGTGTCGAAGTCGCTCCCGCTCGAGTCCGCAGGTCGCCTCGTCGCATCCGGCACGCTCGGCTCGGGCGCGCTCTTCGTCCTGCTCGCCGAGGGCTCGGGCCTTCGTCTCGAGACGACGGGACCACCTGGTGCCGGCGCGGCATGGCAAGAGCTTCCTTCACCTCCCGCGAGCACCGCGACGGTCGCGTTCTCCGGCACCGCGAGATCCGCACGGGTCGACGCGCTCGTCGTCCACGGCTCCACGCTCTACGACGACGTGCTGCGCCTACGATCTCGTCGCTGGGTGAGATCGCAGACCATCGAGGTGCCGATCACCTACGGCTCCTCGGGCTGAGCGAGAGGACGGTCGGGCACGTTGAGCATCGTCGTCGAGCATTGGTCGTTCGATCCGTTCCTGCTCGTCGTCGCGGCCCTCGTCGTGCTGCACGAGCTGGGTCTTGCCAATCTCGCCCGGCGGTCGACGACAGAGCGCGCACGGCGGAGGCGGGTACGCTCCGGCGCCTTCTACGGAGGGCTCGCGCTGCTCCTCGTCACCGTCGAGTCACCGATCGACTACTGGGCCGGCTCCTATTTCTACATCCACATGATCGAGCACATCTTGATCATGTTCTTCGCGCCGATGCTCGTCGTCGCGGGTGCTCCGTGGATCCCGCTCGTCCACGGGCTGCCCGTCACGGTGCGGCGGCGGGTCGGCCGGGCGGTCCTGCTCGGACCCTGGGCGCGCCCTCTGCGGGCGGTCGGGCGCTTTCTCGGGCGTGGCGTCGTCGCGGTCGTCGCGCTCGACGTCGTCATGGTCGTCTGGCACGTCCCGGTGCTGTTCGACCTGGCGGCGCGGTCCCAGTACGTCCATGTCTGGCTCATGCATGGCAGCTTCTTCGTCACGGGCGTCTTCTTCTGGCTGCAGATCATCCCGTCGCACCCGATCAAGCCGAAGCTGTCGGGCGTCGGCCAGACGGTGGCGATCATCTCGACGAACGTCGTGATGTTCGTCCTCGCGATGGCGCTCAGCATCTTCAGCACGCACTCGTGGTATGCGCCGTACGACCATCTTGCCGGCGTGTCGCTCTCGCCGTTCGCGGACCAGCAGATCGGCGCGGCGATCCTCTGGGTCTGCGGCGATTTCTGGGCTCTTCCCGCGCTCATCGTCGTCATCAAACGGGCAGTCGAACAGGAAGGCGACGTCAATTCCCTGATCGAGAGGGCTTTCGGTCGTCAGCGCTTCCTCGCTCCGGCGTCGCCACCGGAGGCACCAGGTGCGTAGCCCGGCACGCTGCGCCGCAGTGTGCGAGGCGATCTCGGCGCTCATCGACGGCGAGGACGCGCAGATCACCCCGGCGGCCGTGGAGGCGCACCTCGTCCGGTGCGTGCACTGCCGCGCGTACGAGGCGGGCGCGGAGGAGCTCGTGCGAAGGTGCCGGCTGCGGGCCGTCGAGCCGGCGCGAGACGCTACCGACCTGGTCCTTCGCGCGATCAGCAGCTCCGAGCGGCGAGCAGGCCGGCTCACGCAGGTGCTTGCCCGGCGTCCGCGGACCCGCTGGGGCTGGGCGGCGCGATGGGCGGCAGCCGTCGCCCCCCTCGGGGCCGCCGTTCCGATCTTCGCTCTCGGCGGCATCGTCCACCCGGGTCTCCACGTCGTCGCTTCGCACGTCCCGACTCCGTGCACGCTCCTGCTCGACCGGCTCCGCCGCTCATAGACGGCCGAGGACCTCGTCGACGACCTCGGTGGTCGTGGCACTGCCGCCGAGGTCGAAGGTCCTCACTCCAGCCGCGGCAGCGCCGAGCGTCGCTTCGCGGATAGCGTGCGCAGCCGTTCCGGCGTCCGGATTGCCCCGAGCCGACGCGTGGTCCAGGACCGCGGCGCAGGCGAGCAGCATCGCCATCGGATTGGCGACGTCCTTGCCCTGCAGCGAGGGAGCGGTGCCGTGGGGAGCCTCCGCCATAGCGACGGCGGGCCGCAGCTCGTCGTCGAGTGCCAGCAGGACCGATTCGGCCCCCGCGATCGAGCCGAAGAGCCCGAGCACGAGGTCGGAGAGGCAGTCGCCGTCACGGTTCAGTGCGGGGATCACGAGCGCGTGCTCCGCTGCTTCGGTGAGCAGCCCTGCGTAGGCCGCGTCGACGAGGACCGGCCGGTAGGTGACGTCGGGGTGCCGCGCCGCGGCCGCGTCCATCTCCTCTTTGAGGAGGCCCTCGTAGATTGCCGATACGGTCCACTTCGGACCGCCGTAGACCCAAGCACCGGTTGCGGCGGCACTCCGGAACGAGAACTCGGCCACGGCGCGGCACGTCCTGCGAGTGATGCGCTCCGTTCGGAGTGCCTCCTCCTCGACGCTCCCCGGTGTCCCCGACCGTGACTCCTGCGCCCCGTACGCATCCCCCACCGCCATGCGCACGACGACGATCGGGTGGACGATCGGTGCGAGAGGCGTGACTCCGGGGATCCTGCGGCCGGTGCGCACGATGACCGATCCGCCCACGCCCTCCCTGAGTATCCGGTTCGGCGAGCCGACGTCGCCGATTCCAGGTGGAGTCACCGTCGCCGCCTTCAAGCCGAGGCCTGCGGCACGCATCGCAGTGGCTGCGTCGTGGACCACGCCGTTGCTCGTGCGCCGTCGGTTCGCCAGCGAGAGGTCGAAGCGATGCGTGGTGATCGGGATCCCGAGCACGTGCTCGTCAAGCACTCGCAATGCCTGTTCCAGCAGCTCCTGCCCTGTCTCGTCTCCCTCGCAGACGACGAGCTCGATCAGATCGGCCATGTCCCCACCTCCTGCTCGCGCACCCAGTCCTCCACAGCGCTCTCCACCTTGCAACCAGATCTATTATATGTCAATCTGGCAAGGTGACGGATTTGTCATGTAAATGGGTCGTGCAGCCGGGGAGCCGGGCGTGAACCGCCCGGACCGACCGGGGCAGGAACGCTGATGTCCTTCTGGTCTGGTGCGCGGACGATCTTGCGTCCTGGTCGCGTGACCGAGACGGCGAGACGGCGGTCCGATCTCGAGCAGGCGCGGGTGCCGGCGAGCACCCTTCGTGGATCGGTCCAGCTGCGTCACGTCGACGCCGGGTCGTGCAACGGCTGCGAGATGGAGGTCGTCTCCGCGTTCGGGCCCGTGTACGACGCAGAGCGCTTCGGAGCGCGCCTGGTCGCGTCGCCGCGCCATGCCGACGCGCTCCTCGTTTCCGGCCCGGTCACGAGGAACATGGCGCGCCCGCTCGCGAAGACGTTCGACGCGATGCCCGAGCCGAGGCTCGTCGTGGCGCTCGGGGACTGTGCTCGAGACTGCGGGGTGTTTCACGGCGGGTACGGCGTCGAGGGTGCGGTGGGCGACGTGCTGGCAGTCGACGTTCACGTGGCAGGCTGCCCGCCGAGCCCAGGCGCGATCGTCGACGCGCTCCGGGGCCTGACGGGTCGGTGAGCGGCGCGGTCCTCGTCCTCGAGGTGGCGCTCGGTGCCGCGGCAGCCGCCGCGGGTGGGCTCGCCCCCCGGAACATCCGGGTGCGCGTGGCTGCAGCCCTGACCGCGGCGGCGTGCGTCGCCGCGATCGTCGTCGCTGTCGACGTGCTCGGCTCCGGGCATCCCGTCGCTGTGCGTACGGCCGAGATCCTGCCGCTGACCGGGGCGGGCCTTGTCCTCGGTCAGCTCGGGGCCGTGCTCGTGTCGGTGACGGCGGTGGTGGCGATCGCAGTGTGCGTCTACTGGCCCGGATACGCGCACCACGGCCTCTCGTCCCGTGCCGCGTCGTGCGTCGTGCCCGTCTTCGTCACGAGCATGCTCGTCGTCCTCGAAGCGGGCGATACGGTCACGTTCCTCGTCGCATGGGAGCTGATGGCTCTGTCGTCGCTGCTGCTCGTCCTCGTCGACCAGGATCGGCGCGAGGAGACGCGCAGCGCCGGGCAGTGGTACGCGGTCATGACCCACGCGGGCGCGGCATCCATCGTGCTCGCGATGGTGCTCGTGTCGGCGCACGCAGGAGGGCACTCCTTTGCTGCCATCCGCTCCCAAGCCGGCCATCTCCCCGGGGGAGTACGCGACGTCGCGCTGGTGCTGGCTCTGGTGGGCTTCGGCTCGAAGGCGGGGGTGGTCCCCTTGCACGTCTGGCTTCCTAAGGCCCATCCGGAGGCACCGAGCCCGGTCTCGGCCCTCATGTCGGGCGCGATGGTCAACCTCGGCATCTACGGGATCCTGCTCGTCGGGGACCGCCTGCTCGGAGGCGGGCCGAGCTGGTGGTGGACCGCTGTCGTCGCCCTCGGCGTCGTATCTGCCCTCTACGGCGCGCTGCAGGCCTCGGCGGCAAGTGACCTGAAGCGCCTTCTCGCGTACTCGACCACGGACAACATGGGTCTCGTCCTCGTCGCCGTCGGCGTCTCGGGGCTGCTCGCCGACGGCCGCCACCAGACGCTCGGAGCCCTCGCGATGGTCGCCGCGTTGCTGCTCGTCGTCAACCACGCATTGTTCAAAGCGAGCCTCTTCCTCTCCGTCGGCTCGATCCAGGCAGCCACCGGCACGCGCGAGCTGGACCGGCTCGGGGGCTTGGTGCGGCGGATGCCCGTCACGACGGCGGTGTTCGTCGTCGCAGCGCTTGCCGTCGCAGCACTTCCACCGCTCAACGGCTTCGTCGGCGAGTGGCTCCTCTTCCAGAGCCTGCTGCACGGGCTCGAAGTGTCGGGCGCCGTGGTCGGCGTGGTCGTGTCGGTCGCCGTCGCGGCGCTCGCCTTGACGGGGGGACTGACTGTCGTGGCTTTCGTCAAGGCGATCGGCGTCGGCCTCCTCGGTCGTCCTCGATCGCCCGGGGCCGAGGCGGCGCGCGAGGTGCCGCACGGCATGCAGATCGGCGCCGGCCTGCTCGCTGCGCTCTGCATGGTGCTCGGTGTCGCACCCATGCTCGTCGTCCCGTACCTCGAGCGCGCGGCCGCTACGGTCGTCGCTGGCGGGCGATCGAGCGTGCTTCGTGGCGGGATTGAGCTGGAGCTGTCGGGACTGCACGGCGTGCTCGCCCCCGCGTGGACGGCCGTCGGGCTGGCTCTCGTCGCCGGGGTCGCGGTGGGCACGCGGGACCTGGTCCGGCGGCGACCCAAGCGCCGCGTAGCCGAAGGCTGGGCATGTGGGCGTGAGCTTTTGACGCCGCGCATGCAGTACACCGCGGCGTCGTTCGCCGAGCCGCTCGAGCGTGTGTTCGACGACGTGCTCCGGCCAGACAGAGACGTGACCGTGAGCCATGTCGCAGAGTCCCGCTTCTTCGTCGAGAGGGTCGCGTACCGCAGCTCCGTCGGTGACGTCGTGGAGCGCGTCGCGTACCGCCCAGCGATCAGGGCTGTCCGGTGGTGGGGGAGCCGTGCCCGGGCGTTGCAGAACGGCAGCGTCCACCGCTACCTGGGCTACGGCCTCGTCGCTCTGCTCGTGGTGCTCGTGGTCCTCGCATGACAGCTCCTCCCGACGTCGCCGGAGCCGTTCTCGTCGCGGGCGCCCAGATCCTCGTGGTGGGCGTAGGTGGCCCGCTGCTCCTCGGGCTCATGCGCAAGACACGCAGCCGTCTCGAGGGGCGCGTCGGACCTCCGGTGCGCCAGCCGTTGCTCGACGTCCGCAAGCTCTTCGCCAAGCAGCGGATCCGGCCGCAGTGCGGGAGCTGGCTGTTCGCAGCTGGGCCGATCGTACTGATCTCGACGTCGGTGATGGTGGCCGGCACTGCTCCTCTCCTTACGACTCGCCCTGCGCTCGGGCAGAGCACGGATTTCTTTGGGGTCGTCTTCGTCTTGTTGCTCGGCTCGGTATTCCTGGCACTCGCTGCGCTCGACACCGGGACACCATTCGGCGGGATGGGAGCGAGCCGGGCCACGACCATCGGGGCCCTGGCGGAGCCGGCACTGCTCGTCGCTGTCCTCGCGTTCTCCATACCGGCGCACACCTCGAACCTCCCGGCTCTCGTCCGGGATGGGCTCTCGAACCCGCAGGTGATAGCCAGCCCTGGGAGGATCCTCGCGCTGGCCGCGTTCGTCGTCGTCGTGCTCGCCGAGAGCGGCCGCCTGCCGGTCGACAACCCGAGCACGCATCTCGAGCTCACGATGATCCACGAGGCCATGGTTCTCGAGCATTCCGGACCGGATCTAGCGCTTGTCACGGTCGGCGAGTCGATGCGCCTCGCCCTCCTGCTCGGTCTGCTCGTGAACCTGTCCGTGCCGTGGGGCATCGCGACAGCCAGCGGCATGGCGTCGCTGGTGGTCGGAGCAGTTGCGCTCGCGGCGAAGGTCGTCCTCGCCGGGATCGCGATAGCGACCTTCGAGGTCTTCACGGCGAAGCTGCGGTTGTTCCGCCTGCCGGAGCTGCTCGCCGGAGCGTTCGTGCTGGCGCTGCTCGGCGTGGTGACCGCGTTGGTCGCCCGGTGAGCCGGTCCGGCTATGTCGCGATGCTGGACCTCGGTGCCGGCGTCGTTCTCGTGTGCGCAGTGGTCACGCTGTGGCGCCGGTCCCTCGCCGCGATCATCAGGGTGTTGGCGCTACAAGGCGTCGCGCTCGGTGGCGTCGCGCTCGTCCTCGGCTTGCGCCAGCACGACGGAGCGCTCGTCGTGGTGTCGTTCGTGGTCGTCGCCGAGAAGGGCGCGGCGATTCCTGCAGTCTTGATGCGAGTCGTCCCACGTGGCCCGACGAGCCGTGAGCTCTCGCCGCTCGTGAACGTACCGGCATCGCTCGTGGCGGCCGGGGCGCTCACCCTGCTCGCCTTCGCGGTGTCGGGCCCGGTCGTCGCGCTCGTCCCGACGGCTACCGGGCGACTCGTCCCACTGGGACTGGCGACCGTGTTGATCGGCGTGCTCGCGATGGCGATCCGAAAGAAGGCGGTCTCGCAGATCGTCGGGCTCTTGCTCGTCGACAACGGGATCGCGCTCGTCGCGTTCCTCGCCACAGGCGGCTTTCCGCTCGTCGTCGAGCTCGGCGCCTCCCTCGACGTCCTTCTCGTCGTCGTCGTGCTCCGGGTGCTCGGCTCCGAGATTCGCTCGCGTTACGGGGTGCTCGACCTCGACGAGCTCCAGGAGCTGCACGACTGATGCTCGTCCTCGCCGTGCTCGCCGCACCCCTCGCCGTGAGCTTCTTCTCGGGGCTCGTCCCCTGGCGCCGGTCGGTCGGCTGGCTCGGGTGTTGGGCGATGGTGGTCGTGTCGGCGTGTGGGGCAGCGCTTGCCACGAGGGTGCTCCACGGCTCCTCGGTCACGACCGTCGACGGCGCGTTGCGAGTCGACGCTCTCAGCGCCGTCATGGTCGTGGTCGTCGGGCTGGTGGGCACGCTGGCCTGCTGGCAGAGCGTGCGCTACCTCGACGCTGAGATCGAAGCAGGTCGCTGCAGCCGTCGTCATGCCTCGCTCTACGGCGTGCTGGTCCAAGCGTTCCTGGCCGCGATGCTGCTCGCAGTCCTGGCAGCCAATCTCGCGCTGACGTGGGTTGCGATCGAGGCGACGACGATCGCAACCACATTCCTCGTCGGCCACCGTGGCACCCGCAGGGCCCTCGAAGCGTCGTGGAAGTACATAGCCATCTGCTCGGTCGGCATCGCGACGGCATTCCTCGGCACCGTGCTCGTCTATCTCGCCGCACTGCACGCGGGCTCCCACGTCCACGCGCCTGCAAGTCTCGACTGGACGTCGCTCGTGGCCGAGTCGCACCATCTCGACCACGGAGTGATGCGCCTCGCGACGGCGCTGCTCGTGCTCGGGTACGGCACGAAGGTGGGTCTCGCCCCGATGCACAGCTGGCTTCCCGACGCCCACAGCCAGGCTCCCGCTCCGGTCTCCGCTCTCATGTCGGGAGTTCTCCTGACCGTCGCGTTCTACGCGCTCCTGCGGTTCAAGGCCGTGGCAGACGGTGCGCTCGGTCCAGGCTTCCCCCGCTTGCTGCTCGTGATCGTGGGACTGCTCTCGCTCGTCGTCGCGGCGTCGCTGCTGATCGCCCAACACGACTACAAGCGGATGCTCGCGTACTCGAGCATCGAGCACATGGGCCTCATCGCGCTCGGCGCGGCGGCAGGCACACCGCTCGCGATAGCGGCAGTTCTCTTGCACGTCCTGGGCCACGGATTGACCAAGGCCGTGTTGTTCTTGTCGTCGGGCGAGATCCTGTCGACCGAGGGGACGAGTGAGATCGGAGAGGTGAGGGCCCTCCTGGCCCGGCGTCCGGCGCTCGGCGCTGTCTTCGGGCTCGCACTCGTGGCTCTCCTCGGCCTTCCTCCGTTCAGCCTGTTCGTGAGCGAGCTCGGGATGATCCGTGCCGAGGTCGAGGTCGGGCTCGGCTGGGCCGCGGGCGTCGCTCTCGCGTGCATGGTGGTGGTCTTCGCCGCGATGACCTCTCACGGGCGCCATCTGCTCCTCGGTCCGGTCGGCCCGGGGGAGCACGCGTCGAGGACGCCGGGGATCGTGGTCGTGCCGCTCGTCGCTGCGCTCGTCGCTTGCGCGCTCTTCGGCATGCTCGCGTGGCCGCTTGCTCCGCTCCTGCGGGCTGCAGCCAAGACGGTGGCACTGTGAGCCGCCACGTCCCTAGCGGGGAGCCCGGCGCCGGCCGCACGGTGCTGCAGCTGTCACCCGGCGAGCTGGCCGGCGCGGCAGCATCGCTGCTCGCGAGCGGGTGTCGGCTGGCACTGGTCGGTGCCCACGACGCCCCCGGGCGACTTCGTGTCGTCTATCTCTTCACGAGTGGCCCTCCCGACAGGCGCGTCGAGGTCCACGTGGAGCTCGACCGCCGCGATCCGACCGTCCCGTCGCTCGCGGCGCTCTCGTTCCCGGCGAGCCGCTTCGAGCGCGAGATGCGGGACCTGTTCGGAATCGAGCCGCTCGGCCATCCCATGCCACGACGTCTCGTGCTCCACCAACACTGGCCGACGGGTTGGTATCCGATGCGCCACGACGCGAGCCGAGCCCCGGCGATGGTCGACGACGCCAGCCCGTACCCGTTCGTCGAGGTCGAAGGGCGTGGCGTGTACGAGATACCGGTCGGTCCTGTCCACGCCGGGCTCATCGAGCCCGGCCACTTCCGGTTCTCCGTCGTCGGCGAGACGATCGTGCGGATGAAGGCGCGCCTCTGGTTCACCCACAAGGGCGTGGAGCGTCTCTTCGAAGGGCGCGAGGCGCGGGCCGGGATGGAGCTCGCCGAGCGGGTCTCTGGCGACAGCGCGGTCGGCCACGGTCTCGCCTACTGCCTCGCGGTCGAAGAGGCGTGCAGGATCGAAGTCCCCGCGAGAGCCGGCGAGCTGCGGGCGGTGCTCGTCGAGCTGGAGCGGCTCTACAACCACGTGGCAGATGTCGGAGCGATGTGCAACGACGTGGGCTTCGGGCTGGCGAACGCTCGCGCTCTCACCTTGCGTGAGCGGCTCCTCCGGCTGAACGCGGAGGTGACGGGCCACAGGCTGCTCCGTGGCGGCGTTGTCGTCGGGGGTGCAGAGCTGCGCAGGCTACCGAACCTCGACGAGCTGCGCGAGATAGGCGAGCGCTTCCGCGAGGTCGTCGACCTGGCGACGGGGAGCGCCGTCGTGATGGACCGCTTCCTCGGGACCGCTGTGCTCGGCAACCGCGAGGCCGAGGAGGTCGGCGTGCTCGGCGTCGTCGCGCGGGCTTCGGGTCTGACTCTCGACGCGCGCGTGGCCCACCCGTTCGTCGATCCACCTGCAGGCTTCGCCCCGGCCCACGACGACGCCGGTGACGTGCTCGCGAGGTTCCGTGTTCGTTGCCACGAGGTGGACACCTCGCTGTCTCTGCTCACGAGCCTCGTCTGTGGAGACGGTCGGCTGTCGGCGTCGGGCCCCCGGCGGGGTGAGGCCGGCGCGAGCCACGGGTCGGGCATCGTCGAGGGCTGGCGGGGGAGCGTCGTTCACCGGGTCGAGGTCGATGGAGCAGGAAGGCTGACCCGGGTGAAGATCGTCGACCCGTCGTTCCTCACCTGGCCGGCGCTGTCGATTGCGCTCGCCGATACGATCGTCCCGGACTTCCCGCTAGCGAACAAGAGCTTCAACCTCTCGTACGCGGGAAACGACCTGTGAGCGCCGCAATGGTGGAGCGGCCGCACCGGCGGTGGGCGGTCGACGCTCTGGCGAGCCCGCTAGCATTTCGTGCCGACCCGGGCACCACGCACCCGCAGGGTCGTGCCGCTGGTTCGCGAGAGGGCGAGTGGCCGTCGTGACGACGCCGATCCACCAGGTCAAGGCCGAGCTGTTCAAGACGCTCGGCCACCCCGCTCGCATCCGGATCCTCGAGGTCCTTCGCGACGGGGAGAGGTCTGTCGGCGACCTCGTCCTGGCTGTCGGGATCGAATCCTCCCACCTCTCCCAACAGCTCGGCATCATGCGACGGGCAAACCTCGTCCAGGCGCGCAAGGACGGGACGAGCGTCCTCTACTCGGTGAGCAACCCGGCGCTCTTCGACCTGCTCGACGCGGCGAGAAGCGTCCTCACGTCGTCGCTCGTCGAGGCCCGGGACCTGCTCGCCGAGCTCGAGTCCGAGGACGAGCCCCGGCCGTCGGGCGAGGGCTCGTAGAGCCGACGGACGATCCCGATCCCGGGAGCCGCGTCGCCGGCTTCGTCGGGCCCCGACCGTCCGGCGAGACCGAGGCGATCGCGGCCCGGGCGCGCCGCGACGCGGAGGTGCTCCGGTACGCACCGCCGGGGAGTGCGGTCGACCTGCGCAGCACGGTCCAGGTCAAGTCGCTGCTCAGGGGGGGCGACTCTCGACGGCGACCTCTACGCGCCCGTGGCAGCGCAGCGCGGGATTGATCGGCAGGCCGCGAAGGTGGCCGTCCTCGGGGCAATATACGGCCAGACGAGCTGCAACAGGGCTCTCGCTCTGCGCGGTCCGGCGGCGGCATACCCGGTTGCGATGGGCTATCTCGACCGCGCTGACCACGCCGCGGAGGAGGGTCGGGACCTGCGCACCTACGGAGGGCGGCTCGTGCGCATGGCGGCCCCGGCTGCCACGGAGACCGCGCGCGGGCTCGAGTCCCGTGGCGAGGTCGCGGCCGGAGGCCGCTACGGGCGCAACGCGGTCATCCAGGGAGCGCCAGCTGAGCTGTTGAAGATATGGGCGGTGACGGTCCGCGCACGATGCGCGAGCCTCGGCGCGCGCATCGTGCTTTGCCCCCACGACGAGCTGCTCGTTCACGTTCCTGCCGAGAGCGGCGAGGCAGTCGCCCTGCTCCTGTCTCCCAGGACCTTCGCGGTGCGCCCCCTGGGACTTGAACCCAGAACCTGCGGATTAAGAGTCCGATGCTCTGCCAGTTGAGCTAGAGGCGCGCGACGCAGATCGTAGCCGCTCCGCGTACCACCTGGCCGCCGCCCACATGGCGGGTCGCAGCGTTCGGGGTGACCGAGGGGACTTGAACCCCCGACCTCCAGGGCCACAACCTGGCGCTCTAACCAACTGAGCTACGGCCACCACGGCCACGCAACCACCGGCTGCGTGGACTCCTCTTAGCATGGCACAACGCGTGGCCGTCCCGGAACGGGCGTCGCTTCCAACTCGGCGTCGAATGTGGGCGGAACGTCCTAGACCTCGTGCGACGCGTCGTCCCTGCACACGCACAGCTCGTTGCCCTCCGGGTCGAGCATCACCTGCCACCAGCCGCCGTCAGAGCCGGTGCGCGGTGCGCCGACGCGGGTGGCGCCGATCCCGGCGAGGCGCTCCACGGCAGTCTCGGGGTCCGCGAAGAACAGGTCGAGGTGGGCGCGGTTCTTCACGACCTTCGGCTCGGCTACCCGCTGCAGGTAGACGACGGGCATTCCCGCTTCCGGCGGGACGAGGTCGAGGTAGGTGCCGTCGGCGTCCAGGTCACCGACCTCGTAGCCGAGAGCGGCAGCCCAGAATGGCGCGAGCCCGACGGGGTCGCTGCAGTCGATGCCGACCTCGATCCGTGCGAGCACTGACTGCCCTCCTTGCCAAGGCCCGACCGAAGCGGGCGCTCTCGGAGCATCCGACGGCAGCTGCTGCACGCGCCTCGCCAGCGTCACCGCGCACGGTTGGCCATCCGTCGCCGGTGTGCAACAGTACTGCAATGCCCCCGTAGCTCAGCCGGACAGAGCAGCTGCCTTCTAAGCAGACGGTCGCAGGTTCGAGTCCTGCCGGGGGCGCGCGGGCATCGGTGCACGCGGACCGGACGCTGCCGGAGTGCTCCGCGTAGGCGGGCCGTCGAGACCCTGGCTGCTCGGCGCTCGTGCCACCGCGACCACTGCGTGCCGTTGTCGTTCATCAATTTTGACGTTGTTTGCCTTGTACGGCAGGGCCACTCTTGGGCTATGCGTGACGCGGGTGGAGATGTGCTTCTGACCGGCGGCACGGCGCGGACCAGACGCTCCACGTCCGACCTGCCGGCGAGGGCGATCTTCGACGAGTCGAGTGACGGCGTTCTCGTCCTGGACGCGCGCGGGCACCGCGTCTATGCGAACCCGGCGTTGAACGCGCTCGTCGGCGTGGACGCCTGCCTGCCGCTCGGAACTGCGGCTCCGCCTCCTTATGTAGCTCCGGACCAGAGCGCGCACTACCTCCTGGTCCTCGAACGTGTCACCCAGCTTCTCGCAGGCGAGGTGCCCGGTGCCGCCTCGACGTGGCTCGAGCTGACAGCGGCGGACCGGCGCAGGGTCTGCGCGAAGGTCACGATTGGCGTTCTTGCCGGGCCGCGTGGCGTGCGAAACGTGGTCTGGCTGTTCAAGCCCGACGTGGCCAGGACAGCGCCGCAGTCGCCGGCAGCGCGTCCCGACGGCGCGGTCCTCGCAGGATCGAGCGATCCCGCGCTCGCCTGGACTCCCTTCTCGGGCATCGGGACCCTCACGCGGCGGGAACGGGACGTGCTCCAGCTCCTCGTCGACGGCCGGCGCGTCTCGTCCATCGCACGCACCCTTTACCTGAGCCCCTACACGGTGCGCAATCATCTGAAGGCGATCTTCCAGAAGTTGGGTGCGCACTCCCAGACGGAGCTGCTGGACGCCCTCCGACCTGTGTCTCTTGACATGCGCGTACCCCGTCCGCCAGCGGGCAAGACGAGGACGGAGCGCTCCGATGCGTGAACGGGATCGCGCGACGGGTCTGCGAGGGGACGAGCGGTGAGGCAGATGGCGCGAGTCGGTGGCGCGCGGCGCGGCGCGCCGGACGACGGGTTCGTGTCGCCCGTCACGGGACGGGTCGTGCTCGTGGTCGAGGAGAGCCCGGAGATCCTCTACCGGTTGTCGCGGGCGGTCCCCGCGCCTGCCGAGGCGTACTCCTATTCGAGTCTCGACGAGCTCGATCCGGCGCGCCTCACGCCGGGCGGACGGGTGGTCGTCGTGCTCGGCCCGTCGCAGGCAGCCGAGGACGTTCTCGACCGAGTCGGGGCGCTCACGAGGTCCGGGCCCGGTCTCGGTGCCATCCTCGTGGTCGGGCAGATGACGCCGCAGCTGCTCCGCCACGCCCTGCGGGCGGGCATCGACGACGCGATCGAGCTGGCCCATGCCGAGACCCAGCTCACCCCCGCCGTCGTCGAGCTGCTCTACAGGCTCGAGAACGAGCTCAGCACGGCAGGTGCGAGGGATGCGAGCGCGCGCCAGGCCGAGGGGTCGTGGGTCACGAGCGTGTTCTCCCCGAAGGGGGGCGTCGGCAAGTCGGTCGTCGCGGTCAACCTGGCGGCGGCGCTCGCCCGCCGGTCAGCGACGTCGGTCGTCGTCCTCGACCTCGATCTGCAGTTCGGCGACATCGGTGTGATGCTCCGGCTCCAACCCGTGCACACCGTGAGCGACGCCGTGTCGGCCGGCCCCTTGCTCGACGAGTCGCTTTTCCGGAGCTTCCTCGCCTGCCACGAGCGCAGCGGGGTCCACGTGCTCGCCGCCCCGACGTCGCCGTCGGAAGGAGACCAGGTGAGTGCCGACTCGATGCTCCACGTGCTCGGGCTCTTGCGCGAGATGTTCGGTCACGTCGTCATCGACACGCCACCACACCTGAGCGAGGTGGTCCTGCAGGCTCTTGCGGTGAGCGACACGGTTGCCTTCATGGTCGCGATGGACGTGCCGTCGGTGAAGAACGCCCGTCTTGGTCTCCAGGCCTTCGAGCTGCTGCAGCTGCCTGACGAGCGGCTCCTCCTCGTGCTCAACAGGGCGGATTCGCACGTGCACCTCGCGGTGCGCGACGTGGAGCGGGCGCTCGAGAGAAAGGTCGACCTGACGCTTCCGTCCGAGGCGCTCGTGCCCCAGTCGGTCAACCAGGGCGTACCCGCGGTCCTCGAGTACCCGCGCTCGCGTTTCGCGGGGCAGGTGAACCAGCTCGCCGATCTCGTGCTCGCCCGCTGTCGCAACGGCGCACGAGTCGAGGGGGGCATCCGTTGACGGGCGTCGAGCGATCGCCAGGTCACGCACGGGTCGTGCCGGGCGCCGCGCCCGGCCTCTATGTCCGGCTCCAGGAGGAGGCGAGCGTCGCCGACCCGCGTTCCGGGGTGCTCGACACGGCACGCGCACGCGTCCACCGCAAGGTCGTCTCCGAGCTGGGACCCGTTCTCTACGCGAACCGGGCCGACCCGCGGGAGCTGCGTGCGCGGGTCGAGAAGGTCGTCGAGACCGCTCTCCGGCTCGAGACCGCGCCGCTCTCGGCCGGCGAGATGGCGCGGCTCGCCGAATCGATCGCCGACGACGTCCTCGGCTTCGGGCCGCTCGAGCGTCTCGTCCACGACCCGACAGTGAGCGAGATCATGGTCAACGGGCCCGGTCACGTCTACGTGGAGCGCAACGGCAGGATCGTCCCGACGAGCACATCCTTTCTCGACGAGGCACACCTGCGCCATATCGTCGCTCGGATCGTCGCCGAGGTGGGTCGCCACATCGACGAGGCCTCACCCATGGTCGACGCGCGACTTCCCGACGGTTCCAGGGTGAACGCCGTGTTTCCGCCGCTGGCCGTCGGCGGTCCCTTCCTCACGATCCGCAAGTTCGCCGCCGACCCGTTCACCTTGGAGGACCTCATCGGCTGCGGCACGCTGACGGCTCAGGTGGCAGAGCTCCTGCAGGCTTGCGTCGAGGGGAAGGCGAACATCCTCGTGGCCGGCGGGACGAGCACGGGCAAGACGACGCTCTTGAGCGTCCTCTCGTCCTTCGTTCCGCCTGACGAGCGGATCGTCACGATCGAGGACGCGAAGGAGCTCCAGCTCCGCCAGGAGCACGTCGTCGCGCTCGAGGCACGCCCGCCCAACACCGAGGGCAAGGGTGAGGTGACGATCAGGGACCTTCTACGTAACGCGCTCCGCATGAGGCCGGACCGGATCGTCATCGGGGAGTGCCGAGCCGGCGAGGCGCTCGACATGCTCCAGGCAATGAACACGGGTCACGAAGGATCACTTACCACTGTTCATGCAAACAGTCCCCGCGATGCTCTGTCGCGTGTCGAGACGATGACCTTGATGGCGGGTTTCGACCTCCCGGTGCGTGCGGTCCGGGAGCAGATGTCGTCGGCGCTCGACCTCATCGTCCATCTCGCGCGCACTCGCGACGGGGCGCGCCGGGTGACACAGGTGACCGAGGTGGGGCGCATGGAGGGAGACGTGATCCTGCTGCAGGACGTCTTCGTGACCGATTACCGCGCGGCGACCGGCACTGACGGGCACTTGCCGTCGTCGCTTCGCGCGACAGGCTTGCGGCCCCAGCTCGCCGACCGGCTCGCGGACCGCGGCGTCGCCGTCGATCCAGCAGTCTTCGACGTCGATCGGTCTCGCTGGTCGTCCGGTCACGCATGGTCCTCGGCCGGGCGCTCGTGACGGGCGCGTCCGGACCATGATGCCCGCTGCGATCGACGCCGCAGCTCTCGCCGGAGCGTGGTCCGTGGTGGGTCGCACCGTGCACCGGCTCGAGCAGGCGGTCAGCCCGGCAGGCGCCGTAGCGGTCGCGTCGGGTGCCGTCTCTCTCCTGGCCGGTGCAGCGTGGTCGTTGTCGAGCCGGCGCCGGCGGCCGAGCCTCGTCGCCATCGTCGACCCCTACCGCGTCGTCCCCTCCCGGGCTCGTCCCGCTCCCCTGCCGGACGTCCTCGCCCTCCCGCCCCTCCGGAGGCTCTCGCGTGCGATCGGCGAGGCAGTGGTGCGCGCGCGTCCGGGACGCTGGCTCGCCGGGATGCTCGAGCGTTCGGGAAGCCGCGTCGAAGTGGGCGAGGTCGTCGTCGCATGGCTCGTCCTCGGCGTCCTCCTGGCGGCGACTGCCTGGATCCTCTCGGGTCTCTTCGGCGCCGTGGTCGTGGTCGTGGTCACCCTCGTGGGGACTCCGGCAACGCTTCGGATCATGGTGGAGCGCCGCGCTCGACTGTTCGCGTCCCAGCTGCCGGACGTGCTCAAGCTGACGGCGAGCTCGTTGCGCGCCGGCTTCTCGCTCCTCCAGGGACTCGACGCCGTCGCGAAGCAGCTCCGAGAGCCGTCGAGGTCTGAGCTGCAGCGCGTGCTCGCCGAAGCGATGCTCGGTCGTCCGGTGGAGGATGCGCTCGAGGACGCGGCATCTCGCATCGGCAACGGCGACTTCGCCGAGAGCGTCGCGGCGGTGCGCATCCAGCAGGAGGCCGGAGGCAACCTCGCGGCGTTGTTCGACACGCTCGCAGCCACCATGCAGCAGCGGCTCCGGCTCCGCAGGGAGGTGCGCACCTTGACGTCCGAGGGCCGGATGAGCGCGTACGTGCTCGGCGTGCTCCCACCGGCCCTCGGCGCGTTCATCCTCGCGGTCAACCGTCCCTATGCGCTCGAGCTCGTGCACAGCTTTCCCGGCAAGGTGATGCTGTCGAGCGCAATAGTGCTCGAGGTAGTGGGCTTCGCGTGGATGCACCGCATCGTGCGCGTCGAGGCCTGACGTGGCACGCATGATCGTCGTCGCGGTCACCGTGACGGCTGCTCTCGCTGTAGCGGTGCTGCTCCGGCTGGCGACGATGCGACGCCGGGCTGTCGTGTCGACTTTGAAGGCTGCGACGTCTGGACCGCGTCGGCGCTCACCTGGTCCCGACGGCGCGCGGCGCGCTCGCCGCTACCTCGTCGTCCGGGTCGACGCCGCCGCGTCTGCGGCCGCTCGACCGTTGCGACGTCTCCTCCCCGCGACGTACCTCGCGAGCACCCGGCGCCGTCTCACGCTGGGTGGTCGGGACCGCGTGGCGGACCTCGACCGCTTCCTGGTCGAGCGCATGGTGTCGGCATGCCTGGTGCCGTGTGCGTTCGTCATCACTCGCCTCTCGCCCCTTCCCCAGGTAGATCGGCTCCTCGTGTTCCTCGCAGCGCTCGTGCTGCTCGGTCTCGGCCCGGAGGCGCTCGTCAACCGGAGGGCCTCGGCGCGCCAGGAGAGGATACGCCACGACCTGCCGGCTCTCGTCGAGCTCCTCATGATCGGCGTCGAGGCCGGTCTCGGCTTCGACCAGGCAATTCGGCGGGCGTCCCATCGCGCCGCCGGGCCGCTTGCCGACGAGTTCTCGCGCTTTCTCGGCGAGGTGCGCATGGGGGTGGCTCGCCGGGACGCGCTCGAAGGCGTCGACACGAGGACGGACGTGGCCGAGCTCCGCTCGTTCCTCATGGCGCTCGTCCAGGCAGAGACCTTCGGCGTGTCCGTGGGGTCGATCCTGCGGGGTCAAGCGGAGGAGATCCGGATCGCGCAGCGCCAGCACGTCCAGGAGCTCGCCCAGAAGGCGCCGGTGAAGATGCTGTTCCCACTCGTGTTTTGTGTGTTGCCGTCGCTGTTCGTCGTCGTCGTCGGGCCTGCGGCGATCGAGATCTACCGGACGATCGTGAGATGAGCGCATACCGGCGCGCCCGGCGTGGTGGCAGGAGTGGCGACGGCGGCGCTGCTCTCGTCGAGTTCGCGCTCGTGCTTCCCATCTTTGCGCTCATGTTGTTCGGAATGATCGAGCTCGGCCTGGCGTTCGCGGGCTGGTCGTCCCTGCGCAACGCAGTCCAGACGGGCGCACGTCTCGCGAGCGTCGACGACACCGCTGGCGCACCGGCGAGCTGCACGGCTTTGAGCGGCGAGCCACCCCCGCCCGGCAGCGGTCCGATCGTCACGGGGACGCAGTCCATGCTCTGCGAGATCGCCAGCCTCGTCGGGGTTCCGGTCGGCTCGGACGGCTCTGGACCACCCGAGGTCGGGATGGAGCTGGTAAGTGCCGGCGCCGGCGGAGGCGCTGCAGCGAACCGGTATCTCGTCGTCGTCTGCGCCTCGGTCACGGCAATCCGAGTCACAGATCTGCTTCCACCTATCGTGCTGACGGCGAGGAGCGAGATGCTCGCAGAGGATCCCGGCGTCACCGTCGATCTAGAGACCTACAATCCGTACGGCCTCGCTGGCTGCGGCGCGTCGTAGCATGGCACGTGCTACAAATGCACGGAGGCGGTCGGCGGCGACCCGGTGGCGGGGGGTGCGCGGTGCCGGGGCTCGGCACGACGGCGGTGCGGTGCTCGTCGTCTTCGCGCTCTCCCTCTCCGTGCTCGTCGGCTGCGTCGCGCTCGTCGTCGGCATCGGTGACCTGGTGCAGAGCGCGACGAACGAGCAGGACGCAGCGGACGCCGCGGCGCTGTCCGCGGCGGGAGCGCTCGCCTCGTCGCCGGCTAGCTGCCCAGGGGGCCTGCTCGGCTGTGCGGAGGCCATGGCTGCCGAGGTCGCCGCCGGCTATGGCTTCTCTAGCCTCTCGGGTTGCCCGATGGCACCTCCGGCCGGATTCGTCCTCGATCCTCGGACCTCGTGCCTCGCCGTCGACTCGCTCGTCACACCTCGCGTCGTCTGGGTGGGCATTCCCGGGGCGTCGGTGCCCGTGCTCCTCTCGGCCGTGCTGAGCTTGTCCGGTCGCACCGCCGTGGCCTTCGTCCCCTCCACGCCGGGCCGCCCTCTCGAAGCGCGGCTTTGCACGACGTCGGGTGCGCTGGACGCAACCTCTGTGCAGGGAAGAACCGCGTCGGGCAACTGTTGAGCGGCAAGAAGGGCGTCGCGGTCACTACCTCGCGAGGTGCTCGAAGACGACCGCGTCGCCCGAGCGGAGGACGGCTCTCCACCGAGGATCCTCGGCGAGGAACGTGCTGAGCGCGCTGTGCTCGTCCCAGAGCACCCAGCGCACGCGATATCGGGCGAGGACCGTGTCCGGGTCGACCGTCAGGTCCGCGACAGCGAGGTAGGTGGCGAGCACGCCTGTCCCCGCGTACAGGTCGGTCCTGCCGTCGACGAACACCGGCACACCGAGGTCGACGAGGTAGTCGCCCCACCAGTACGTGGTGAAGACGCGTCCGCGTCGGTGGAGCAGGAAGGACGCCGGGCCGACAGGCATGTCGACCGCCGCACCCCCGCGTAGCGGTGCACCGGGTGGAATGTGGCCGCCGATCACCAGGCCGGCAGCAAGGCAGGCTGCAAGAGGGAGCGAGAGGCGCGAGGACGAGATGCCCTCCGGCCTCCTCGGCGACCATCGGCTCGCTGCAGCGCACCAAGCGAGCACGAAGTACGGGAGGAAGCGCACCGCCTGGAGCGTCGCGAGAAGCAGGAGCACCGCAAGGGTCACGTCGCCGAGGTGGAGCGCGGCGCGTGAGCGGCCGAGCGTGACGAGCAGCCAGGCAACGGGTCCGGCGACGAGGAGGAGGAGGAGGGGGGTATGGAAGTCCGGTGGCTGCCACTCCTCGACGAGAGCGGCGATCCGCCCTGACGACGCGACGTGGAGGGCATAGCCGAGCAGGGCGGGTCCGTGCGGGTTGACAAAGGTCGCAAGAGCCGATCCGGCCGTGGATGCGACGACCGCGCGTGTCGGCAGGGCGGGCGCCACTTGTCGGACTGCGTGCGAGGTAGCGAGGCAGGACCACAGGATCTCGAGGAGCAGCACGGCGAGACCGAGGAGAAAGCTCCCGTGGATGTTCGCCCAGACGAGAAGGAGAGGAGGGAGCGCGAGCAGCCATCGTCGGTCGCGTCTCGCGCAGCGCAGCAGCAGCAGCTCGCCCGCGAACAGCGCATAGCTCGGGTCCTGTGGACGTGGCGCTAGACCGACGAGCAGCCCGGACGTCGCGACGCACGCGAGTGCCGCGATCCATAGCCCCGTCGCCCCGATGCGTCTCCAGCTCGCGGCCGACAAAAGCAGCGCCACCGAGCAGCTCCCGGCAGAGACGAGCCAGAAGGAGACCGGGCCGAGCGCTCGCACGAGCCAGGCGAGCGCGACCTCGTAGCCCCACTCGTCGGCGATCCATGGCCGGCCGCGCACAGTGTAGGAGAACATGTCACGCCGGATGACCGAGTGGTGGGCGAGCATCCAGCGCCCTGCGGCGAGGTGGAAGTAGACGTCGCCGGAGAGCCCCGTGTGCATGTCCTGGTGGAGCAGAGCCGCACAGCAGGCAGCGAGGACGACGACGGCGGGATGCGCCCGAGGGAGGAGACGCCTCGAGCGGTGTCTGCTCAAGCGGTTTCTGGTGGCACTCCGGGCACAAGCCTCCTGCCCTTCTCGAGCGTCCAGGTCTCCGGGCTGCTGCGGTGCCGATGCCGGAGGGGAAAGAACGGATCGCTCCTCGACGCGCGCACGGTCCATTGCGGCCCACTGCTAGTCGTGCGCGTCACGGGCGTCAATGAGTCGAACGACTCTTGCGCCTCGCCCGGCGTCCGTCTCCGTGCTCGTCGACGCGCCGGTCATGGCGCTCGAAATGAGGAGATCGACTCATGGCCGCTCTGGCCGCCGGTGAGGACACTGGTCGAAGGTGTGCGGCACGGTATCGGCGGTGCATCCCGGTGACGTGACGTCCCGGGAGCTCCCGGCGCGGCCGTCCGCACTCCGACGGCCACAGGTGCCTGCCGGCGCGACCGATCGCCGGAGGAGAAGGAGGTGACGCGATCCGTGGCTCTCCTCGCCGGGCGGCCGTCCTCGCGGGCGTGCTCACCCGGCGATCGCGAGCGTGACCGTTGCAACTCCTTACCTCGGATGACAAAAAGGATTGGAGTCATATATGAGAATTCCCCATCTTGAGCTGAGGAGGGGCTCGGCGGCCATCCTGGCGGCGCTCACGGGAACGGCGCTCGCCGCGTCGTTCCTCGTGGCGCCGACCGTGGCGAGTGCGGCCCCGGGTGATCCGTCCACCGGATACGTGGAGATCTGCAAGACCTTCGCGACTCCGCCGATCGCCATGGACACGACGGCCTCCTTCACGTTCCACATATCCGGGCTGTCGAGCGCGACGATGGTCGCCGCGGGCACGTGCAGCGGCGAGATCTCCGTCTCCGCTGGTAGCCACACGATCACCGAGACGCCAGGGTCGTGGTACCAGGTGGGCTCGATCAGCGAGCTCGCCGGCCAGAGCTACCTCACCTCGTCGAACCTCGCCTCCGGGACCGCCACCGTCATGGTGACGGCGGGCACGAGTGTCGACACGGTGACCTTCGTGAACGACCCCGTGACCGGCTACCTCGAGGTCTGCAAGCAGGCTGCAGCCGGATCCGGCCTGACGGGGAGCTACTCGTTCGACGTCACGGGAGCGGACGGGTACACGTCATCCACGACCGTCCCCGTCGGCGCGTGCAGCAACCCGGCGATGCAGGTTCCCGCGGGCCAGGTGACGGTAACCGAGGGTGGTACCAACCTCTACGTGACCGGGATCGTGGCGACGCTCAACGGCTCGGGCAACGAGCTCGCCGGCAGCCCTGACCTGACGAACGGGACGGCCACTGCCACGGTCGTGGCGAGCGCCGACGCGTCGACGCAGACCGACGTCACCTACACCAACGACGTCGTCGCTCTCAAGGTCTGCAAGGTCTGGGACGCGATGAACGGCGCGGAGCCCGGTGGGTCGGCGACGATGTTCCCCTTCACGTTCAGTGCGAGTGGTGCGGCGGGACCCAACACGGCAGCTGGTCCCGTGAGCCTCCAGGCAGGGACGTGGGACAACCCGATCTGCTCGGACCCGGTCTCGTACCGTCCGGGCACCACGGTGTCGGTCACGGAAGGTATCGTCGCGGGGACGAAGGTGCAGAGCATGGTCGCGACCGGTGCAGAGTCGGTCGTCCCGGGCTCCGTGAGCATCACGGGACGGACAATCTCCGTCGTGCTCGGAACGCCTGTCACGGCGGCGGGAGCACCGGGTGACGAGGCCATCGTCACCTTCGCCGACGAGGCGGCAGATCCGGGAACGCTCAAGATCTGCAAGGACCTCGGAAGCCCGGCTCCCAACGGCACGTCGTTCAGCTTCACCGTCTCCGGAGTGCCGGGAACGACCGTCGTGCCCCTCGGGTCCTGCTCGATCGTCGGTGGCAGCACCACTCCGGTGCTCTTCCCGTACAACTCGGTCCAGACCGTGACCGAGCTCGCGTCGACGGGCAACGCGACGTCGTCGATCAGTGCGATTCCCACGTACGTGAACGAGATGGTCGGTGGCATGCCGACGCTGACGAGCGAGACCGTCGTGTCGGGGACACCAACCCTCGGCAGCACGGGCACGACGTCGGCGGTCAACCTCGTCATCGGCGAGGGGACGATCACAGAGGTCACCTTCACGGACACGGACCCGCCAGCCACGTCGACGAGCAGCACGGGTGGCTCGACGTCACCGAGCAGCACGGGTGGCTCGACGTCGACGAGCAGCACGGGTGGCTCGACGGCTCCGGTCGTCTTCGTGCCACCGGCAGTTCCGGAGGCTCCGAGCGCGGCGACCTCGCCGAGCACCGAGCAGCCGGCGGGGGTCGTCGTCTCCGTCAAGGCGACACCGTCGTTCACTGCGGCCGAGCGGGTGGCTCTCGTCAAGCGTCGCGCGGACCTCGCCTACGACGCGAAGCTGCTCGGACGGGTGATCGCAGCGACGCGGGGAGCAGAGCGCTCCGTCGCCCGTACGCACGGCGCTGCGCACGTCCGGGCGGTGGCCTGGCTGCGGAGGCTCGCGGCTGAGCGAGTGCACGTCGTCGCCCAGATCAAGGAGCTGAAGGTGCTCATCCAGCGACTAGAGGCTCGCGCCTAGCGCCGGACGACTGCCTGAGGTGCGACCCGGGGGACGGAGCGTCCGCGACGCCCCGTCCCCCGTCGTCGTCTCCCGTCCACTCTCTGGCTGGTGAGATGAGCACTTCGGCTCATGGACCACCGCTCCGGGAGGACGGACACTGCTGAGACCGCCTCGACGACGGCGTGCGTCAGTCTCGCATCGTCGAGGGCCGGAGGATCGGGAA